>JBHELH010000122.1:0-100705 GCA_046263215.1 Gemmatimonadaceae bacterium | reverse complement strand
GGGCGGCGCGGGCGCTCACCACGGCGGCGAAGGCGTCGTACGTCGCTACCGGGCGCTCGAACGGTGCACGGTCACCCTGCTGACCGAGCGCCGACGTCACGCTCCCGCCGGGGCAGCGGGCGGAGCACCGGGACTTCGCGGGCGTAACCTACTCAACGGTCGCGAGCTGCCCGCGAAGTGCCGCGTCGAGCTCCAGTCCGGCGACGTCCTGACGATCGAAACCCCGGGCGGTGGCGGCTGGGGCGCGCCGGTCTAAGCCGCCGGCAGGAGCGGAAGTCGAGGGCGTTCGGGGAAGAGCGGGGAAGAGCGCGCACGCGGACGAGCGCGGACCGGCGAAGGGCGATGGCCGCGGAGAGCTCCGCCGGGCGATCCGGGCTCCCCCCGCCGGCCCGAGAGAAGACCTTGGCTACACCCCCGGGACGCTACGGGGTGGGCGGTCTGTCATCCCGCATGAGCGGAGCGAGTGTCGGGATCTACTCCCACTCCGACGGGCCGGCCACAGGGTAGGGGCAGTAGACGACCCGCTGCGCGGGAGCCCCGCACTCGCTCTCGCTCGCTCGCTCCCGCGGGGTTGGCAGCGTGAGGGGCGTCCCGAGCGGGTGTAGCCAAAAGCATCGTCCAGGCTCGTGGCGGTAAGGAGGCCCGAGGGTTGGAGGAGCCGTCCGCGCTGATCGCCGTTCGCCGATCCGCGCTCGTCCGCGTGCGCGCTCTTCCGCGCCCTTGCGGCGAACCGAGAAAAGCCTCTCGCCGCAGCCGCTAATCCTCGCCGCGACCCCCCGAACCGGTCTGCGTGCCGCGCAGCGCCGAGGGGTAAACCGCCAGACTGGCGGGGACGGCACCCCCGTCCCGGCCCGGCCCGAGCGATCGCACGAGCTCGAAGATGCGCGCCTCGATGAACGTCTGCAGGAGGTGGCCGTCGAGCATCCCTTCCTTCGCCTCGTCGGCGAGGATGTCGAGTGCGCGATCCCACGGCACCGCGCGCTTGTACGGACGGTCCGTGGCGGTCAACGCGTCGAAGACGTCGGCGATCGTCATCATCCGCGTCTGGACCGGAATCTCCTCGCCCTGCACCTGTCGGGGGTACCCGGCGCCATTCAGACGTTCATGGTGGCCGTATGCGATCTCGGGGACGCGCCGCAGCTCGCGCGTCCACGGAATCTGCGCCAGGAACCGATACGTGTGGGTGACGTGTGACTCGATCTCGCGACGCTCGTTGTCATCGAGGTTACCCCGACGGACCATCAGGAACTTGAGCTCGTCGTCGCGCAGCAATCGCCGCTCGACGCCGTCGAAGTCCACGTAGCTGCGGCGGTTGATCTCCCGTAGCTCGTCGAAGTTCCCGAAGGGAAGCACCGTGGGCTCGTTGGCGCTCACGATCGCGTCCAGGAAGCGGATGAGCTGCCCCTTGCTCTCGCGGCGAATCCGGTCGAGCTCAGCGACGGCCTCCGCGTACTGGGCTGGGCCGTGCTCGGCGAGGTAGTTAGCGCGCTCGCGCTCGAACTGCAGATCGAGCGCCTGGAGCTGGTAGGCGAATCGGTGCCTGATGATGTCGAGGTCCCACGGGTACAGCTTCTTCTCCTTCACCAGCACGTGCTCGCGGACGCTGACCTTGCCGAAGTCGTGCAGCAGTGCAGCGTAGCGGATCTCGCGCAGCTCCGTGCGCGAGAGGCGGAGGCTCCGGTACGGGCCAATGCCTGCCCGGTCGACCGCTTCGGCGAGGCCTACGGTCAGCGTCGCGACGCGCGATGAATGGCCGGACGTCGTCGGGTCTCGCTGCTCAATGGCCGTCACGGCGGCGGTGACGAAGCCCTCGAAGAGCCGCTCGATGTCCTCGTAGAGCAGACTGTTCTCGACCGCGACGCCCGCCTGCGAGGCGAGGGCGCTCACCAGCTCCACGCTGCGACTGTCGTAGGCCAGCACCTCCTGCTCCACGATCTCGGGTGACGGGAGCCGGACGTCGGCCGATCGCTTCCGGTTGATGAGCTGGAGCACCCCGATCACTTCGTCCCGGTGCGAGCGCATCGGGATCACGAGCATCGACTTCGTACGGTACCCGAACTTGTCGTCGAAGCTGCGATTGAGCTTATATGGCGCGTTCGCCGGCAGCAGGTACACGTCCGGGAGGACGAGCGGAGCCCCGGTGGAGGCCGCGTAGCCGGCGAGGCTCGTGTTGTCGAACGGCACCGCGAATGCCGTCAGCGGGAGGTCGGGAAGCGTGAAGTTCTGCGCGAACTTGAATCGAAGCTCTCGCGGCTGCCCGTCGTCGTCGCGGTCGACGAGGTACAGTGAACCGGCGTCGCTGCTCGTGATCCGCCGTGCTTGCGTGAGGATCATCTCGAGGAGCGTCAGCAGGTCGCGCTCTGTCGACAACGCGACGCCGATTCGGCTGAGCTCCACGAGTTCGCGGTGATGGCGCTCCTCGTCGTCGCGCGCGCGGCGCTCGGCGACCAGCGCCGCGGCGTGCCGGACCGCCCCGCGCAGTTGCGTCGCGACCAGGGGGGCCGGCGCGTCGCCGGGCAGGTAGCTTGTCAGCAGATCCGTGGGCAGCCCCGGCGGCGGCTCCGTTTGGCCCGGGTCCCCGACGCCAATGATCGCGGCGACGCGCGCGAGCTCCGCCAACTGCGCTCGTCCGGCGCCGGCGCCGGCGAGAAGCGTGCGGTCGAGGAGGATCACCGTCGGCCGCTCGGGGTCGAGCGCCGCCGCGCGCGGCAAGCCGAGCACGCGGCGCAGCTCGGCGCCGTCGTCCGACTGCCCGAGCGGCGCGTTTCCGACGACGCGCCCGTGGGCGAGGAGGATCAAGGGCTTGGTCAGCATCGGCGCCGTTAGACGGCGAGGGCGAGGCCTTCGGCGGCCGCGACGATCCGGAGCCGTCCGCCGCGACGATCGACGAGCGCGCGGCATTCGGCTAGCCGCTGGTCCACTTCGTCGTCCGTGCGCTCCGGCTTGTGGTGGAACAGTACCAGGGTCTCGACGTCCCCGTCGAGCGCCAGCTCGACCGCATCCTCGTACGTCGAGTGCCCCCAGCCGCGGTGGCGCGCGTACTCCTCCGCCGTGTATGTCGTGTCGTGCACGAGCACGCACGCACCGCGCACGAAGTCCACCAGATCCCGCCGCCAATCGGCGCGGGTGTCATACGTCGCGCCCGGGCCAAGCTCGTTGTCGGAAATGTAGACGAGCGCCGGCGTCCCGTTCCCGCCTTCCGCGAAGCGGTATCCGAGCGCGCCGCCCGGGTGCCGCACGGCGAACGCGCGCACCTCGTAGCCGTTGACGGAGCGTTGCCCCTCGACGAGCTCGCGAAAGTCGATCGTCGCGTCGAGCTGATCGAATGCGACCGGAAAGACGGCCGGCGACATCTGCCCGCGCACTACGCGGTCGAGCGTCGGCTCGAGGGACTTTGAGCCCCAGATCGTGAAATGGTTGCCGCGCTGGAAGATCGGGCCGAAGAACGGAATGCCCTGGATGTGGTCCCAGTGGGCGTGCGTGAGGAAGATGTCGCCGCGAATCGGCGCCCCATTCGCGCGCTCGATCAGCGAGCGCCCCAGCTCGCGGATGCCCGTGCCGGCGTCGAGGACGATGAGCCAACCCGCCGACGTGCGAACTTCGACGCACGGAGTGTTCCCGCCGTAGCGTACGGTGGTCGGGCCGGGACTCGGGATGGAGCCGCGCGTACCCCAGAATTGGAGGCGCAGGCTCACACGCGGCTGTGCGCGCGCTGGCGGAGCGCGGCGACGTCCGCCACGCTGATCCGACGGCGCTGCACCGTGATCCAGCCGGCGTCTTGGAACTCCTTCATCGCGCGCGAGACCGTCTCGCGGCTCGCGCCGATGATCTGAGCGATCGTCTGGTGCGTGAGCGGCTTCTCGATCGTCGGGCTGCCGGACTGCTCGGCGAGGTCGAGGAGAAGGCGCGCGATGCGTCCGGGCACGTCGAGCAGCACCAGCCCGCCGATCTTCTCGTCCGCACGCCTCAGCCGACGCGAGAGCTCGGTCAGCAGCGCCAGCGCGACCACCGGACTCGTCTCGACACGCCGGCGGAAATCGTCGCGGTACAAGACGAGGAGGTTGGCGTCCTCCATCGCGATGACGTGTGCCGAGCGCGGCTGATTATCGATGAGCGACAGCTCTCCGAAATGGTCGCCGACGCCGAGCACGCCCAGGATGACCTCACGGCCGTCCTCGCCGATCAGCACGACTTTTACTCGGCCTTCGCGGACGATGAACAGCGCGTCGCCAGGGTCGTTCTCGAACAGGATGACGCTGCCGCGGGGATAGGCCTTCTCCCGGGTCACCTCAGCGAAGCGTTGTAGTTCCCCGCGGTCCAGGCCGCTCAGCAGCGGGACTGAAGCGAGGAAGTCAACAATGCTGGAAGCCGTGGTAGCTGTGTTAGTTGTCGTCACCGGAAGCTCGGAGTGCTCGCGCCGCGGGCGCGGCGCGCGGCCGGCGCAGCCCCCCGGGGGGACGAGCGGGGCGCGGGGAAGGCAACCCTGGCCGCCGCCCGGCGGCCGACGGCGAAGTTAGGCGGCTCACGACCCGCTGTCAAACCGGCAAATCATTGTCGCCTTGTCTTTTACACCGCTGTCTGGTTAAATTGCCACGCTGTAGTTCACCGTCGATTTCGAGGCTCCAATGAAGACCGATATCCATCCGCAGTACGCGACCGCGACCGTCCGGTGCGCCTGCGGCAATACGTTCCAAACTCGCTCCACCCAGGCGGAGATCCATACCGACATCTGCAACGTCTGCCACCCGTTCTTCACCGGTAAGCAGAAGCTGATCGATAGCGCGGGCCGGGTCGAGCGGTTCCGTACCAAGTACGGGAAGCAGAGCTGAGCCTTCGCGACCGCCTCGCCGAGGCGCTCGCGCGAGCAGATGAAGTCGAGCGCGCGCTCTCGGCACCGGAAACCCTTCGGGACGCTCAGCGGCTGGCCGACCTCGGCCGCGAGCATCGAAAGCTCGCTTCGCTCGTAGAGCTTGCTGCCCGACTTCGCAAGCAGGAGAACGAGCTCGCGCAGGCGCGCGAGCTCGTTTCTGTTGACGACGTCGAGCTGGCCGCTGAAGCGCGGGCCGAAGTCGAGCGCCTCGAGGCGTCGATCGCCGAGCTCGAAGCGAAGCTTCAGCCGGCGCTCGTCCCGCAGGACCCGTTGGACGAGCGCAACGCCATTATCGAGATCCGCGCGGGCACCGGCGGCGACGAGGCCGCGCTCTTCGCGGCCGACCTGTACCGGATGTACACCCGCTTCGTCGAGCGGCAGGGTTGGCGCATCGAGGTGCTCTCGCTCTCCGGCGGCGCGCTGAACGGTATCAAGGAAGTGATCTTCAAGGTCGCCGGCGACGGCGCCTACGGCGCGATCCGTCGCGAGTCGGGCGTCCATCGCGTGCAGCGCGTGCCCGCGACCGAGAGTCAAGGCCGCATCCATACGTCCGCGGCGACTGTCGCCGTCCTTCCCGAGGCGGAGGACGTCGACGTGAAGGTCGACGAGAAGGACCTGCGCATCGACGTCTTCCGCGCCTCCGGGCCGGGCGGCCAGGGCGTCAACACCACCGACTCGGCGGTCCGCATCACGCACCTCCCGACCGGCGTCGTCGTCAGCCAGCAGGACCAACGCTCGCAGCTGCAGAACAGACTGAAGGCGATGGAGGTGCTGCGAGCGCGTCTGCTCGACATCCGCGTCGCCGAGCAGGAGGCGGAGCGCGCACGGATGCGGCGTACGCAGGTCGGGACCGGGGATCGCTCGGCGAAGATCCGCACCTACAACTTCCCCCAGAGCCGCGTGACCGACCACCGCATCCATTACACCTCGCACGACTTGGCCGGGATCATGAATGGAGACATTGGCCAACTCGTCGACGCGTTACGCATGGCCGCAGTCGAGGAGCGGCTGGACGGTGGTGAGCGCGATGGACGCGACAGTTGAGCCCACATCCGGCCGACCGGGGGAAGCGAACGTCGCCGCTCTGGTCGAGGAGTTGAGCGCGCGGCTCGCGGGCTTCAGGACGGTCGAGGACCCGGCGCGGGAAGCGCGCGCTCTCCTCGCCGCGCTTCTCGACGTGCCCCTGTTCTGGCCGAGCTTGAATGCAGCCCGGTCCGTCGAACATCAACTGCGCGCGCGGGCGCTCCGCGCCGCGGCGATGCGCGGTCGGGGGGCACCACTCGCGTATTGTGTTGGCAGGGCGCCCTTCCGTCACCTGACGCTCGACGTCGACGAGCAGGTGCTCATTCCGCGGCCGGAAACCGAGCAGCTGGTGGACGTGGCGATGGCGGTTGTCGGCACGCAGCACGGCGGAGTGGCCGTCGACATCGGCACGGGCTCCGGCGCGATTGCCCTCGCGCTGGCGAGCGAAGCGGCGTTCGACCGCGTGATCGGGACGGACGTGTCGCTGGACGCCCTCGAGGTCGCGCGGCGGAACGCGCACCAACTGCGGAATGTGCTGCGAGTGCCCGTGGAGCTCCGCCACGGATCACTGCTCGCGCCGGTCGACGACGTCCGCCCGCGGCTGGTCATCTCGAATCCGCCCTACGTTGCGAGCTCAGAGGCGCTGGCGCTTCCGTCGAGCGTGCGGGACTGGGAGCCGCCCGTTGCGCTGGTCAGCGGACGCGACGGGATGCGCGTAACGGCGCCGCTCGTGTGGCAGGCGGCCGAGTGTCTGGCGCCCGGCGGGGTGCTGGCGCTCGAGGTCGACTCCCGACGTGCGGGTGCGGTGGCCAACCTCACCGCGGCCGACCTACGGTTCATCGACGTAAGCGTGAAACACGACCTCGCCGGGCGCGAGCGCTTCGTGGTCGCGCGGCGCAAGGAGGACGCATGACGCTCGAAGAGAAGGCCCGCGACCTCGGACGATTCATCGGCCAGAGCGCGGAGTACCAGGCGCTGCGCCGCGCGAACGACGCCCTCGGCGCCGACCGCGAGGCGCTCGACATGTTGCGCAAGATGGAGCAGCTACGGGTCAACGCGCACAAGATGCTCGAGCGCGGCGAGCGACCGACCGAGGACATGGAACGGCAGCTCGACACGCTCCTCAGCCAGGTCCAGGTCAACCCAACCTACCAGCGGCTCGTCGTCGCCCAGGAGAACTTCGACAAAGTGATGAGCCACGTGAACGAGTGGATCCTACAAGGGATCGAGAAAGGAGCGGCTAGTCCGATTATCACTTTGGGTTGACGGGCACGGGCACTTGAGGGCTTGTGGGCTTGTGGGCTTGATAGCTTGTGAGGAACTGCCGCAGCTCCTCGTGGCGCCCCGAGGTCGTCGCGGCGCAGCCGCGACCCACAAGCCCACAAGCCCACAGCCCCTCAAGCTCAGAAGCAGTTCTCCATGAGCCGTCCAGCCGGCAAGCTGATCGTCCTCGAAGGTCCCGAAGGGGCGGGTAAGACCACGCAGGCGCCGTTGCTGGCGGAGTGGCTGAGGGGACTGGGTTATGACGTCGTCGCGGCGCGAGAGCCGGGCGGCACGCCGGTCGGGGACGAAGTACGGCGGATACTGCTCGACTCCTCGGATGGAGCGGTCGCCGACGCGGCGGAGGCACTGCTGTACATGGCGTCGCGGGCGCAGCTCGTCGAGCGGGTCGTGCGGCCGGCGTTGGCGCGTGGCGCGATCGTCCTCCTCGACCGATTCTTTCTGTCGACGTACGCGTATCAAATCGCCGGGCGGGGACTTGTGGAGGAGGAGGTACGCGCCGCGAACCAACTCGCCGTCGGTCACCTGGTGCCAGACCTCACGATCCTGCTCACGATACCGCCCGCCGAGGGACTGGCGCGCGCCGATCGGCGTGGAGGTCGGGACCGGCTCGAGCGGGCGGATTCAGCGTTCCACGAGCGGGTCGCGCGCGCCTTCGCCAGCTACGCGGATCCCGGGTGGCAGCGGGCTCACCCGGAGTGCGGACCGGTCGCTCCGGTTGACGCGAGGGGCGACGTACGCGACGTGTTCGATCGCGTCGCCGATCTGGTACGGCGGCGTTGGCCCGAATCTTTCCCCGGGGACTTGCGGCAGTCCTCGTAGCGCCTCGCGTGAGGTCCGGATGCGGTCACGTGCAGTTCTCGTCAGTTTGGTGCTGAGCAGCGCCCTCGTCTCGGGCGGTTGGCTCATGCAGATGGGATTCGACTCGCGCACTCCGCACGTCTACGAGCGTGCGCGTTTGTTCGACCAGGTGCTGGAGCACGTGGCGCGCAACTACGTGGAGCGGCTGCCGGAGGGGGAGCTCTATGGCCGCGCGGCCCGCGGCGTCGTCCGCGAGCTTCACGACCCACACAGCGTCTACCTAAGCTCCGAGCGGTATGCGCGCCTGGCCGAGAGCACGACCGGGCGCTATCAGGGGATTGGCGTGGAACTCGACGTTCGCGACGGGTGGGTGACGGTCGTCGCTCCGCTCCCCGGAACGCCGGCGGAGCAGGCAGGCGTACAAGCCGGCGATCGGATCATCTCGATCGGCGGCAAGGTGACGACCGGCTGGGCGCCCGAGGAGGCCCTGCGGGCTTTGCGCGGCGCGCCAGGGACGGTGATCAACTTTGTCGTCGAGCGCGCGGGCGTCGACGAGCCCGTTCCGTTCACCGTGACGCGGCGCGAGATCCAGTTTCACGCGGTGCAGAACGCGCTCATGCTCGGCAACGGCATCGGGTACGTCGACCTCGTCATCTTCAGCAACGACGCCGCTACCGAGCTGCGGCACGCGATCGACTCGCTGCAACGCGCGGGGGCCCGGTCGATCATCATCGACCTTCGCGGTAATCCGGGCGGCCTCCTCGAGCAGGGCGTCGCGGTCAGCGACCTGTTCCTCGACCGCGGCCTCAAGATCGTGGAGATGCGCGGCCGCACGCGCGACGCGAACCAGGTCTTCGTCGACCAGGCGCCGCAGCCGTACCCGAGTCTGCCGGTCGCTATCCTCGTCGACAGCACGAGCGCGAGCGCCTCCGAGATCTTCGCCGGCGCGCTTCAGGATCAGGACCGCGCGGTCGTCGTCGGCACGACGACCTACGGGAAGGGCAGCGCGCAGAGCGTCTTCCCACTCGGCGACGGCGGCGCGCTCAAGCTGACGACGGCGCTCTGGTACACGCCGTCCGGCCGCAGCATCACCCGTCCGCGATACGTCAGCGACGAGGAGGACGACGGCGAGGAGCCGAGCAGCTTCGTCGCGGACACCTCGCGAGAGCGGGCACGCTTCAGCACGCGTGGCGGCCGAGTCGTCTACGGCGGAGGCGGCGTGACGCCCGACGTCGTGACACCGGTCGACACCCCGACCGCGAACGAGGCGGCTCTCGAGCGTGCCCTCGGCAAGCGGATCCCCGAGTTCCGGCAGGTCGTCACCGCGTACGCACGCTCCCTACGTGGCCGGCGTGGCGTCACGGCGCCGGACTTCGTGGTGACCGCCGCGATGCGCGAGGAGCTCTACGGGGCGATGCGACAGCGCGGGATTGACGTCGACCGCGCGACCTACGACGCCGCGGCGCCGGTCGTCTCGCGGTTCCTTGGCTACGAGATCGCGCGGGTTCTGTTCGGCAGGCGGGCTGAATTCCACCGCCGCCTGGCCGACGACGCGGGTGTCGCGCTTGCCGTCAGCATGGTGGCGGGCGCCGCGTCGCAAAGCGAGGTCTTCCGGCGCGCGGCCGCGCGCCAGCGCGAGCAAGCTCGTCGGGCACGCTGACGCTCTTGAACAGGCCGTTACTGCTCGACGACGCGGATGCCCTCGGGCGGGGTGAAGCGGAATGCCGCGGGGTCAACCGGAGCGTTGACGCGGATAGCCGTGAGACGGACGCGCCGCATCACTCCACTCTGGTCCGTCACCTCGAACTGGCGGATCAACCCGTCCCGGTCGTCGACCCACACGGTTGCCCGCGTGAACGGCTGCTCGCCCTCGCGCTTCGGCACGAGTACGAGCCCATGGGCCGGCCGGCCGCCGACGGTGGCCGTGCCGGCGGCGCTGATCCGATACTTGGATTTCGGTGACGTCAACAACTGTCCCGCGAGGTCGACTGAGTTGGCGCCTTTCCCGAGCGACGACCGAATCACCTGACCGGGGGTCGTGCTCGGAAGGTAGATCCAGAGCGAGCGCCCGTCCGCGACGATACGATCGCCGGCCGGATCGGTGAAGCGGATGTCGATTCGGTTGCGGCCCTGCTGCTGGAACTCGCCGCGCGCTGTGACGTCGCTACCTGTCAGCGGGTTCTTGAGCGTTTGCTCGAACGTCGCGCGTATCGTCTTCGCCGCTGACCAGGCGGCGACGGCGCGGTCTATCGTCTCCGAGACGCTTTGCGCGTGCAGAGGCCGGACCGCGAATGCGAGTGCCGCCACGGCGGCGAAACGAAGTCCCAACGTGTCTCTCATGATGTTGCTTCGTTCTACCCGACGGTCGCGGGGACGGTTCCGGCGGGTGCGGTCGACGCCCGCGCAACCTCACGGCCGATCGCCTGCGCGATTGCTCTCAGCTCCGCGACGAGACCGGTGAACTGCTCCGGAAAGAGCGACTGTCCGCCGTCGGACAGCGCGCCGTCAGGGTCGGGGTGAACCTCGACGATGACGCCGTCGGCACCGGCGGCGACGGCGGCGCGGGCCATTGGGATCACCTTGTCGCGCAGGCCCGTCCCGTGGCTCGGGTCGGCGATGATCGGCAGGTGGGAGAGCTTCTGCACGAGCGGTATCGCCGTCAGGTCGAGCAAGTTGCGCGTCGACGTGTCGAAGCTCCTGACGCCGCGCTCACACAGGATGACGTGCTCGTTTCCTTCAGCGAGAATGTACTCCGCGCTCAGCAGCAGGTCGGTGATCGTCGCCGCCATGCCGCGCTTGAGGAGCACGGGCTTCCCGATGCGGCCGACGGCGCGCAGCAGCGAGTAGTTCTGCATGTTGCGCGCGCCGACCTGGATGCAGTCGGCGTACTCGGCGACGACGTGGGCGCCCTCCTCGTCGAGCGCCTCGGTCACGATCGGAAGTCCGGTTTCGCGCTGCGCGACGCGCAGGAGCTCGAGGCCCCGCTTGCCGAGGCCTTGGAACGAGTACGGGGAGCTACGCGGCTTGAACGCGCCGCCGCGAAGGGCCGTCGCCCCGGCGGCCGACACCTGCAGCGCGGCGGTCACGATCTGGCGCTCGGATTCGACCGCGCACGGACCCGCGATTACCTGGATCTCGCGTCCGCCGAATGACACGCCCGGCGCGATGGAGACGACAGTGTTCTCGTGCTTCCACTCGCGCGACACCTGCTTGTACGGCTTGGTGACGTGGATGACCTGCGCGACGCCGGGGAGCGCCTCGATGCGCGAGCTGTCGACGCGTCCGTCGTTGCCCACCAGCCCTACGGCCGTGCGCTGAGCGCCCGGCATCGGCCGGGCGTGGTAGCCCATGTCCTCGATCACGCGGACGACGCGGTCCACCTGCTCGCGCGTCGCGTCGTGCTGCATCACGACCAGCATTACGTGTCCCCGAGCTCGATGTACCACCCGTCGTACGCGAGCGTCACGAGGCCGGCGAACTGCCCGGCGACGATCGCGCGCACGTCGACCTGCTCGACGGGTGGGTAGAAGTGGGTGAGGGCGAGGTGCCCGGGCCGCGCCGCGGCGGCGATCGTCCCGCACTCCTCGGGCGTGAGGTGGATCGGCACCGCCATCGCGCGCGGCAGCGAGCACTCGCAGACGAGGAGGTCGCACGCACCCGCCCACTCCGCCAGCCCGGGGTCGTATCCGGTGTCACCCGTATATACCACGCGCCGGCGGCCGTACTCCACTGAATATGCCACGCTCTCGTCGGTGTGCGGTACCTTTCGCGCGGAGAGTCGCACTTCGCCGGGTAAAAGCACGGCGCCGCCGGGAGCGATCTCCTCGACGCGGAGCGGGAACCCCGGCTCGCGGAGCCACTCGCCGAAGGCGTCGGCGAGCCGTCCGAGCAGCGCGGCGGTGCCGGGCGGGCCGTAGACGTCCACCGACGCGGCACGGGCGGGCAGGGCGCCGTACTTCCAGGCGAAGACGAGCGTCGGCAGGTCGCCGAAGTGGTCGGTGTGGAAGTGCGTGAGCGCGACGTGGGTGATGCCCATCCAGTCGACGCCGTGATCGGCGAGCCGCTGGGTGATCCCGCTCCCGCAATCGAGGAGCATGCGCACCGGCCCGGCCTCGACGAGGAGACCGGCGCGCGCTCGCCCGGGGGCGAGCGCGACCGTCCCCGTCCCGAGCGTCGTTACGCGCACGCCGCCGCCCCGCGCGCGCGCGGCCTCACACCGGCGTCGGCGCGACCTCGGACACGAGCGGCACGGCCGCGGCCGTATCGAGCGGCGTGAGCGCGGCGCGCACCGCCGGCTCGACCGACGACCCGCGCATCCGCACGCTGACGAGCGACGACACGCCCGGCTCCTGCATCGTGACGCCGTACACGGCGTCGGCGGCTTCCGTCGTCGTGCGCGGGTTGTGCGTGATGACGATGAACTGCGTGCGCGTCTTGAACTGGTTCAGCATGCGCACAAAGCGGCCGACGTTCGCGTCGTCGAGCGGCGCGTCCACCTCGTCGAGCAGGCAGAACGGGCTCGGCTTGGTGAGGAAGATCCCGAAGAGCAGGGAGAGCGCGACCAGCGCCCGCTCGCCGCTCGACAGCAGGTGGATGCGCTGCGTGCGCTTGCCGCGAGGCGACGCGTGGATCTCGATGTCACAGTCGAGGGGCTGCTCGGGATTCTCGAGGCGGAGGTCACACTCGCCGCCGCCGAAGAGCGACATGAAGATCTGGCGAAAGTTTTCCCGCACCTGTGTGAACGTCGCGAAGAAGAGCTCGCGCGCCGTCGCGTCGATCTCCCGGACCGCCTGCGTCAGCTGCTGCTTCGCGTCGGCGAGGTCCGCGCGCTGGCCCGCCAGGAACTCGAGTCGCTTGACGGTTTCCTCGTGCTCCTCGACGGCGAGGGCGTTCACCGTGCCGAGCTGCTCGAGCTGCTCGCGCAGGGCGTCCCCTTCGGCGCGGAGCGCCGTCTCGTCGAGGTCGACGGGGGCGGCGTCGGCCAGCAGGTCGTCGAGCGGGCGGCGCCACTCGGTCTCGAGGCGTTCGCGGATGGCGGCACGGCGACCGGAGAGTTCGGTGTAGCGCAGCTCCGCATGGTGAAGCTCCTCGGCGGCGCCGCCGCCGCGTCGGCGCGCCTCATCGAGCGTCCGCTCGACAGCGGCGAGATCGTCGTCCGCGGCACGCACAGCGTCCTCGGCCGCCGCGAGCCGCGCCTCGCCATCGGCCAGTGCGGCGGCCCGCACGTCGAGGTCAACGCGCCACGCTGCCGTCTGCTCGGCGAGCGCGCGGTCGTGAGACGACAGGTCGGTGAGCTCGCTCCGGAGCTGCGTGAGCCGCGCAGCCGCTGACGTGAGCTCGTCGCCGAGCCGGCGCTCGCGGTCGGTCGCAACCTGGAGTCGCGCCTGGGCCTGCGCCTGCCCGACCTGCCCCTTCGTCCGCTGCTCGCGGATCTCGTCCTGCGCGCGCTCCGCGTCGGCGAAGCGCGCGCGAGCCTGCGCGAGCAGCTCCTCGCGCTCGGTGAGCCGAGCGACGTTGTGTGCGGCGTCCGCGTCGAGCGAATCCGCGCGCTCGGCGAGCTCGCGCTGCCGCGCGGCCAAACGCTCGGCGAGCGCCTCCGCGTCGCGCAGCTCGCGCTCGGCCCGTTGATGGCGGCGCTCGAGATCCTCGCGCCGGTCCGCGGCGGCACGCGCCGACTGCTGTCCGCTTGCCGCGGCCTCGGTCGCCACGGCCGTCCGCCGCTCCGCCTCGGCGAGGGCTTGCCGGAGCGAATCGGCCGCAGCGGACGCGCGCTCGCGGGCCGCCTCAGCCGCCGCCAGCTCCTCGCGCAGGGCGCTCAGCTCGGCGCGCCGGCGCAGCGGGCCGGGCCCGGCTACGGTCCCGGGGAGCCACACCGCGCCTCGCATGTCGACGAACCCGGCGCCCTCGCCGACCGATTCCACGCCACCAAGCAGCGCGCGGACCCACGCGCGTGCGGCGGGCGCCGTCGCCACGGAGGCCGCGAGGCCGCCCGCGGCCCCGTCCGCGGGCTCCGGCAGCGCGTCGAGCGGCAGCAGCAGCAGCGGTCCGGGCTGCGCCTCCGCGTGCCACGTGCGCACGGCCTCGGCGGCGGCGCGATCGCGCACGAGCACGGCGTGGACCGTCGGCCCGAGGAACCGCTCCACGAGGAGCGCGGATGCCCGGTCAGCGCTGATGAAATCACTCAGTGGTCCGAGGATGGCCCCGTCGCCGAAGCGTTCCCGGTCGCGCAGCAGCCGCGCGGCGCCGGGGGCGAGACCGACTCGCTCTCGCTCCAGTGCCTCGAGGGCGCTCACCCTGCCGTGCAGCGCGGTCAGCGCTTCATCGGCGCGGAACAATTCCGCACGCGCGGCGGCCTCCTCGTCGCGCGCCGCGCGGTCGGCCGCCCGCGCGGCTTCCAGCTCGGCCGCCGCTGCTGCGGCGGCGGCGGCCGAGCTCTCGGAAGCCGCGACCGCCTCGGCGAGCTCACGCCGCAGCGAGTCGAGTGCGTCCGCGAGCTGCACCCGCTCCGGCTCGAGGACCGCCGCACGCTGCGCCGCTTCGTCGAGCTCACGCTGCGTCCGATCGCGGTCGAGTCGGAGCACGCGAGCGCGGTCCTCGAGCTCGCGAACGGCGCGCACGGCGACCTCGCACGCCGCGCGCGCGTCGGCGAGCGTTTGACGGCTCGCCTCCTCGGCTTCCCGATGGCGGGCCAGCTCCGCTTCGGCGTCACGCAGCTCCCGCTCGCGCCGTTCGCGCTCCGCCCCGGCGTCGCGTCGGTCGGTGGCGAGCCGACTACCGTACGCCTCCCCCTCGGTAGCCTCGGCCTCCGCGCGCTGGCGGCGCGCCTCCGAGTTGCGCTGGCGCTCCTCGGCGACAGCGATCTCGCCGCGCACCTGCTGCACTTGCTGGCGTTGCTCGGCGACGAGGCGGGACAGCTCCGCACGACGCGCCTCCGCGGCGGCTCGCGCACCGTGTGCGGCCTCGCGCGCCTGCTCCGCCGCGACGCGCTCCGCCTCGACGGTCGGCATCGTCTCACGCAGCTCCGCGATGCGGGCGGCGAGCCCGGTCAGCTCGCCCCGCCACAGCTCCATCTCGCGGGCTGCGAGCGCGATCTCGATCGTGAACCGACGCTGCGTCAGCTCGGCGTGCCGCTCGGCGCGCTTGCGCTGGCGAGCCAGCGACCGGACCTGTGTCTGCACCTCGCCGATCAAGTCGTCGAGCCGCTGCAGGTCGCTGGTCGTCTCCTCGAGCCGGCGCTCGGTCGTCCGACGGCGATCGCGGTACAAGCCGACACCCGCCGCCTCCTCGAAGAGCTCGCGCCGGTCGTCCGGCCGGTCGGAGAGGAGGGCGTCGACCATCTTCGCCTCGATGACCACGCCGCCGTCGGCGCCCAAACCGGTGCCACGCAGTAGGTCCGCGATGTCACGGAGGCGGCACGGCACGCGATTCAGGAAGTACTCGCTCTCACCGGATCGCGACAGCCGACGCGTCACGACGACCTCACGGAACGCCACCGGAAGCACGCCATCCTCGTTCTCGAAGTGCAGCGAGACCTCGGCGACGTTGACCGGACGGCGGGCGGACGAGCCCTGGAAGATGACCTCTTCCATCTTCGCCCCGCGCAGCAGCCGCGCGCGTTGCTCGCCGAGCACCCACCGGACCGCGTCCGACACGTTCGACTTTCCGCAGCCATTCGGGCCGACGATTGCGGTCACGCCGGGCTCGAACACCATGTGGGTCGAATCGGCGAACGACTTGAAGCCGTGCATCTCAAGCTTGGTCAGCCGCACTAGAAGACTCTCCCGGTTCGGTAGACGAGCGTCGGACTGAGGCCGGACGCCCGGAGTGACTCGGCGAGCAGCGTCGCCTGCTCCGGCGTCTCGAACGCTCCGGCGTAAAGCGTGGCCGAGCCGTCGGGTTGGCGTAGCGCATAGACGGGGAGCCCGCGCTCGATGTACGCCGACACAGCGGCGGCCGCGGTGTCGGGCCCGACTCCGGCCTGAATCATTAGCGCGAGCGGTCGCCGCTTCACCTGACCCCAGTGTGTACGCAACATGCCGTGCTGGCGCAGAGTGCTGAGCAACTCAGCCGCGCCCGCACTGTCGGTGTACGCCCCGCCGATCAGCGGGAACCAGCGCATGTCTCCCTCGACCATCGGCGCGAACGTGGCGGCGGGCAGGATCGTCTGCTGTGCCTCGAGCTCCATGACCGCGCCTGCCTGTGTCGCGAAGCTCTTCAGCTCCACGGACCAGGCTGCCGCGCGGGTGGAGTCGCGTGGGTTCGCGGGCACGGCGACGGCACCGCGGCGCCCCGCGCCGGTCACGGAACCCGCGGCGACCATCGACGCGCCGCTGCCGACGACACCCGCCGCGGTCCGCGTCGTGTCGGCCTGCGGGGTGACCGGTCGCGCGACGGAGTGGTCGAGCGGCCGCTGGGCGATCCAGACGCCGAACCCCGCAAGCGCGAGCGTGAGTGCCACGCCGACACCGGCCCCGACCAGACGTCGCTGGTACCACGAGCGGACCGTCGCCGCGACGGCGGCGCCGGAGCGGCGCGCCGATATCCGCGGCCGTGGCTCGCGGATCGTTCGCAGCACGCGCGCGGCCGGCACGTGGGCCGGAAGGGTGTCGCCGACGAGGACTGCGCCGTCGGTCGCCGCGACGAGCCGCTCGATCCCCGGGGCGCCGCTCGGCGCGGCGAGGATGAGCAATCCGCCCGTCTGGCGGAACGTCTCGGCGAGGCGTGGCCAGCGCCGGTCGGCCAGCAGCCGTGGGTAATCGATCGGGCCAATGCCCGACGGCACGACGGCGAGGCGGCCCGCGCCGCGGACCTCGTGCGTGACCTTGCCGAGTGAGATGCCGTACTCGAAGCTGTCGAAGAGGCCGTGCGGGTCGTCGTGCTGAAGGAGGGCCTGGATCGGCGCCGCTCCACCCAGGAGATCCCCGACCACCACACGCCGCGTTACGGCCTGGGCACGCCCGACCCCGACGGCCACCTTCGCCGTCGACCCGTCATCGTCGCCGACGACGACGATCGCGTGAAAGTGATCGAGCGCCGCGCCGAGTCGGCGGCCTTCGGTCTCCCAGTCGAAGGGGCCCTGCATCGCTCAGGGCTGCGCCTCGTAGACCCAGTACGGTTGCCCCGACGCGCGGCCAACGCGTTCTGCGTGTTCGCGATCCGGGTATGGGCCGAGAATTACTCTATAGATCATCGAGCCGTCACGAGGCGTCGGCTGCACCCGCGGACGTTCGTCACCGACCCTGATCTGGGCGGCCGTCTCTCGTGCACGCTCCTCGGAGAGGAGGGCGGCGAACGAAACGATGTAGCCGCCGGTAGAGGGCCGCGGCACACTGTCGGCGCGCGCTGAACCGCTGTCCCCCGGAGCCGCGCCCGCGGCCGCGTTGGCGGACGACGTGTCGGCGTTCGCGAGACCGCTGTCGGGTCCTGTGCTGCCCGACGCCGCTGGACCCGCTGTGCTGTCCTGCACGGGCCGGAAGCCCGACCACCGGAAGGGATACCAGAAGTCGCCAGACCCGCCGGGCACGCGATGCGTCACGCGCAACGTCGATCCGTCGACGAGCGCCGCGTCACCCCCAACGGCTGTCACGATCGACCCGTCCAGACCGACGAAGGGAAGGTCGGCGCGCCACGCCGTCGGGACCGCTCCAAGGAGACGGTCGGTGCCAATCGCGACGACCCACGCGCTGTCAGCTTCTGCTGCGCGCACGAGCAGGTATCGGCCGACCGGGTCCATCCGCAGGTCCGCCGGACGTGCCGGCAGCTCGATTGTCGCCGCGATGCGTTCGCGATAGCGGTCGTACACGCGGACGCCCTTGGTATCCTTGGTCAGCACGTACACGCGGTCGCCGCTGGGTGTGGCGACGAGCGCCTCGACGGGGCCCTGGAGTGGGACGTCGCGAACGACGACGTCGAGGGTTCGCGTCCGGACGCCGGTCAAGCCGCCGCCGTCCACCGCGAAGTACAGCCGGTCGCCGACCTGCGTGCGAAGCGTCCGCTGAACGTCCGGTACCGCCGCGGTGTCGAGCAGCTCGGTCTCGGGCGGGAACACCTTCCAGAGCACCGACTCCCGAGGCGCGCCGGCTAGCACGATCAGCGAGCCGTCCGGCTGCGGGAAGGCTGCACGCGCGGGGCGCGGGGGCTTGAACGACCAGTTGCCGGTGGGCGTATAGCGGACCACCGATCCGTCGCCGGCCACCCCGAACACCGCGTAGCCGTCGGCGGAGGTCGCGCTTGTGAGCTTCAGACGCCGCGCCGCGCGCCGAACGTCACCAAGTCGGAGGTCGATGTGGCCGGGCGTGCCTGCGCGGTCGAGGAATGACACCAGGCCTGCTTCGGCGTCGAAACCGAGGACCTGATCCACCGGAGGCGCGGCGTCGCCGGAGGTCCACACTACCGAATCGACCGCCGGGTAGGCGTGCACACGTGCCAAACCGCCCTCTCGCGGCAGGCGGAGGACGAGCGCATCGGGACCACGCCGAAGATTTGCGGAGTGAGCGTCGTGCGCGGCGGGTGGGGGCGAGCGGTCCGGGGAGCCGCACGCGGCGAGCACGAGGGCTAACGCTGCAAGCGGGCGCACGGCAGTCAAAGTAATTGGGTCAGACACACTCAGCGAGGCGGCGGTCAAGCAGAACCGCCCGGGCGCGCCCCGGGCGGTGCCGCGTTTCTTAGCCGACGACTACTAGTGCGCGCGCGATACCACGTCGCCGCGCGCCACGCCACAGCTCGTCACCACACCGCTGACGCCGTCAGAAGCTCGGCCACAGCGACCACGTCCAGAAGCCCTTGCGATTCGGCTGATCGAGTGGGATCGCGTAGTCCCAACGCATGATCAAGTAGTTGAAGAGATTCACGCGGAACCCGGTGCCCCAGCTGCGTACGGGGAAGCGCTGGTGCGCGACGTCGAAGTTCGCCGGGCGCGACGCGTACAGCGTCTGCCCTCGAGACCAGGCAGCCCCGACGTCGTAGAACAGCACGCCGTCGATTGGCGGCAGCGCGACCGGAATGATGCCGAGCACGAACTGCCTGATCACCGGAAAGCGCAGCTCCGCGTTCGCGACGAGGACGCGGCTGCCGAGCAACTGGATGGCGTTGCAGTTCATCGCGTTCGCCCCGACGCCGATGCACGGCGTGTAGAGCGTACTCTGTCGGTCGTAGCCGCGCACGAAATCGGGACGGGCGATGTACTTCGGGAACGCCGTCTCGTCGCGGCCGACCGAGACGTTGGCGTACAGACGGGTCGCGACCGTCAGGAAGTTGAAGATGATCGGGTCATAACGGCGATAATCCGCCATGTACTCGACCCACTGGTACGACCCGATGACCGGGCTGACCTGAAACCGGTAGCGCCGCCCGAAGATCGGACCCGTGTACCCGAAGAGCGTGTTGTCGGAGACGAACGCGAGCTGGGCATCGAGATACGTGAGGCTCGGGTCCTTCCGCACGCTGTCGGGCGGGCCGAACGGGTCGGCTCGCGACCGGTCGTAGACCGTGCGCTGGAGGAACCAGCGCTGGCGCCCGATGTTGTTGAACCCGCCCCCGATCTCGACGCGCGTGAAGCGGTTCAACGGGTACGCCGCGACGCCGAAGAGCTGGCGGGCGACATACATCGTGATCTCTTGGTGCTCGATGTCGATGCCAGGCGTCCCCGTTCCCTCGAGACGGTCGTCCGAGAGGAAGTAGTAGGGCATCTGCGACAGCCCGCTCGTGTGCTGGAAGCGCCGGCCGATGTTGGAGTACGCGCCGAAGAGCCGTGCCTCGTTGAGCCGCCCGTTCACCTCTCCGGAGAACGCGAGGCGGTTGTTGCCGAGCATGTCGCTGAGCACGATCGTCGTGCCGCCGAACACGTTCCGGCCGTAGCTGTCGGGCGCATAGCCGATGCTCGGCCTCGACACGTAGTCGGGGTGGAACTTCACGCGGTACGGCGCGTCACGGAACTTCGTCGTGTCGGGGAGCGCCATGGCCGCGCTATCGAGGAGCTGTGCGACCGACACGGGGCCGCGCAGCGGGGACCCGGCACCACCCGACGCCGCGACGTCGGCGGACTGCCGCAGCTCGCCTCCCTCGCGATAGAGCGAGCGGCGCCCCGGGGACGTGGTGTCTGTAGGGTCCCCAGCCGCCGCGGCGGTACTGGCGCCGCCGGTGCCGTTGCGCCGGCGCGCCGTGTCCACCGCCGCGATGACCGGTTGCTTGCGGACGGCGGTGTCCGACGCCGGAGCCTGCACGGCGGCGGACACGGGCGCCGCGGTCGCGGGGGCGCTGGCCGACTTGGCCGCCGCGGTGTCCGTCTGCGCCCGCGGTGAGGAATCCGCTCGCAGCGGTGGCGCAGCAGCTACGACGACGGTCGGCGCCGGCGCGCGGTACGGTGCCTTTCGCAAGGCGCGCGGATTGGCAACCGTCCACATCGTGTAGGTGCCGTTCTCGAAGTACGTGAACGCCAGCCGGTCAGCCTCGTGCGCCCACGAGATCGCCGGGCTGTACTCGCTCAGCCCTGTCACGCCGCCCACGACGTCCGTGAGCTGGAAGTGCTCATCCTTCTCCAGGTCGTACAGGTATAGGTTGGCGCCCCCCGCGCGGTCTGAGACGTAGGCGATCGACTTGCCGTCGGGCGCCCACTGCGGGTTGATATTCAGACCGGATTGACCCGGGAGTACAGTCGTCGTTCCGCGCTCGAGATCGAGCAGTGTGATCTGCCAGTGCGGCACCCGAAGCAGCTCGAGGTTCGCGGTGGGCCCGCGATCGCTCGCGAAGGCGATGCGCTTGCCGTCGGGCGACCACTGCGGCTGAAGGTCGCCGAACCGGTCGTTCGTGAGGCGATTCACGCGCCCTGTCTGGACGTCGACGATGTACAGGTCCGTCACGCCGCCGTGGTTGCCGCTCACGACGACCCGCGCCCCGTCCGGCGAGAAGCTGGGCCCCGTCACGCCCTCGAGCGGCAGGCGGAATCGCCGGGCGACCTTCCGCGACCGAACGTCGAGCACGTACAGTACGTCCTTGCCGCTGTGCTGAGCAGTGAAGGCGAGGAATCGACCGTCCGGAGAGAACGCGCTCTGGGAGTAGAGCAGGCGCAGCTCCTCGAAGTCGGGATTGGTCATGCTCTTGACGAGCCGCTTGATGCGCTTGCCCGTCCGGCCATCACCGAGCCAGAGGTCGATGAAGACCTCGCCGCGCGCGAAGCTGCCGTTCGACAGGAACGCGACGTACTTACCATCACTGGACAGCGCCGGCGCGAGGAAGATCTCGCCGCCGGTCTTCTTCTTCGTCAGTAGCGGCTGGGCGAACGTGCGGACGCGCTCCCGCGTTCCGACCTGGGGGAGGTGTTGCGTCTGCATCGCCTCCCGCCACTCGTCGCCAAGATCCTCGAGCGACACCCCGAGCTCGCGCTTGAACGCGCGCTCGACGCCGACGCTCGGAACCGCGTGCATGACCTGCCCGATCACCTCGTCGCCGAAGCGCTCGCCGATGTACGTCCAGAACGCGTGCCCGAAGCGGTACGGGAAGTACCGCTGCGGCTGGTCGGTCATCTGCTTGACCGTCGGCAGCTTCCCGTTCAGCGCCGCGTCGCGCAGGACGAGGTTCGTCGCCGGCGTACTCGGCCCGAGAGACAGGTACTCGGCCATGCCCTCGGCGAACCAGAGCGGCGGCATGTACTGCTGGAGCGTCTGCAGCCCCGCCCCCGCCTTGCCGCGCGCGAAGATGTCGTACTGGAACGCGTGCACCATCTCGTGCGCGAGCACGTGCTCGAAGCTTCGGTAGTCACCGGTGAAGTACAGCAGCATGCGGTGCCGCAGCGCCTCGGTGACGCCGAGGGTTGACTCGCCGAGGTCGCCGGTGACGTTGTTCTGCCCGAAATCCGACCGCGAGGCGAAGAGTACGATCGGCTTCTTCTCGCGGAACTGGTGGTCGAGGATCCGCGACAGCTTGGCGTACGCCCGCTCCGCCATCCGCGCTGCGTCGACAGTCGCCGCGCGCTCCTCCGGGTAGTAGTAGACGAGGAAATGCTCGGTCTCCAGGACCTGCCAGCGGAAATTGTCGTACTGGACCTGGTTCTGGCCGAAGTACGCCTGTGCCGCCAGCGGCGCGGGGAAGACGAGCAGGGCGGCGGCGAGCGCCGCGCCGGTCCGGTGCCTCACGAGCCTGCTCCTTGTGGGTCGACGGGAACGGTCACCGCATCGCTCCACAGACGCTCCAGCTGATAGAACGAACGCAGGGCGGGATGAAACAGGTGCACGACGAAATCGACGTAGTCAAGCAGGACCCAGCGCCCCTGCGCTACTCCCTCGGCGTGGTGCGCGACGACGCCTTCCTTCCTTAAGTCCTCCTGGACACGGTCGGCGAGCGAGCGTACGTGCGTGTCAGAGTTGCCGCTCGCGATGACGAAGAAATCGGTCATCTCAGTCACGCCTTGGAGGTTGAGGATCAGGACGTCGGCCGCCTTGTTGTCGGCGCACACAGAGGCCGCACGCTGCACCAGCGCTGCCGTAGGAAGCTGGGAGGTCTGGGGCATCAGGACCGTTCCAGGGGCTGGATGAATTGTAGGCCGGGACTCGTGAAAAGGGTCCCGGCGCCTTCAGTCGTACCGTACTGCATTACGCACGTCGTACGCCAGCGGATCGAAATCGCTGCCGCGCACAATCACGGTCGACCGCGAGCACCGGCGCCGCCAGCCCTGGCGGTTTAAGGACGCGGAACTGCGTCTGGAACAACATCGCTCGGGCTGCGCGAGACGGCCTGTGAGGGAGGTCACGGCGAACGAGGGTGGAGGGCGGAGGGTGGAGGCTGGACGGGCCGCGGAAGACAACGGGCCGGCGAACTTCGCCGGCCCGATTCCGTATTTCCCTCTACCCTCCACCCTCTACCCTCCACCCTGTCCTCACTGCTTGATCACCCAGACCTTCACTTCGGGCCGAACGTCCGCGTGAAGGCGGATCGGCACCCTGAACACACCAAGGGTCTTGATCGGCTCGTGCAGGTCGATCTGCCGCTTCTCGACCTGAACACCCTGCGCCTCGAGCTGGTGAGCGATGTCGGTCGCGGTGATCGACCCGAAGAGCTTTCCCTCTTCGCCGACTCGGGCCGCGAACGTGAGTGACACCTCCTCGATGCGCTTTGCGAGCTCTTTGGCGGCGTCCCGCCGCGTGCTCTCCGCCGCCTCGAGACGCTGCCGCTCCGTGGCGATGCGCTTCAGGTTCCCTGGCGTCGCCTCGTACGCGAGGCCCCGGGGAAGGAGAAAGTTTCTGGCGTAACCGGGCTTCACGGTCACGACGTCGCCTGGGTTGCCGAGGTTCTCGATTGCTTGTCGAAGAATGACTTCCATGACTTGTTCCCCGAACGGTTACGTGGTTGGCCGGGGCCGGCGGCGCCAGTCGGCCCAGGTGTCCCCGAGACCGAGCCCCAGGGCGGCGATGAGCAGGATCATGAAGCCGAGCACGGCGATGACATTGAGTACTGGCCATAGGAGCATGGCCAAGCCAACCGTCAGGCCACCGGCGAGCGCCCCCGGTGCCAGGAACCACGCGAGCACGCCGAGGCCGCGGAGCGCGTAGAGGGCGCCGAAGAAGACGAGCAGGTTACTGCCGGCCGTGCGAAGGCCGGCCAGCGTTGGGAGGAAGACGATCGTGAGGCCCACGATCAGCCCCCACACGAGCTGGTCGTTGAATCGAAAATCCTTCAGCGGACCGAGCGGTGAGCCGAGGCGCGTCCGCCCGAGCCGATGATACGCCGCCCACGCGAAGGCAAGCGCGCCGAGCGACTCGAGCGCGAGTAGGGCCGGGAAGACCTCGACGCCCGCATTCGACAGCGCGCCGAGCTGCCGCTCGATCTCCGCCGGCGCGTCGGCAGCCCGCGGGACGCGCGACACGAACCGCCGCCAAGGGCCGGAGTAATTGGTGAGGATCTGGCGCATCGTCGTCACCGTCTCGGCGTTACGGCGGCCGAACTCCGCGCCGAGGGCTTCGCGCACTTGCGCGCCCGTCATCGGACCGAAAGCGCTCATCGCGAACGCGAGGCCGAACGCCACCGTCAAGGAGGTCAGCGCTCTTGGGAAGAACGGCCGACGCGCCCCGAAGAGGCAGACGAGACCGAAGGCGCCCGCGAGCAGCAGACTCCAGCCCCGGGCGAGGTTGTGGTAGACGCTTGGGGCCGCCGGTGTCTGGACGGCGACGAGCACGGCAAGGCCGACCCAGATCGCCGCGAGCAGGAGTCGACCCCCCGCCCACCACCCGACGAGGCAGCAGGCGGCGAGCGCCGGCACCACAAGAACCATCGTATGCTCGACGGGCAGGACAGCCCGGAACTGTGGCAACGCCGGAACGAGCAGAAACGCCGCCAGCGCCAACAGGAGTCGCCACCACCCCCGCTCCGCGGGCGGCCGGCCGCCGGTAGGCGGCTCGGCCGGCGCCGGCGATGGCTCCACCGGGGTGGTCACGCCTCGCTCAGCTTGTGTGGCTGCGGATGTAAGGGAGGAGGGCGAGATACCGGGCACGCTTGATCGCAGTCGCGAGCTGCCGCTGATGGCGCGCGCAGACACCGCTCAGCCGGCTGGGAAGGATCTTCCCCTGGTCCGTAATGAAGCGCCCCAGTGAGCGGTCGTCCTTGTAGTCGATGAATCGCACCCGCGTCTCGCAGAACGGGCAGGTTTTTTGTGGGCGTCGCATTGGCTACTCCTCATCCTCGTCTTCGTCGTCACGTCGGCGCCCGGCGAGCGCCAGGTCACCTTCGGCGGCGGGCGGGGCACCGAGCTCGCGCTCGTACAGCGTGATGAGGTAGCGCAGAACGCCCTCGTCGAGCTTCAGCGCGCGCTCGAACTCGGGAAGCACGTCGGGGTCCGCCGTGAAGCGGGCGACAACGTAATAACCGGCCTCGCGGGGTCCGATTTGGTAGGCGAGCTGGCGCCGGCCCCAGTGGTCGAGCTGCATGTCGGGCGGCGACCCGAGAAGGCCGGCGTAGCGGGTGAGGCGCTCGTTGATCGCCGCATCCTCGAGTCCGGACTCGAAGATATAGACGACCTCGTACTGGCGTGCGGTCATACGTGGCAATCTCCCTGTGGTCGCAGAGTCGCCCCCCGCAGTTGCCGGGCGGGGGGAGGGCAAGGCGCGGCCGAACACCAACGCGCGCCGCGGGAACCTGTCATCCTAACTCGTTGCGCGCGTTAAAGAAAGGGAGGAGGAGGCGGGTGGGAGGGGACAGTGCTCGGGATTCGCCGTCCGACCGCCGTGCCCATCCCTTCAGACCGCCTGAGTCGCTCGCTCACGCCGCACCAGCAGCGCGGCTCCGAGGTACGCGGCGGCGGCGATCAAGTAGAGCACCTTGATCCCGCCCAGCATAGAGGCGTACTCCAACAGGCCGCCGACCACTGCGCCGAGCAGGTTGTACGCGAGCGCGCGGGTCGCGTCTTCGCGTCGACCGAGGAGCGTCGAGAAGATGAGCGCGGCGAACAGCACCGGCAGCGCCACCATCAGACTGCCGAGGACCCACTGGCCGGCCGGCCCGAACCAGAGCAGTCGACTCGCTGGTACGAGATAGGCCCCGACGAGCGACACGAACAGCCCTGCGAACAGCCACTCGATCGGAAGCCTCCTGCGGCGCAGCACGACCACGTTCGCGGCGAGGACGGTCGCGAGGATCGACGAGAACACGAGTAGGTTGACCTTCCACGTCGACCCGAACAGGAGCGACATCTCGGTGACGCTCTTCGTCTCCACGAGCAGGAAGCCCACGCCCATGAGGAACATCACGCCGTCCAGGCCGCGCGCCATGACGCCCACGCCGCCCGCCGCGGCGAGGAGACCGAGCGAGATCAAGAGCACGGCGCCGAGCGCGATCGCGTAGTGCGCCGGAATCGACGGTCTGTCCAAGTAGAGATACGGCCAGTCGTCGTGCGGCCGCGTGACGTCCGCCGTCAGCTCGAGGAAGGCTTCCGGCTCGGGCGCGCCGCGCGCACCATACCCCGCAACGAACGTGTGATTGAACAGCAGGTAGTGGGCGCCGATCGCGCGCGGCGGCGCTCCAAAGGCCTCCGCGAGCATCTGGTAGATCTTCGCCGCGATGTGCTTGAACCCCGACATGTGGTACACGATCAGCGTACCGTCCGGCTTGAGGCGGTCTCTGGCCGACCGGAATGACTCGACCGTGTAGACGTAATTGTCCAGTCGGACGGAGCTCATCCCGGACAACAGCGTCTGACTGTCGAGCGTGCCGAAGACGATGACGTCGTACTTCTGCCGCGTGCGCCGGAGAAAGGCGCGGGCGTCGTCGACGTGGGCGTGGACTCGCGGGTCGTCGTACGGGCGCTGCGCGTGGGCCGCCCGTCCGAGGTCCATGATCACGGGGTCGATCTCGACCGCGTCGACGTGCTTCGCGCCGAGCTGCAGCAGGATCGAGAGATCATTGCCCGTGCCCGCGCCGACGACGAGCGCGGTGTCGACGTGCGCGGCGAATCCGTACGGCCGCAGGTACCCGCTTCGCACCTTTGCGGTGTTCGGGTCGCGGGTCGGCGCTCCGTCGAGATTGAGCATCACCTGATGAAACGCGCCGTTGACAAGGACGTTGTGGCCGACCGGGCCCGGCACGACTCCGATGCGGTAGTACGGAGACCAGTACTCGTGTCCGGACGGGGGCGTCGCGGCGGCGAACGTGGCGGCGACGGCCGTCACGCCGACGGCGATTGCGTAGCGCCAGTCGTCGAGCGACGTCAATACCCAGACGGCGAACCCGAAGGCGAACCACACAACGGGGGGCTGTCGAGCCGCGCTCAGCGCGGCGAAGGCGCCAATGCCCAAGAGGCTACCGGCGAGGTCGACGGAATACGCCCGCAGGGGCCGCAGCTTCGCGAACTCGGCGCCCATCAGCGCGCCCAGCGGCACGAAGAACAGCGCAACGAGCGCGAACAGAGCAGCGACGGCCCACATCAGCGGAATGCCGCGACGCCCGGCGCCGCCGTCGAGGAAGATGGCCCAGAGGTACTCGGTGGTCCCGGTGGGCACGACGATGTGGGCGCGTGAGAGGTACGTCACGCCGCCGATCAAGAGCAGGGACGCGGGCACCGCCAGCCATTTGACGCGCCGCGCGGCGTCCGCGCGCAGCAGACCGACGCCCATCCCCAGGAACGCAGCGATCAGCACGAAGTTGAGATAGAACCCGAACACGCGCACGTAACCCGCCGTGTAGCGGATGAAGGCCAGCTCGAAGAACAGAATGAGGAGCGTGTAAGCGGCGAGCCGGGCCGCGGTGGCCCGCGCGCTACCCACGGGCGTCGGCGGGGTCGGGCGGGAGGGCGGAGGGGTATACGCGGCCGAGTACGTTGCCGCCGGCGTAGGCGTGCGTGTGGACATGTGCGTTGGACGGGAGGGGCGTGGCGTCCTCGGCTGGAGTCCCACGCGATCACGAGCTCGTCGCTACCGGACACGGACGGCCCGCGGTCGCGACCGGTCACAGCCGTTTCGGACGCGGCCCGGCCTGGACCTAGTCGACGCTAAAAGTACAGGTATCCTTCGCGCCGGATCCGCGGGCTACGCGCGATCGATCCGTGATCGAGCTGGCGCCACGCCGACGCCGCGCCGACGGCCGCGATCACGGCGTCGAGTGCATCACCTCCGGGATCGCGCGCTATACGGCGCCGGTGACGAAGGTCGATCTCGACGTGCGGCGCGAGGCCGCGAAGGATCGCGGCTCGCGTGCGACGCCTCAGCGGCGTCAGCGCACCGCCGGCCGGCTGCTTGTAGTTCTGATGCGGTAGCCCCAAGCGCTTCAGCGTCGAGCTCGGGCACGTCTCGACGACGACGCGCTCCGCACGCGGGAGGCGGCGGTATTGGAAGGGAAGGACTGCCGTCTCGCCGACGCGCGAAAGCGGTGCGGCCACGTCACGCATCGCGTGAAAAGTCTGGTAAATGATGCGGTAGTGATACGGATCGAACGGGGCCTTGGCGGCGTGATCCGTCTCGCGGCGGATGTGCATCACGCCCTGCGCGGCCTTGGCCCGCTCGAGCGCCCACAGGCCCAGGTCATAGCCGTCGGCCTCCCAGCGCTCGACGAACTTCAGGACTTCACGCCAGGTCGTGCCGGCGTCGAGAATCTCGACCGGCAACCCGAAAGGCGCATCGATCGCCCACAGCGCGGCCGACGACTCCCGCACGAGCGCGACGAGATGACGGAGCGCGGCGTCTCGGTCCGCGGTGCCACTCAGGCACTCGAGGCTTTCCAACCACTCGAGCCGCAGCCGCGGCGCGCGACGTTGTCGAATGCGTGCGCAGGCGATCCACGTCGTGCGGCCGGCAGCGCGGGCCCCGCTGAAGTCGACGCCGTAGACGCGAGCGATGGATGGAAGACCGTTGGACATTGGATGGGACCGCTCAGCGGTGTCGAAAGCTAGCGACGCGTCGCGTGTCACAAATCGCGGGATTCCTGTCACGAAACCGGGATTCCAGGACGGCCTGCCGCGCGCATCTTCACAACCGGTCTGGTCTCGCGCGACGTGGAGGAGCGGAGCCCGCCATGCCAGACATGCCCCGCGCGGTGCCCGTGGTGTTCCGCGATTCGTTCAGCGTGCGATGGGCGGTCGAGCCGCGGCTGCTCGGTCGCCCGCCGGATCCGCTTCCTGCCGGCTTCCAATTCACCAGCGAGCACGGCGAGCGCCGGTTCCTTCAATGGGACCCGAGGGAGTTCTTCTCTCCGCGAGAGGTTAATGCCGAGGAGTGGCGCGCGCTCCTCCGGGCGGCGACGGTGGAGACGTAGAGGTCACGCCGAGGCGTGTGCGTCGCGCACCGTGGGGCTAGACGTTGAACCGGAACAGGATCACGTCGCCGTCGTTCACCACGTAGTCGCGCCCCTCCGAGCGAACGACGCCGCGCTCGCGCGCGCCCTTCCAGCCGCCGCTCGCGACGAAGTCGTCATAGGACACCGTCTCGGCGCGGATGAAGCCGCGCTCGAAGTCGGTGTGGATCGCTCCCGCCGCGGTCGGGGCGGTGTCGCCGCGGTGAATCGTCCAGGCGCGCACCTCGGGATCCCCGGCGGTAAAGAACGTCTGCAACCCCAGCAGGTGATATCCGGCGCGGATCAAGCGGTCGAGCCCCGACGACTCGACCCCCAGCGACGCGAGGAACTCTTCTCGCTCGTCCGGTGGCAGCTCGGACAGCTCGGCTTCGATCTTCGCGGAGAACGGAACGATCTCCGCCTGCTCTCCGCCCGCGACGACGGCGTCCCGCAGCTTCTGCATGTGTGGCCCGCCGCTGTTGGACAGCTCGCCGTCGCTAACGTTCGCCGCGTATAGCACCGGCTTTGTGGTGAGCAGGTTGAGCGGTCGTAGCGCCGCCAGCTCCGCCGCGCCGAGGCGTGCCTCCCACAAGCCCCGGCCATCACCGAGGAACGTCTTCGCATGCTCGAGCGCCGGCAGCTCCGCTTTCGCGTCCGGGTCGCCGGTACGCGCCGCGCGCTGAACGCGGTCCAACCGCCGCTCCAGCACCGCGAGGTCTGCCAGCGCGAGCTCGAACTCGATGACTTCGCGGTCGCGCGCGGGATCCACGGCCCCCATCACATGGGTTACGTCGGGGTCCTCGAAGCAGCGTACGACGTGGACGATCGCATCCGTCTCGCGGATGTTGGCGAGAAACTTGTTACCGAGCCCTTCACCCTCGGCTGCACCTTTCACAAGGCCGGCGATGTCCACGAACTGCACGACGGCGGACACGGTGCGCTTCGGCTGGACTATCGCCGCGATCCTCTCGAGGCGCGCGTCCGGCACCTCGACCATACCGATGTTCGGCTCGACGGTGCAGAATGGATAGTTGGCCGCGTCGGCCCGCGCCGCGGTGAGCGCGTTGAACAGCGTCGACTTCCCGACGTTGGGAAGCCCGACGATTGCGAGCTTGAGCATGCGAGAAAGTTAAGGGCTGCCGACTGCGTCCGATTGCGGACTGCGGACCGACTCATTCGGAAGCTCCTGGTGCGTTGGGAGCATCCGGGCGGTTCGAGGTCCGCAGTCCGCAGTCGGCTTAATCCGCCCGCCCGACGTCCGCGACCCACTCGGCGAGCCGCGCGATCGCGCCCGGCCCGCCGGCCCAGCGAGCGATGCCGGCGGCGGCGTCGATCAGCTCCTCTTCGGCGAAGAAGCCGCAGCGCCGATGAAGCTCCATGCGCTGGAACGTCGGGCGCGAGAGCTCGCGCCGCACGCGTTCGAGTCTCGATCGGGGCGCGACTACGTACAGCGGGAAGCTCAAGTTGGGGGACAGGGCAGCGAGGTCCGCCATGCGCAGAAGGCCCGAGTGGACTGACGTGGTCCGCTCGACCTCGAATGCCGCGGCCACCTGATTCGTGCCCTGGAGCCACACCACGTCGATGAGCGCCACCAGCCGCTCGGCCTCAGGATCGAGCCCGAGCGGCGGCAACCGCTCGACGCTCAGCGCGCCGAGGCGCTCGTTCGCCCACTCCCGGGCGTGATCGTTCGCCGCGACCCACACACGGCACCCGAGCCGGCGGCCGAGCGACGCGAGGAGCCATTGCACGTGCGTGTGGCGGGCGACGGGAGACAGCGGGGCGTCGCGGGCGGCTTTGTGGACAGGGTCGGGCGTATAGGTTGCCGCCGGCTCTCGCACCACGGCCTGAAGGCCGGACGGCGTACGCGCTGTCTCTTGTCGCATCCTACGCGCGCGGCGTCGCGCGCTGGCCAGCCCCGCGAGCGGGCTGTCGTCGCCGCGTGGCTCGCGACGGAGATGCCACCAGCACAGGTGCTCCAGCGCCCACGGACCGGCGCCGAGCGCCGCGGCGAGCGTCAGGAAGGCGGCACGGAACGCGAGATAGTCCTCGACCGGATCCACACACGGCACGTAGACCTCCTCCTCGGTCTCGAGCGCGCGCCGGGCGGTAGGGTGGAAGAGCGGCCACCGCTCGGGATCCTGCAGATGCCACCACATCGAAACGAAGAAGGCGGCGTGTGAGGCGTGCAGCACTCGCGCGCCGGTGACGGGCACGCCGGCGCGGAGCTCGCGCAGAAACGCGGCGAAGATCGCCAAGCGAGCGCGCGCTTCGCGATCATCGTCCGGGGCGGGAAGCGTATCACGAAATGCCGCGTCGAGCGCCGCCGCGTCGGGCGCGTGCTTCACCAGTGCGTTGAGGAACATCGTTCCGGAGGTGCCTTGCAGCCCGAAAGCGCCCCAGTCGGCTTTCGTGCGACGGTCGAACGTCGCGCGCAGCGCGGCGACGTCGATCTCGCCAGTTATGAATCGGCCGAGCAGCGCGGCGATCTCCGGCCGAACGCGGGCGCGATGCGCTTCCCAAACGCGGCGATCGGCTTGGGCCGCCCGATCGCCGGCGTACTCCTGCCACAGGAGTCGCCATCCCTCGATCTGCATCGGGCGCAGACGCGGCCCGGCTTCGACGTGCGGCACCGCGCCGGACGAGCCGCGGGACAACCTCATCACGACAACCACCTACGCCGAGCGGCGAGCGGCCGCCCCGCGGGAGATCCGGCGGCGGCCGCTCGTGCATGGCGTTCGTTGAGTTACAACGACACGCGACAGAGCCGCGATGCGTTACCGAGCTCAGTCAGCTCGAAGTGTAGCCTCGGCGCCGAGCGTCGGCCACCCTCGGCGCTACCGTCTGTTGAATCGATTCATTGCCACCTCGATGCCGTCGGTAAGCCACGTCTCCGTCGCCTCCCTCAGGCGCGGCAGCAGTTCGCGAATCTCCGCCGCCTCCGCTTTGCCGAGCCTGTCGAGCACGAAGTCGGCGAGATCGCCGCGACGCTCGCGGCCCGGCGGCGGACCGACACCGATGCGGAGGCGGGGATACTCCTGCGACCCCAGCGCGGTCTCGATGCTCCTGAGACCGTTGTGGCCGCCCGACGAGCCGGTCGCGCGAAGCCGGTACGTGCCGACGGGTATTGCCGCGTCGTCGACGACGACGAACAGGTCGTTCCGTGGGCTCCACGACTCGCGGCGCAGGTATGGACGCAACGCCCCGCCACTGAGGTTCATGTACGTCTGCGGTTTGACGAGGCGCACTCTGTTCCGCCCGACCGTGCCGGACGCGACGCGCGCGTTGCCGTCCTTGCGCCAGCCATCGAAACGCCAAACGTCGGCGAGGTGGTCGACCAACCACCAGCCGACGTTGTGGCGCGTGTGCTCGTACTCGGCGCCCGGATTTCCGAGCCCGAAGATGACCTTCACCGGCTCGCCGTCGGGCGGATCCGCGTCGCGCCCGAGGAAGAGGCGCAGCAGGAAGTGGAGTATTTACTCCTCCCCCTCTCCCTCCTCGCCCTTCGGCTTGCGGATGAGCTCTGGCTCCGGCGCAGCCTCCGGCGCCGCGCCTTCGACCACCGGCATCGCCTCGGCCGGGGTCGGCTCCGCCCTTGGGGCGGCCACGATGGCGACCGGCGAGTCGGGATCGTCCGTCACCGTCACGCCGTCCGGAATGCGCAGGTCGCGCACGTATAGCGCATGTCCGATGGTGAGCGCGCTCACGTCGACCTCGAAGTGCTCCGGCAGAATGGTCGGATCTGCCTCGACGGTGAGCTGGTGCTTGATCTGGTCAAGGATGCCGCCGTCGCGCACCCCCTGCGGCGTGCCGACGTAGACGATCGGAACGTCCACCGTGACTTTCTCGCCGGCGACCAGCTCGAGAAAGTCGACGTGCAGGACTTGGTGCTTGTACGGGTGACGCTGGATCTCGCGGATCAGTGTGCGAGAGGTCTTGCCGTCCAGATTGAGCTCGATGACCGTGCTCGCGGTCACGTGCTCGAGCAACCGGTCGAACTCGCGCGCGTTCAGCGCGAGCGGCTGCGCCTGACGCGCGTGCCCATAAATGACGGCCGGGATCTGGCCGCTCTGACGAAGGGTCCGCGCGACGCCCTTGCCAGTACCGGTGCGCGGGCTCGCGCTCAAGGATGCAGTAGCCATACAGAGAGGTCGTTAAGGTCGCGATTTGAACCCTTGAAAATAGCGGACGGGGTGGGGAGATCAAAGACTGCACAACCGACTGCGGACTGCGGGCTGCGGACTCACACCCTCGGCGGGCGTCGACCCGGCGTGGAGCCTTCCCGGGGTTTGTAGTCCGCAGTCGGCAGTCCGCAGTCGGGGTGCCGTCCGCGGCCGGCTCAGTCGAATAGCGAACTGACCGACTGCTCGAAGTGGGTGAATCGGACCGCTTTGGCCAGCAGCTCGCCGACGGAGAGCACGGTGAGTCGATTGAAGCGGCGCTCGTCCGGGATGGCGAGCGTGTCGGTCACCGCGATCTCGCAGATCGGTGCGCGCGTCAAACGGTCGACGGCGGGGCCGGAGAGCAGGGCGTGGGTGGCGCACACGTAGATCTCCTGGGCGCCCATCCGCTTCAGGACGTGGGCCGCTTCGGAGACCGTGCCTGCGGTGTCGATCATGTCGTCCGCCAGGATGCAGTCCCGCCCCTCGACCTCGCCGACGACGTTCAGCACCTCCGACACGTTCGCGGCCGGGCGCCGTTTGTCGATGATCGCGAGGCTCGCATTGAGCCGCTTGGCGAAGCCCCGCGCCATCTTGGCCCCGCCGGCGTCCGGCGCAACAACGACCGGATCCTGGAGCTGCTTCCTCCGGAAGTACGTGGTGAACACGGGCATCGCGTACAGGTGGTCGACCGGAATGTCGAAGAAGCCCTGCAGCTGGTGCTGATGAAAGTCGATCCCGAGCACCCGGTCGGCACCGGCGCGCGTGATCATGTTGGCCATCAGCTTCGCGCCGATCGCCACCCGAGGCTGGTCTTTTCGGTCCTGCCGCGAATACCCGTAGTAGGGCATCACGCAGGTGATCCGTGCCGCCGAGGCGCGGCGCGCCGCGTCGATCAGCAGCAGGAGCTCGAGAATGTTCTCGGCGGGGGGGCTGGTCGGCTGGACGATGAACACGTCCATCCCGCGCACGTTCTCGTCGATGCGGACGAAGATCTCACCGTCGGCGAACCGCGAGATCGTGACGCGGCACAGCTCGACGCCCAAGTGCCCGGCGATCTCCTCGGCAAGCCCGCGGTTCGCCGTGCCGGATACCAGCTTGAAGCCGTTCTTCGGGGCGGACTGACCGTCCATGCCGGATTCTGGTGGGTGCGGATTGCCCGCCGTGGATTCGAACCACGATTCTGCGGTCCAAAGCCGCATGTCCTGCCATTGGACGAGCGGGCAGTTGCCCTCGGGCAGTAGCCCCACAAAGCTACTCGATCCGCTCGACCCCCACAACGCGATCCGCGGTTCGTGTCCGCAGGCGCGCGGCCGCCGCCGGAGCGCCGTCCGGCGCAGGCACCGACGCAGGATCGTCGGCCGCCGCGGGCGGGTCGTCGAAGACGCCGAAGACCGTCGATCCCGAGCCGGACATCATCGCGATTCGCGCGCCGCGTTGACGCAGCGTGGTGACGTGGCCTGCGATCTCAGGGTGCTGCGCGGTAACGACGGGCTCGAGGTCGTTGACGGCGATCGCGACGAGATGCTCCCACGACGACAGGTCGGCGACGCGGTGCATCCACGGACGCGGTTGTCCCGCGACGCGCGATGCCAGCCGCTCGTAGGCCCACTGTGTGGAGACGGCGAAGCCCGGCACCAGGAGCTCGACGTGACGCTGCGGCGGCGGCGGAAGCTCGAGCAGCCGCTCGCCGCGCCCCCAGCCAAGCGCACACACGCTCTCGCTGGCGAGGAACGCGACGTCCGCCCCGAGGGGCGCAGCGAGTGCCTGGAGCGCCGTCGGTCCGAGGGGACTCGGCGCGAGCGCGTTGAGCGCGCGCAGCACGGCGCCAGCGTCGGCGCTTCCTCCGCCAAGGCCGCCGCCGACCGGTATCCTCTTTTCGACGTCGATCGAGAAGCCGCTCGGCCATGCGACGGCGTCTGCATAGGCGACCGCGGCGCGGAACGCGAGGTTGCGGTCCGGCGGGCCGAGTCCTCCTGGGGGGCACGTGGGGCCGTGACAGCGCAGCGATCGCTCCGTACCGCCGATCCGGACGCGAACGAGATCGCCGAGCTCGAGACGCAGGAAGAGCGTCTCGATCGAGTGATAGCCGGTCGTCTCACGGGCGAGCACCCGTAAGAAGACGTTGATCTTCGCCTGGGCGACGAGCCCGGCCTCTCTCACGCGCGATCCCACCGGCGCGGGTTAGGGCGGGGCGGCCGTGCCGATCTCCCGCAGGTGCAGCCCGAGGCGGACGAAGTACCAGGCGCCTATGAGGGTGATCGGCACGAATGATAGGAAGTGAAACGAGATCGCCCACGCAACGGCGAGATCGTCCGGTACGCCGTAAATAGTCAGTCCCGCCTTCGCGAACAGCTCGAAGATGCCGAAGAATCCGGGCGCAGATGGTAACGCGACGCCAATGGCGATCAGCCCCTGGAGGAAGAGGGCGGCGGTGAACGGTGCGTCGATGCCGACGGCGCGGAACCCGAGCCAGAACGCGAACGCGTTCAGAAGCCAGTGGAGAAGCGTCCACCAGAGGACCTCGCCGAACAGCGTCGGCTGGCGGAGGACGCCGAGCCCGCTCACGAAGGTTTGAAGAACCTCGCGGCCGCGCCGCTCGACGCGCGGCGAGATCCGGCGCGCGATCGACGCGAAGGAAGTGACGATGGCGTCGGGGAAGCGCGCCATGAGGTAGAGGATCGCGAGTACGGCGCCGGCGAACAGAGCGCCCGCCGTGATGACGCGCGTCACCGACTGCCCGGCGACGACCGCTCCGCCACTGAACCGTGGGTCGAGCATCGCGGCGAACATCAACAGGAGGACGATGGCCGCGTCGAACACCCGGTCCACAGCCACCGACGCGAACGCGGCACTGAACGGCACGCGGGGCGTCTCTCGCGCCAGAGCGTACGCGCGCGCGAGCTCACCCGCACGCGCGGGCACCACGTTGCTGACCATCATCCCAATCGCCGTCGACCTCCACAATGGCCCCAGTGGTAGGTGTGGGGCGACGGAGTGAAGGATCGGACGCCACCGGCGCGCGCGGAGTGGAAAAATCGCGGTCGCGGCGGCGGTCGAGAGGGCGAGGAGGAGCGCATTGGATCGGCTGATGTACCCGATGACCGACTCGAAGTCGACGCCGCGCAAGGTCCACCACAGGGCTGCGGCGCTCAGCGCGACGCCGAGCGCTCCGCGCCAGCCGAACTTCATCCGTGCTATTCGGTGACGAGGTCCAGCAGGTCGTACAGCTCCTCGAGCGCCTCGCGCGGCGGCGCGCTCTGCTTACGCAAGTCGTCACGGAGCTCCCGCGCGCGCTGAAGTGCCGCCTCACCGCGGTACACGAGTGACTCGATCGGCACCAGAGTCTCCTCGACGGGGACAGGAGCGCTCAATGGTCGCTCGGCTAGCTCCTCGACCGACGCGATGCCGGCGTCGAGCAACGAGGCGAGACCGAAGCCGGCGGGAGGAGCCGGCGGCGCGGAGGCAGCGGTTGGCGCGGGCGCGGGAGGCTGCGGCATGGCGGGACGCGAGCGCCCTTCGGCAAGTGGGCGTGGTTGGGGGGGAGCGAACGGCGCCTGGGGGCGTGGCGGCTCAACGCGCGGCGGCCCCGCACGACTCTCCGTTGCCGGCGGCTCGAGCCACGGCAGCTCGGCCCCCGGGCCCTCGGCCGCCGCGCGGCGCGACTGCATCGCTTCGACCCGGTCGCGCTCGACGCGTCCGGCGAGCAGGCGCGGAAGCTCGGTGCGAAGCCGTTGCGAGTCGTGCCCCGGACTCGATAGCAGCTCGGCGAGGCCCGAGAGGACGGAAAGTCCCGGTGCATCGAGCGCGACGAGCGACTCGTGGAGTGCCGTGACCGTGTCAGCGATGGCGGCCTCGCCGAAGCTCTCGGCGGTGCCGCGAACGGACGCCAGCGCGCGGCGGAGGCTTCGCCGCGTCCGGTCCAGCGCAGCGGGGTCGGCGCTCGCTCGCGCGTCCGTCATCAGGCGGCGGAGGTGTTCCCCCTGGCCGACCATTTCGAGACGGAACCGTTCGGCGGACGTCGTCGGCGGGTTGGGCGTCTGACTCACGACGTGCGGGCCGCCGTCGTTGAAGAAGAGCTCCGAGACCGGGACAACTCGTGCTCGTTCACCTTCGCCTTCGGCGAAGCGACCCAACGCCGCCTCGAAGCGCTCGTTCGCCGCAGGCGAGACGGCAATCGGTCCGAGGGCGCCGCCCGTCGGTGGCTGCGCGCGGAGCGAGCCGGCGACCTCGCGGAGAACGGCCGCCGACGCCTCGACGAGCTCCCGGTGCGCCGCAGTCAGCTTGCCGTCCGGGACCTCCAAGGGGCGGACGGCTTCGTCAGCGGCCTCGAGCGCGTCGGGGAGCGGCGGCACGTCCCGGATCGCGGCAATACCGCGGAGCGCGCGGAGACGCTGTAGCACGTTCCCGGGCGCGTTGGTGTCGGCAGGTCCCGTGAGAAGCAGCTCCAGACCGGCGGCGATGTTCGCCGTCTCGGCCGCCAGAAACGCGGGGCCGGTCTGAGCGCCCGTGGGAGAGGCGGTGGCCGGACGCTCCGCCGGCAGGAAGCCGCTTATCTCGGCCGCGCGCGCAGTGGCGCGGCGCGACTCAGCATCGCCCCACGCGCGGGCCGCCCGCACCAGAATCTTGAGGTCGTCAACCGCGCCCACGATCGCCCCGTTCAGCGCCGGGGACCACCGTAGGGAGCCATCCCGCAGCCCGCGCGCCGCCCGCTCGAGCGCCGCGGCGAGGTCGGCGAAGGGCGCTAGCCTCGCCATGGTCGCACTTCCGCGGAGCGCGCGGGCAGCCCGCTGGAACGGCTCGGGGCTCGGACCCGCCGAACCACCGGCCAGCACGAGACCGTCCAGCTGCTCGATGTATTCGCTCGCCTCGAGAACGAAGAAGTCGAGGATTCCTGACGGCGCCGTCATGAAGGGCTGGGTCCGAGGTGCGAGGTGCGCGGTGGGAGAGATACGGCTGGCAGTCCTTCGCTCACACATGACTCCGGGGTGTGGGCTAGTGTCACCCGCGACGAGCGGTAGCGCGCGACGGCGTCGCGGAGTGTGGGTACGCTGAACCTAGTGCCAACCCTCCATCACCTCGTAGCTCGTGCCTCCGACCTCGCCTTGTCCATCGCGCGGCGCAGCTCGCGCACCGCCTCTTCGAGTCCGACGAAGATCGCGCGGCTGACGACGGAGTGGCCGATGTTTAGCTCCTCGATCTCCGGAATCTCGGAGACGGGCCCGACGTTAGCGACGGTCAGCCCATGCCCGGCGTGCACCGCGAGCCCAATCTCGACGCCGAGCTGCGCGGCCGAGCGCAGCGCGCCGATCGTGCGGGGATCGGCCGCATGATGCGCGTACTGGCCGGTGTGCAGCTCGATGGCGGCCGCGCCGAGCGCGCGGGACTGCTCCACCGCGGACGCATCAGGTGTGATGAAGAGACTGGTCCGGATTCCCGCCTCGTTGAGCCGGGCGACGCCGTCGGCAATGCGGCCCTGGTCACGCGATACGTCGAGCCCACCCTCAGTCGTGATCTCCTCGCGCCTTTCGGGAACGAGTGTCACCTGGTGCGGGCGGAGGCGTTCGGCGATCGCGAGCATCTCCGCCGTGCACGCCATCTCCAGGTTGAGCACGGTACGAACCTCCCGTGCCAAACGCTCGATGTCGTCGTCTTGAATGTGCCGCCGGTCCTCGCGGAGATGTGCCGTGATGCCGTCGGCGCCCGCGCGCTCACACAATGCCGCCCCCGCGACAGGGTCGGGCTCGCGCCCGCGTCGAGCCTGCCGCACCGTCGCGACGTGGTCGACGTTGATGTAGAGCCGCTGATATCGGAGGCGGTGAGCGGTGAGCTTGCCGCGGTCGGCAGGTCGCGTGTCTGGCATGTTGGCCGTCCTTCGCACAGTTCAAACGCACACCACGGTGCGTGGAGATCGAACCCGTCATGAAGAAGCTATCCATCGCTCTCGTGCTCGCCGCCGCCTGTCACGGCGCGGCCTCTCGGCCGACGCCAGGCGTCCAACCCGCCGGCGCTCCGTTCGCTGCAGGCTCGGGCGGCGCGACCAGTGCGCGGGCAGCGGTGGCGAGCTTTCTCGCCGCGGCGCGCAACGAAGACCTGCAGGCGATGGCTCTCGCCTGGGGTACGGCCGCCGGCCCGGCGCGCAACACGATCCCGCGCGAGGAGCTCGAGAAGCGCGAGCTCATCATGATGTGCTTCCTCCGCCACGATCGCCACCAGCTCGTTTCCGACGCGGGCTCCACCGGCGGGCACCGCCGCATCGAGGTTGAGCTCGTACAGGGAACTCTGGCGCGCAGCACCGCGTTTACGGTCGTGCCGGCCCCGGACGGGCGGTGGTATGTCCAGTCGTTCGACATGGAGGCGGTGCGGGACTTCTGCGCGAGGAAATGACGACGGCCTGCGGACTGCAACCGACTACGGATTGCGGAATGCGGACTAGAACCCCTGGGGACGCTCCTAACGGCGGTTGGAAGCTTCCGAGGGCGTGAGTCCGCAGTCCGCAGTCCACAGTCCGTAGTCGTCAGTACTCGGTCAGTTCCACCAGCACCCCTCCGGTAGCGCTGGGGTGCAGGAACGCGATACGTTTCCCCTCGGCGCCAACCCGGGGCGTCTCGTCGATGAGGCGGACGCCCGCAGCCCGGCAGCGTCCGAGCGCTCCGTCGAGGTCCTCGACGGCGAAGCAGACATGGTGGATGCCGGGACCCCGTTTCGCGACGAAGCGCCCGACCGGTGAGTCGGGGCTGTCCGCCTCGAGGAGCTCGACGAGCGAGTCGCCGGCGACGAGGCCGACGATACGGGCGCCATCGGAATCGCCGAGCGGTGTCTCCGGCATCCCGAGCACGTCGCGGTAGAACGGGACGAGTTCGTCGAGGCCGCGCACTGCGATGCCGATGTGTGCGATGTGCGTCCCGCGGCGGGTCTGTGGCATGGGTCTGGCGCTCCGGACCGAGCAGTAGCCGTCTTTCGACGCTGAAACATAGTTCGCTGCCGGGCGCGTTAGGCCCGGCCAGAGGAGGACAGATATGGGTAAGCCCGTTCCAGTTACCGACGCCACATTCGAGGCCGAGATCGAGAAGCATGAAGGCCTCGCGGTCGTGGACTTCTGGGCGACGTGGTGCGGCCCGTGCCGCATGATCGCCCCCATCCTCGACCAGCTTGCCGGCGAGTACGAGGGCAAGGTCAAGGTGGCCAAGCTGGACGTTGACTCGAACATCCAGACCGCGACGCGCTTCAACGTCCGGTCGATCCCGATGTTGCTTTTCTTCAAGGGCGGCAAGCTCGTCGATCAGATCGTCGGGGCTGTACCGCGACCCACGATCGAGTCGAAGTTCCAGCAGCACGCAGCGTAGCGCGTCGGCGCTAGCCGTTGCCGGGACGCCACTTGCGCGTCCACTGCCTGAGCGGGGTCGCCGCACCCGCTCAGGCAGTTGCCTTTTGGGACCCCCGATGACCGTTCGACTCGCCAGCGTGCGCCTTCCTTACGCGCGGGTGCTGCTCCCGCGCACGCGGCTCGCGTATGTCCACCTCCGCAACCTTCTCACCGACGCCAAGCGCGATCGCGCGGCGCGTGTGTCGGGATATGTGGTGGTCTGGCTGCCGGACGAGCTGGTGACGCTGTACCTCCAGCACGGCGAGGTCGTGAACGCGACGACGTACGACGGCAAGGCGTTCACCGTCGTGCCGATCGGGACAGCGATCGGGAAGGTGCCGCCGGAGCCGGAGTACGGCGAGATCTGCTTCCACGAGGCCGAGGACGAGCAACTCTGCTGCATGTTCACGGCGCAGACCGCCTCGCCCGACGGCTGGCCCCCGGAGCTCCGCGTCGGTGATCCGAACGTGCTATTCCCGTATCTCATGTCCACGACCTTCGACGGCATGGTCGAGATCCGCTCGGATGGGGGACTCAACTATCTGGTCTTCGCCGACGGCAACCTCGAGAGATCGTACCTCGCGCCGTCCGAGGGAGCGACGCTGCTCGAGCAGATCTCTCACCTCTTCGCGGGCCAACCGCGGGTCGAGGTGTCCGTCCGGCGCTGGCAGAAGGTCACGCCACTCCGCGTGCAGGCGTCCCCGGCGCTGATCCAGGCGTATCGCGAGCTCCTGTCCGGCCTTGTGCAGCGCGCGACTAGCGCCGGCTCCTCGAGCGCGCTCGCGATCGCCGAACACGCCCGCCAGTCGCTGCTGACCAGGCATCCGTCTCTCGACGGCTTCGCGTTCAGCGATCGCCCGGTGAGCGAGCCGGTCGCCGACGGCACCGAGCTCACGGCGGCGGTGGCGGCGTGGATTCAGGAGTTCATGTGGACGGCGGCGGATCACGACCGCAGCTCGCCGGAAGAGATGCTGCGCGACGCGGTGTGGGAGCGGCGCCATATCTTTCAGTCGGCGGGCCTCTTCGACCGGATACCGTGGAAGGTGGCGTGAGCGCCAGCGGAGCTCCCGGACGCCTCTTCGTCGTCAGCACCCCCATCGGCAACATGGGGGATTTTTCTTTTCGGGCGGTCGAAGTGCTCAAGCGCGCGGGAGTGGTGCTCGCCGAGGACACACGTCACTCCCGCACGCTCCTCGACCATTACGAGATCCGTACCCCGACGCTCGCCTACCACGAGCACAACGAGGCGCGTATGACTCCGTCGGTGATCGCTCGCCTGCGAGGCGGCGAGGACGTCGCGCTGATCTGCGACGCCGGGACGCCGCTCGTCTCCGATCCGGGTGCGCGGCTCGTGCGCGCGGCGATCGACACCGGCATCGATGTCGTTCCTATCCCGGGTGCGTCCGCGATGCTCGCCGCCCTGGTGGCGGCCGGTCTCGACGCGAGCCGGTTTACCTTCTTCGGGTTCCTCCCTCGCAAGGGTCGCGACCGCGGCGCGGCCGTCCGCGCGCTGGTGAACCTCCCTCACACGGCGATAGTCTACGAGGCGCCGGCGCGCGTCGCCGACACGCTGGTCGAGCTCGTCGAGGCCGGTGCCGGGCCGCGCCAGGCTGTGGTGGCCCGGGAGATGACGAAGCACTTCGAGGAAGTTCGCCGCGGAACGGTCGGCGAGCTCGCTGCGTACTACAGGGGCACGCCTGCGCGCGGGGAGGTCGTGATCCTCGTCGCCGGCGGCGAGCCCGCCGCGCCGACGGCAGAGGAGCTGCGCGCGCGCGCCCGCGCGCTGAGGGCCGAGGGGATGAGCGTGCGGGATGTCACGGCGACCTTGGTCGCCGAATTCGGCGTGGGGCGGAACGAGGCATATCGAATGGTGCGGGAGATCGAATGACACGAGAGGGCGGCGGGCCGCGGCCGGGGGGCGGGGACCATCGCGCGGGACGCGTCGCCGCGCCTCGCGACGTCGTAGCCGCGTTCGTCGCGTTGGCGACTCTGCTCGGTGCGCTCGCGCTCCCGGCTGCGATTCACGCGTCGGAGAGGGGCGCGTTCAGCGCCGCGCGCCGACCGCTGCCCGCCGCACCGCGCCTGACGATCGCCCGGCTCCAGTACGACGGTGGCGGCGATTGGTATGCGAATCCGTCGAGCATCCCGAACCTGCTGGAGGCGATCCGCCAGCGGACGTCACTCCCCGTGGAACGTGCCGAAGCGCGGGTGCGCCTCACCGAGGACCAGGTATGGGACTACCCGTTCCTCCACGTGACCGGCCACGGGAACATCAAGCTCAGCGACGTCGAAGTAGGTCGGCTGCGCGAGTACCTCGCTCGCGGCGGGTTCCTGCACGCGAGCGACAACTACGGGCTCGACTCGAGCTTTCGTCGCGAGATCGCGCGCGTCTTTCCCGATCGTCCGCTGGTCGACGTGCCGCTGTCGCACCCGATCTACCACATCGTGTACGACTTTCCAAAAGGCTTACCAAAGATTCACGAGCACGACGGGAAGCCGGCGCGCGGGCTGGGTATCTTCTTGGGCGACCGTCTCGCGGTCTTCTACGACTACTCGTCCGATCTTGGCAACGGGTGGGAGGATCGCGAGGTGCACAATGATCCCCCCGAGCTGCACGAGGCGGCGCTGCGAATGGGCGTGAACCTCTTCGTGTACGCGGTCACCAGCCGGCCAGTCCCGTGACCGTCGCCGAGTTCGTCGAGCGCGAGCGCGCGCGACTGAGGCGCGCGAACGTCGTCACAGGGGTGGCGCTCGTGGTCGGCGCCACGAGTGCCGTCGTTGCCCTCGGTGTGCTCGTGCTCGGCGGATCGCGCTGGCTCACGCTGCCGCGCGCGACGCCGTTCACCGTCTGGCTCGCCCTCGTCGCCGTCAATGCGCTCGTCGCCCGTTGGGCGTGGAGTCGGCTCGTGCGCGGCGTCGAGCCGGCGCGCGTCGCGGCCGAGATCGAGCGCGAGCAGGCACTGCGCGCGGGCGCGCTTCGCGGTGTCCTCGAGGCGTCCGACAGCGGCGCGCTCGGCCGGCATGCGGCCGGCGGGATGGCCGAGCGGCTACGCACCGGCGGCCCTCGACTCGCACCAGGGCTCCAGCGGGCGGCCCGGCGGCGTGCGACGCGCACGCTCGCCGCCGCGCTCGTCGCCGGCGCCCTCCTCGGTGGCGTGGCGCCCGTTTACGGGGATGGCCTGATGGCCATCCTGCTACCCGTGCGCGCCTGGCGCGGCACGTTGGTTCCGCCGATCGAGTTCGCCGACCTGCCGTCGGCCGTCGTGCGTGGCGAGTCGCTGCGGCTGCGCGTGCGCGCGCCGCGCCGGACGCACGTCCTGCTTCACGGCCGTGCGACCGGCGAAGGGTGGCGCGCGGCTTCGCTGCCCGTCGATCCCGCTTCGGGCGAGGCGATCGCGAACCTGGGCGCCCTGCGCGGTGATCTCACCGTGGTCGCCACAGACGGCCGAACCACGACCGACACAGCGGTCGTGCGCGTCGTCGACCGCCCGTTCGTGGGGGCGGTGTCGATGCGCGCCCTCTACCCGGCTTACCTGCGCCGCGAGGCCGAAGGGTTGCCGGCCGGCGAGCCGGCGCGCGTGCCTAGGGGGACAACGATCATCGTGTCTGGGCGAGCGTCGACGGTCCTGACCGACGTGCGCCTCGTCGGCGCCGCCGGCGAGATCGCGCTCCGCCCTGTCGGGCGCGCGTTCGACGGACGATTCGAGGCGCGCACGAGCGGAACGTGGACGTGGCGTGCCCGCGGCGCAGGCGGCCCGATCACCGACGTCCCACTCCCCGTCGAGCTGCACGTGGTGCCGGACTCGGCGCCACGCGTGCAGCTCGTCGCACCGGCGAGTGATACCGCCGTCGCGGCGGAGGACCGGGTCGTGCTCCGCGTGTCGGCGAGCGACGATCACGGGTTGGCTTCGATGGCGCTGCACGCCCGGCGCCGCGCCGCGGCCGAGCGGGCCGGAGCTCCCGGGATCCAGCGCATCCCGGCGGCGCAGGCACCGCTGTGGGACGGCTCGGTCGTCGTCGATCTCGCGTCGTGGGGGCTTCAGCCGGGCGACGCGCTCGCCCTGCGGGTCGTGGCCACGGACAACTCGCCGTGGGCGCAAACCGGCGAGAGCCGCGAGCTCGTGCTCAAGGTTCCGACAATGGAAGAGCGTCGGACGCTAGCCCGGACGGCCGGAGACTCGGCCGTCCGCGAAGCCCGCTCGGCCGCCGAGGCGCAGCGCAGTCTCGCGCGCCGGACGGAGGACGCGGCGCGCGAGCGCGGGCAACGCGGCACGTCGCGGTCGTCGAACGAAGGCGCTAACGCCGCGTCGCGCACGGGTGAGCCGCCGGCGATGAGCTTCGAGCAGAGCGAGCAGGCGCGCTCGATCGCCAAAGACCAGCAGGCGATCGCCGAGCGGATGGAGGCCCTGCGCAAGTCGGCGGCCGCGCTCGAGCAGCAACTCAGGCAAGCGGGCGCTCTCGACAGCAGCCTGGCGCGGCAGCTCCGCGACGTGCAGCAGCTCCTCAAGGAGGCGCTGACGCCCGAGCTCATGGAGCAGATGCGGAAGCTCGACGCAGCGACGCAGCGTCTCTCGGGCAACGACGCGCGCGAGGCAATGCGCGATCTCGCCGCGATGCAGCAGCGCTTGCGCGAGCAGCTCGAGAAGAGCGCCGAGATGCTGCGGCGCGCAGCGTACGAGGGCGCGATGCAGACGTTGCGCGACGAGGCGAAGGAGCTGGCGAGCAACGAGCGCGAGTTCGCCGATTCGGCCGCGAAAGGCGCCGACCCGCAAGCTCAGCGCGACGAAGCGCGCCGGCTGACAGAGCGATCCGAGCGGTTCGCCGACGACGTCGACAAGCTTCGCGACCGCCTGGCTCGCGACCGCGCCGAGGCCGGCGCGAAGAACGCCGACGCCGCACGCCGGCACGCCGAGTCGGCCGAGGACAAGATGCGCGAGGCCGCCCGCGCGGCGCAGCGGGACGCCGAGCGTGCGGACGCGAAGTCGGGCCAGGAGCAACGGTCAGCGCCGCAGGAGCGCGCAGGCGAGCGGCGCGGGCAACGCGCCGACGAGCAGGCGGCCGAGCGCCCCGGCCAGAGCGGGCAGCAGGCCGGACAACAGCAGCGCGGCGCGCAGCAAGCGCAAGGCGGACACCAGCAGCAGGGCCCGCAGGCGGGACAACAGGGCACGGCCGAGCAACGCGCGCGTGAGGCCGCGGGACAGATGGAGAACGCCGCGAAGGCGATGCAGGAAGCCCGCGACGCCCAGGTGCAGGAATGGAAGAAGGAGCTGACATCCGAGCTCGATCAGTCGGTGCAGGAACTCCTGCAGATGTCGCGTCAGGAATCGGCGCTCGAGCAGCAGGCCCGTGCCGGCCGTGCGAACGGGGAGCAGATGCGCGGGCGCCAGTCGTCGGTCCAGCAGGGGCTCGACCAGGCGAGCAAACGACTACAAGAGGCTGGGAAGAAGTCCTCGCTTCTGTCCGGCCGCTCGCAGCGGGCGATGGCGGAAGCAAAGCAGAAGGTGGGCGAGGCGACGCGGCAGCTCTCCGGCCGGGAGGGCGAAGGACGGGCGTCGAGCTCGCAGGCGGCGAACGCCCTCGGTGAGGCAGCGGACGCGCTCAATCGCGCGGCGGCGTCGCTCGCCCGCGATCGCGAGAAGGCGAACAGCGCGTCCTCGGCCTCCGGATTCGCGGAGATGCTTCAGCAGTTGCAGGAGATGGCGAAGCGCCAAGGCGCGATCAACTCGCAGGCGCAAGGGCTGCTCTCGATGCCCGGCGGGCAGGGAAGCCCCGGCGCGCAGGCTACCGCGCAGGCGCTGGCCCGCCAGCAGCGATCCGTGGCGCAACAGCTCGACGAGCTGGGCGAGGCGCCTGGCGCGAGCCGCGCAGCCGAGCTGGCGCGCGAGGCGCGTCGACTCGCCGAAGCCCTCGAAGGCGGGCGCCTCGATGCGGCGACGCTCGCCCGCCAGGAGCAGCTCTTCCGCCGGCTGCTGGACGCGGGCCGATCACTGGAGAAGGACGAGCGCGAGGACTCGGACCGTCGTGAGGCGAAGGCGGCCGTCGGGGCGGATGCGTTCTCGCCGGGAAACGCCAACGCCAGTGGTCGCGCCGCGGCGCGATTCCGCGAGCCGTCGTGGGACGAGCTCCGCGGGCTGACTGCGGACGAGCGTCGGGCGATTCTCGAGTACTTCAAGCGGATCAATGCGGAGCGCCCGTAGCCTTCGGTACGCAGCCGCAGCGGTCGTCCTCGCGGCCACCGCCGCCGCGCAAGTCGAAGGTCAGCAGAACCCGGATAGCCTCACGTTTTACCGGGCGCTGGAGCTCGAGGGCGCGGGGAAATACCGCGAGGCCGCGCCCCTTTTCCGGGCGGCGCTCCGCGTCGGGAACCCGGTCAGCGCGCTGCTCGGCTTGGAGCGCGTGTACGCGGAGCTGGGCTGGGCCGACTCCCTTCTCGTCGTCGTCGACTCGCTCGTCGTCAGACACCCGACCAACGAGTCGATCCGCGGCGTGCAGCTCCGGACGCTGGAAGCGCTCGGCCGGGGGTCCGAGTTGGAGCGAGCCGTGGAGAGTTGGGCGCGCCAGGCGCCCGGCGATCCCGCGCCATACCGCGAGCATGCGCGGCTTCTGTTGCAGCGCGGGCGCACGGCGGCAGCGGCGGCGGTGATCGAGCGTGCACGCCAGGCGGTCGGGACGGCGAAGGACCTCGAGCTGGAGATCGCGCAGGTCCGCGCCGCGACGGGCCAGTGGGAGTCGTCCGCCGAGGCGTGGCGCGGGGCACTCTCGCGCGCCCCGTACCTCGAGCAGGCGGCTGTCTACGCACTGGCGCCGACGCCCGCGGCACGGCGGGACTCCGTGCGCCGCATCTTCCTTGCGCCCCCGGTGAACGTTGCGACGCGACTCGCGCTCGCCGGGCTCGAAGCAGTGTGGGGGTCGCCGCGCGAGGGTTGGGTCGCGATCCGGGACCTACCCCTGGATAGCGTCAGCGCCGCGGCGTGGGTCGAGTTCGGCGAGCGCGCGGAGCGCGACGAACGCTGGGCGCTCGCTCGCGACGCGTTCGTCGCCGCGCTGCGCTGGCGCCGAACACCGGAGGCAGCACTTCGCGCCGCCAACGCCGCGCTGAACGCCGGCGACGCGCAGTCGGTGCTCGTGCTGGCGCCGCTCTCGGCCGCGGCGGGCGACACCGCGCGGCTGGCGAGATCGTACGTGCCGCTGCACGTGCGCGCGCTCGCCGCGCTCGGTCGGGCCGCCGACGCCGAGCGTCTCGCGGCGCGGTACGACCGATGGCTAACGCCCGGACAGCGTACCGCCCTGACCCGCGCGGTGGCCTTTGGCTGGGTGCGAGCGGGCCAGACGGCGCGCGCGCGGGCGGCGTTGTCGGCAGCCGGCGCCGACGGCGACTCGAGCGACGCGGCAGGGTGGCTCGCGCTCTATGACGGCGACGTGAAATCTGCGCGTGGACTGTTGCGCGCCGGCACGGAGTCGTCGCCCGAGCTCGCCCTGGCAATGGGTCTTGTGGCGCGCATGCGCACGGACAGTGCACCCGCGGTCGGCCAGGCGTTCCTCGCACTCGCGCGCGGCGACAGCGCGCTCGCGGCGCGGCGGTTCGCCGAGGCGGCGCCGCGCACGCCGGAGGCAGCGTCGCTCCTGCTGCTGATTGCCGCGCGTCTGTACGCGGCGCGCGGCGAGGAGGCGCAGGCGGTTGCCCTCTGGCGGCAGGTCGCCGGGGGCCACGCCGCGACGCCAGAGGCGCCGGAGGCGGAGCTGGAGTGGGCGCGCGTGCTGATCAAGCGCGGTGAGCTGGCCGCAGGCGTAGCGCGCCTCGAGCACCTGATCCTCACATTCCCGCAGAGCGCTCTCGTCCCACAGGCGCGGCGCGAGCTCGACGCGGCGCGGCGGGGGATTCCGGACGCGGCATGACAGCGCAGTCCGCCGTCCGCAGTTTCGCTACCGCTGCCCTTCTCGTGATCCCGCGTCTGCTCGGCGCCCAGCACCTTCTCGTGCCGATGGACGACGAGCAGCAGAACCACCTCAAGGCCTACGGCCTCACGTTCCAGGCGTTGAAGGACGGGCTCAAGGCGGAGTGGCTCCTCAACTACCGGGGCGGGGCGTTCCTGCTGCCCGACCTCGCGGAGGTGCGACGGCGCGCAGGCGTCGACGGCGTGTCGTTCCGGCCGATCGACGCAGGTCAGCTGGGCGACCTGCGGGGGGAGATGGCCGGGGCGAACATGGACGCGATCCCGCTCGAGCGTGCGCCACGTGTCGCCGTGTATACGCCGCCCGACGCGCCGCCGTGGGACGACGCGGTCACGCTCGCCCTGAAATACGCGGGCATCGATTACCAGGACATCTACGACGACGAGGTCGTGCGCGGAGACCTCTCGAAGTACGACTGGCTGCACCTCCATCACGAGGACTTCACGGGGCAGCTCAACAAGTTCTACATCGGATACCGGGACGCCCCGTGGTTCCAGGAGCTCGTCCGCCGGAACAGTATCTCCGCCCGCCGGCTGGGGTTCGCGAACATTCCGGCGCTGAAGAAGGACGTCGCGGAGCGGATCCGCCAGTTCGTCGAGCGCGGCGGGTTCCTGTTCGCGATGTGCGGTGCGACGGAAACCCTGGAGCTGGCGCTCGCCGGGCGCAATGTCGACATCGCGGCGAGCTTCGCCGACGGCACCCCGGTGGACGAGAATGCCGACGCGCGACTCGACTGGCGGCGGGCGATGGCATTCAAGGACGCTCACGTCGAGCAGTCACCGTTCGTCAACTCGATGAGTGACATCGACGGCCACCAGGTCAATGTCCCCGGGCGGCGCCAGCCCCTGGGTACGTTCACCCTGTTTAACTTCTCGGCGAAGTTCGACCCCGTGGCGTCGATGCTCGTGCAAAGCCACCGCGCCGTCATCAATGACTTCTACGGCGTGACGACGAGCTTCACCAAGCCGACGCTGAAGCCCAGCGTGACTGTCCTCGCGGTCGAGGAGGGCGCGCCGTGGGTCAAGTACATCCACGGCGACTACGGCAAGGGGACGTGGACCTACTACGGCGGCCACGACCCCGAGGACCCGCAACACGCCATCGGGAGTCCGCCGACCGACCTCTCGCTGCACCCGAACTCGCCCGGGTATCGGCTGATCCTGAACAACGTGCTGTTCCCGGCCGCGAAGAAGAAACCACTCAAGACGTGACGTCGGGCGCTTTCGGCTGGTCTTCGGTATATTCCGCCATGCCTGCCGCCGCCGCCCCGCCGATCCCGACAACCCGTCTTGCCCCCGCCGCCGCGCTCGCCATCCGCGCGGCGATCCGGCTCGCCGCTGGCCGCGAGGTTTGCTTCGTGGGGACGGTCGACGACGACAACGTCGTCCAGTCGGCGCGCGTCGTCGCGCGAGGGGACGCCGAGCGGGTGCTCGCACTCCCAGGGTTCGCCGAGCGCGGCGACATGCTACTCCACAACCACCCGTCCGGTCTCCTCGAGCCCTCGGACGCCGACCTCACAGTCGCCGCGCGCCTCCACGACGACGGGGTCGGATTCGCAATCGTCGACAACGCGGCGACTCAGCTCTACGTCGTCGTCGAGGTACCGCGCCGACGCCCCAGAGCGCGCATCGACCCGGATGGCGTAAGCCGCGATCTGGGGCCTGGCGGCCCTGTCGCCGTCGCGCTCCTACGGTACGAGGATCGGCCCAGCCAGCGCGACATGGCGGCCGAGGTCGCGCGTCTCTACAACGACGGCGGCGTCGGGCTCCTCGAGGCGGGGACTGGGGTCGGAAAGTCGCTCGGGTACCTGGTGCCGGCCCTGCGCTGGGCCGCCGCCAACGGCGAGCGGACCGTCGTGTCGACGAACACGATCAATCTCCAGGAGCAGCTCGTCGGGAAGGATCTGCCTTTCCTCGCCGGTGCCCTGACCGATCAGAAGGTCCGATTCGCGTTGCTCAAGGGCTGGCGCAACTACGTCTGCCTGTATCGGCTGGAGCAGGCCCGCGCGTCGGGTACGGCGCTCTTCGAGGCGGAGCTCGGCCGAGAGCTCGACGCGCTCGAGGCGTGGGCCGCGCACACCTCTGACGGCTCGCTGAGCGACCTCCCGCTCGCGCCGCGGCCGGAGCTGTGGGACGAGGTGTCGGCCGAGCCGGACCTCTGCCTGCGCTTCAAGTGCCCGCTCTACGAGCGGTGCTTCGTCTTCGCGGCGCGCCGCGCGGCGGCCGAGGCGGACGTCATCGTCGTCAACCATCACCTGTTGCTTTCCGACGTCGCGGTGCGCCGCGTGTCGCAGAACTGGGAAGACTCGGCCGTGCTTCCGGGGTACAAGCGCCTCGTCATCGACGAGGGTCATCACTTGGAGGATGCGGCGGCGGCGCATCTTGGCTCGGTCGCGACGCGCCGCTCGGTCCAACGGCTGCTCAACCGCCTCGACCGCAAGGGGAAGGGGCTGCTCAACGCGCTCGCGGCCCGCCTGGCGGCAAGCGACGACCTCTTGAGCGCCGCGAGCCTCGAGCTCGTGATCGGACGGCTCGGGCCGGCCGTGAACGCCGCGCGCGACAAGAGCGGCGTGCTATTCGACCTCCTCGACACGTTCCTCACGGAAGCCGGTCAGCCTGTCGTTCGCCTCACCGACGACTTTGCGGGCCACCCGATTTGGCAAGCCGGCCTGCACGTGGCGCTCGAGGACACGCTCTCCGAGATCGCGATGCTCGAGCAGGGCCTCGGCGTCGTGCGCGAGCGCATCGAAAGCAGCGCGAAGCTCGACGAGGCGGCAACGCCGCTGCTCAACGAGATGCGGGCCGTTGCGCGTCGGCTTCAGTCGCTGGCCGACGCGCTTTGCAACGCGCTGCGCCCGCCGCCGGGCGAGGCGTCGGTGCGCTGGGTCGAGGTCAAGGGCAAGGACCGCGTCGTCTCCGTCTCCTCGGTGCCGCTGGACCTCGCGCCGATCCTTCGCGACGACCTTTTCCGTCGCGCCGCGACGACCGTCGTCACGAGTGCGACGCTCGCCGCCGACGCCAGCTTCGACTTCGTGGCGCGCCGGCTCGGCGTCGCGACGCCTGAACTCCGCACTCGGACGGGCGTCTACCCGTCGCCGTTCCGGTACCGCGAGCAGGCCGTGCTCGTCGTGCCGAGCAACGTGCCGGCGCCGAACCAGGACGCGGCTGGCCACGCGGCGTGCGTGGTCCGCATGGCGCTCGACCTCGCGACGGCCTCCGACGGCGGAATCTTCGTGCTCTTCACGAGCCACCGCGACGTGCGGCTCGTCGCCGGCGAGCTGCGCGCTCGCGGCGTCGATCGGCGCTGGTCGCTCCTCGTCCACGGCGAGCAGCCGCGCGACGCCCTCCTCGCGCGCTTCCGTGAATCGGGGCGCGCGGTGCTGCTCGGGACGGCGTCATTCTGGGAGGGAGTGGACGTTCCCGGTGAAGCGCTGCGCGGGTTGCTGATCGCGAAGCTCCCGTTCCGAGTGCCGACGGAGCCGGTGACTGCCGCGCACTGCGAGGCGATCGAGCGGCGCGGCGGGAACCCGTTCGACGAATACATGGTGCCGCATGCCTCGCTCCGCCTCAAGCAGGGCTTCGGGCGACTGATCAGAACCGCGACCGACCGCGGCGTTGTTGTCGTCGCCGACCCCCGGATCGTCAATAAGGGCTACGGCCGGAGGCTCATGCACGCGTTGCCGCCGGCGCGGCGGGTCATTGGCCGGTGGAGTGACGCCCTGCCGGAGATCCGCGACTTCTATCACGGCGATGTCGCGGCGAACGGCACGGTCGCGGCATGCGTCTGACGCCATCGAAGATCGTCTGCGTCGGCAGGAACTATGTGGAGCACGCGCGGGAGCTCGGCAACGAAGTCCCCAAGGAGCCGCTCATCTTTCTCAAGCCGCCGTCGTCGATGATCCGCGATGGGGACGCGATCGTGCTGCCCGAGCTGTCGATGCAGGTGGAGCACGAGGGGGAGATCGGCGTCGTGCTCGGCGACCGGTTGCGGCGCGTCGCACCGGAAGCAGCGTCGCGGGCCGTTCGCGCGATCGTCGCCGCCAACGACGTGACGGCGCGCGACCTTCAGCGCGCCGACGGTCAATGGACGCGGGCAAAGGGCTTCGATACGTTTTGTCCCGTGGGCGACGTGGCCCAGCCGCCGCGGGACCTGCGCGACCTCACGGTCATTACCCGTGTCAACGGGCGCGAGCGGCAGCGCGGGACGGCAGCCGAGATGGCCTTCGATATCCCGACGCTCCTCTCGTTCATCTCTCGGGTGATGACCCTGGAGCCCGGCGACCTCGTGCTCACGGGGACTCCGGCGGGAGTAGGGAAACTCGAGGCAGGCGACGAGGTAGAAGTAGAGGTTGTTGGGCTGAGCCGCGTACGGAACCCTGTGACCGTCGACCGTTAGTGCCCCGACTCGCAGCGCGCTTCGACAGTCTCCCGGAGTATCCACTCGCGCACATTCCTCGAAAGAAGCGCGAGCTTCTTGCGCGCGGGGTCGACGTGATCGACCTCGGGGCAGGGGACGCCGATTTCTCGCCCCCGGCCGCCGCTATCGAGGCGCTCGCGCAAGCCGCGCGGGAGCCGTCGATGCACCGCTACGGGTTCGGCCTCGGTCTCGTCGCGTTCCGTGAGGCAATCTGCGCGTGGATGGAGCGGCGCTTCGGCCTGCACGTCGATCCGCTCGGCGAGATCGTGCCGCTGATAGGGTCGAAGGAAGGGATCTCGCACCTGGCCCTCGCCTACCTCGAGCCGGGACGCGTCGCGATCGTGCCGGAGCCAGGCTACAGCCCGTATCTCGGCGGCGCGACGCTCGCCGGCGCGGACGTGTGCCGCTACCCGCTCAGACCGCGAACGAACTTCCTCGTCGAGCTGGACGAGATCCCGGCGGACGTGCTTCGTCGCGCGGGCTTGGTGTACCTCAATTATCCGAACAATCCGACGTCAGCGATCGCGCCCCGCGACTACCTGCAGCGCGTCGTCCGGCGCTGCCGCGACCTCGACGTCGTCCTCGTCTACGACAACGCCTACTCGGAGCTGACGTACGACGGCTACGTCGCCCCGAGCATCTTCGAGATCGACGGCGCGCGTGACGTGGCGATCGAGTTCCACTCGCTGTCGAAGACGTACAACATGACCGGCTGGCGCTGCGGCTGGGCGGTGGCACGTCCGGATATGGCGTCCGCGCTCGCGCGTGTGAAGTCGTTCACCGATACGGGGCAGTTCATGGCCGTGCAGGCGGCCGGGGTGGCGGCGCTTCAGAGCTGGGCTGACTTCGTGCCGGCGAACGTGTCGGCTTTTCGCGCGCGCCGCGACGCGGCCGTCGAGAGCTTCCGGGCGGCGGGCTTCGAGTGTGACGTCCCCCGCGCGACGATGTACCTCTGGGCCCGGCTGCCGGACGGCGTGGCCAGCGCCACGTTCGCGGACCGGCTCCTCGAGGACGAAGGGGTCATCGTGTTGGCCGGATCCGGCTTTGGGGCAGGCGGCGAAGGGTTCTTTCGCGTATCTTTCATCTGCTCGCCAGAGCGTATTACCGAAGGCGCACGCCGCGCCGGTCGCGTGCTGGCCAGCCTTACCGCGGGGGTCGCGTGAGCCGCAAGGGTCGCGGGTGGTACCGGGTGCGCGGGCGGTCACGTGCGTCGCTGCTCGTGTCGCTCGGCGTCCACCTCGCTGCGGTTGTCGGGCTGCTCAACATGGTCTTCCGCTACGACGTCGGCACCTGGCGCGAGGAGGGGCCGACGGCGACGGCGCCCGAGCGTCTACGCTACGTGCGCGTCGTCCCCCAGCCGTCGGCCGGTGGGCCAGTCTCCGTCAGCGCTAACCCGAGCCGCGGTCCGACCGCGACGAGGCGGCTCCGCGCCCCGGACCGCGTCCCGGTCGGCATTCCCGAGCCACCGTCAGCCGCGGCCACCGCCGCGGCGCCGGGTGTCGAAGACCGCGCGGGCAGCGCGGGCCGCGGAGGGGACGTAACCGTCGCCACCGGCGTGCAGCCGTCGTACACCGACCCCCGGCTCTGGCCGCAGCCCGGACCCTTTACGCCCATTCCGAAGACGACCGCGCAGCGGACCGACAGCGCGGTGAAGGCAGCATTCGGCATCTTCGCCGATTCGTTGGCGATCGCCGAGGCCAACAAGGGTCGGGCGCCGACCGACTGGACGATCGAACGCAAGGGGCAGAAATGGGGCGTCGACGATCGCTGGATTCATCTCGGGAAGATGAAGATCCCCAATGCGATCCTGGCGCTGCTACCGATGAACGCGCAGGCCAACCCGACGTTCAACGACCCGGTCACGCGGCGTGAAGCCGCCTTCCGGCGCGCCGACATCGCCTACCACGCGAACCGCGCCGTGAGCGAGGACGAGTTCCGCCGGGCGGTCAAGCGCATCCGCGAGCGCAAGGACCGCGAGCGCGCCGCCGCCAAGGCCACAAACGCGAGTGGCGACGGACCTCAGCCCGTCGCCACTCCGACGAAAACGCAGAACTAGGAGCCGGCGTTAGGCCACCGGCGCGGCAACGCTGGCGGTAGCAAGACTCGGCAAGGCCTGCGCGATGGCCTGGTCCGCGATCGCCTCTTCGACGACGGCGGGCGCCGGCGGCTGATCGAAGAACGGCCGGAAGACTCCCGTCACGACGCCGAGGATCGAGAAGTCGTCCTTTGGGCCGACCTCGATCGCGCGCTCGCCTTCGTTCGCCGGCTCGAGTACGAGCGTCATGCCCCGGTGGGTCAGCGTCTTGACGGTCGCCTCGCCGCCGATGCGGACCGCGACGACGTCGCCGTCCTTCGCGCGCGACGAGGGCGACACCATCACGTAATCGCCGTCGAGAATCCCGCGACCGACCATGCTGTTCCCGGTCACGCGCATGAAGAACGTATCGTCGCTCGGCAGGAACCGACGGTCAATGGTGATGTATCCGTCGCGATTGTCGGGAAGGAGCGCCGGCTCACCGGCGTGGATCCGCCCGTAGTACGGCACGGGCTGCGTCTGGCCGGCCGCGGCGTAGCCGAGGATACGCACGCCGCGCGAGCGCGACTGGTCGCGCTCGATGTAGCCCTTACTCGTCAAGGAGTGCAGAAGATCCGACACCGTCTTGGTCGACTTGATCCGGAACTTCTTGGCGATCTCGCGGATGCTCGGCTGGTACGTGTTCTCCGCGAGAAAGTCGATCATGTACTGGTATACGCGCCGCTCCAGCGGCGTCAGTTGCTCAGGCATCGCGCCCCCTTCGAACTGAGAACGGGCTACCGGCACGGTTGGCCCCGGTAGCCCAGATGGCACACTAATGTAGTGCGCCCGGTTGGCGACGGTCAACGAAAATCCTCGGCGCCACCATTCAAGCTTACAAGTGCTCGCCCGATCCGCTGCAGCGACCGCTCGCGGCCGAGCAGCGTCAGGACGTCGAAAATGCCTGGGCTCACGGAGACGCCGGTCAGCGCAACACGAAGCGGCTGGAACAGCTTTCCGGCCGCAACGCCGCGCGCCTCTGCAAGCGACCTGAGCGCTTGCTCCATCGCGTCCGGTGCCCAGGCCGAGAGCTCTGCCAGTCGGTCACGGACTGCAGCGAGCAGCTCTGCGGTCGCGGTCCGATCTTTCCATTGCTTCGCGACTGCCTCCGGATCGTACGTGACCTCCTCCCGGAAGTACGGCTCGGCCTGACGTACGATGTCCTCGATCGTTCGCGCGCGCACCTTCAGAAGATCGAGCAGGGCGAGATACCAGTCGCGTCGCGACGCGAGCGCCTCGGGCGTGGCGAGTCCCGCGCGAACTATGGCCGGCGTCACGCGCGGCTCGAGCCGATCCGCCGGCATCAACATCAAGTGCTGGCCGTTCATCCACTCCAGTTTCTGCGGATCGAAGACGGCCGCCTTGCGAAGCAAGCCATCGGTGGAGAAGAGGCGGATCATCTCGTCGACCGTCATGATCTCGATGTCGTTCCCCGGCGACCATCCGAGAAGCGCGAGGAAGTTGAGCATCGCCTCGGGCAGGATGCCGAGGTGCTTGTAGTCGCCGACGGCCGTTGCGCCGTGGCGCTTACTCAACTTCTTCCCGTCCAGGCCATGAATCATCGGCAGGTGTGCGAACTGCGGCAGCTCGGCGCCGAGCGCGCGATACAGGAGGATCTGCTTCGGCGTGTTCGAGATGTGGTCGTCGCCGCGCATCACGAGCGTGATTCGCATCGCGATGTCGTCCGATACGACTGCCATGTTGTAGATCGGCGTTCCGTCCGAGCGCAGGATGATGAAGTCGCCCTCTCCGATGTCCCGGTTGGGGAACGTGATGCGACCGTGCACGAGATCGTTCCACGCCGTCTCGCCTTCCGGCATGAGGAATCGAACCACGTATGGCTCGCCGGCCGCGAGGCGGCGCTCGACCTCGGCCGGGTCGAGCCGCAGACATCGTCGGTCGTACTTGAACGCCTCGCGGCGCTTCTCGGCCTCCTGACGCATCTCGTCGAGTTGCGCCTGCGTGCAGAAACAGCGGTACGCATGACCCAACTCGAGCAGGCGCGATGCGTCTGCCCGGTGCCGCTCCAGCCCGGCGCCCTGGTGGACGACTTCCTCATCCCACCCGAGGCCGAGCCACGAGAGACCGTCGAAGATCGCGCGCGTGCTCTCCTCGGCGGTGCGTGCCTTGTCCGTGTCCTCGATGCGCAGGAGGAACTGGCCGCCGTACCGCTTGGCGTAGAGCCAATTGAAGAGGGCGGTTCGCGCGCCACCGACGTGCAGGTACCCGGTGGGTGAGGGAGCGAAGCGGAGGCGTGGAGTCGTCGTCATGAGGTCGATAGAGCAAGAGCCCGCCAGACGCGGCGGGCTCTCACGGAGAGGGAGGGATTCGAACCCTCGATAGGGGCTTTCGACCCCTATAACGGTTTAGCAAACCGCCGCCTTCAGCCTCTCGGCCACCTCTCCACAATCGTGCGCGTTGCGCTGGGCGCGTCGTCCGGCGGTCCAGCGGAGGGCACAGGATTCGAACCTGTAAGCGCTTGCGCGCGGCGGTTTTCAAGACCGCTGCCTTACCAGTTAGGTCTAGCCCTCCCTGGCTCGAAAACTAGTCGAGTCAGCTTTCCGGATCAACGAGTCGCTGAATCGAACGAACGGGTGGCGAACGACCACCCCAAGTCGATCGAGGCGCGTCGGTTCAATGGAGCCGCCGCAGCCGTCCGAGAGCCGCCGCGCCCCGCCCGAGCGCGGTGGCCATGCGGGCGGCGAAGGGGTGCGGCTCGAGCTGCCACTCCTCGCCAACCTCGACGACCGTGGCCCCGAACGATCGCTTGAAGTCGGAGATACCTCCGAGCGGGTCAGCGGAGCCACCCGTGCCCAGGGTGATCCCGCCCAGGTCGACATACCGCGCGCCCCGCGCGCGCGCCCAACGGATCACGTCCCACATGAGCGCGTATGCCAGCGGCATGCGTCCCGTAGCTGCTCGCGTCGCGCCCGCGGCGACGCTCTGGGCGTTGTCGCCGTGCATACACGCCCACTCGAACGCCAGCAACGACTCCGGTCCAGCGACGTCCGTCCGAAAGAGGCCGATCAGGCGGGAGAGATCAGGCTGCCGGCTCGATAGCTCAATGACGGACTCCCAGGTCACGACCGGGAGCGTGCCTCCCGTACGCGCGAACGCCTCGCGGAGCAGGGCGTCGACGCGGTGGCCGAGTGCGGGGTCGGCGATCGCTCGAATTTCCAGACCGGCCTTCGCTGCCTCGCGAACATTGCGACGTGCGCTGCGGTGCAGCTTGGAGAAGATCGCCTCCTCGTCGCCGCTTAGATCCAGGACGGCCGTGTGGCGGTACATCCGCCCGCGCTCCCTGCGGCGGAAGCCAAGCTCAGCGAGCCTACCGGCGACGCCGGCACGGGCTCCGGGCTCACGGGAGTAGAGCTCGACGTATGCACGGAGCACGCGAGGCCAGCGACGTCGCGCAAGGTCGGCGAGCGCGCGCAACGCGACGACGCACGCCCCGGGGTCGACCGCCGGATCGAGTCGTTCCACGCGCATGAGCAGGTGGCCTGGCAGCGCACGGCTGCGAGTCACCTGCACACCGGCGCCGTACGTGCATGCGCCGGTCGGCTCGCGCACGGCGATGAACCACGTCGCGGTTGCCGGATCGACGCCCGACCAGGCGATGCGGTGCGTGAGTGGCAGCGGGACGCCGCGCTCTAGCAGCTCCCGCTCGCAGCGCTGGCGGTCCGAGTCTCCTGGGTACAGCACCGTCGCGCGCAGCGGCTGACCGCCGCCCGCGAACGCGCGGCCCTCCACGGAGATCAGGGCGTCTGTACTGGGAGCGGCCGACCGGCCCCGGAGTCGCCAGTGGGCGGGAACGCGGGCACCTGCATTCCTTGCTCCGCCGCGGCGAGGAGCTGCTCCAGGCGAACCGCCGCGGCCACCCTGCGCGCGACGCCGAGCACCTGTTGCGCGTCCTGAGTCCTGCCCGTCGACCGGAGCGCTTCGGAGAGGGCGAGCCCGGTCGCGACATAGAGGTACGGAATCCCGACCGAAGGACGGTCGATCCAGTCGCCCTTTCTTATGAGCGCCTGTGGCCCGAGGAAGACGTTCTTCCACAGTGCTTCGGTGCGCGTCACGTCGAACCACCCGTCACCCTGCACGTACAGCGTGTCACGCCCAGGCGCCTTCGGGGGAACGAAGACCTTACTCGCCAATCCCTGCGTGATCGTGTAGTCCTCGAGCCCCAACTGACGCGCGTAACCGCCCGAGGTGCGGCTGAAGTAAATCGGCCGCTCGGGGTACGCATCGCGCAGCATGTACAGCACGAAGATGTCGGCGCGCGTCAGCAGTCCGGCACCTTCGCCGGCTTGCACGAGGTAGCGCGGGTCGATCGTCGCCGTGATCTCGTCTTTGCGGAAGACCATTGGGCGATTGAGGACTGTGTACGCCGGAACCGAATCCGCTTGGTCGAGCGTCATGCGGAGTGGCGGCCCGCCGGGCTTTCTCCAGTTCCCGCCGCGGTAGATCGCCGGCCCGCGCGCCTCGTCGTAGGGGAAGACGGGGCGGCGAATGAGCTGCCTGACGTACCAGTCCGTGTTGAGCAGCGACGTGTTCGCGACGACCACGTCCTTGCGGATACCCTCGACCTCCTGGGCGTACCAGAGCGGGAACGTATCGTTGTCGCCGACCGTCACGAGGACGCCGTACGGCTCGACCGAGTTGAGGAGGTCGTGTGCGAAGTCGCGCGTGTCCGTCTCACCGGCGCGCGAGGCAGTCGCGGCGTTCGTGATGAGGGGGATCAGGGCCAGCGCGAGGATCGGCGACGCGGCAAGGAGGCTTCGCCGCTTCGGCACGTCGACGACTTCGCGGCCGAGCTGCACGCGGTCGGCGCCGATCAGCGCCGCGATCGTCTCCCAGAGGTAGATGAGACCGAGCCCGGCCCACACCCCCCAGGCGGAGAAGCTCCACAGGAAGAAGTAGTCACGGTCGCGGACTTCGCGCTCGACCGAGTCGCCCAGCTCCGGCGACTGCGTGTTCCCGTACTTGAAGTTCAAGTAATAGATGAGCAGCAGGGTCATCGTGAACATCAGTGACCCGAAATACCAGAAGCTCTGGCGGTCGCGGCGCCAGTGCACCCAGCCGCCGACGAGCCCGAGCGCGAGAAAGACGATGGCGAGGACGCTCTGAAGCGGCTGGTTCTCCCCGTGCGCGTCGCGCAACCACTGCCACTTGAAGTAGTACCACCACATCCCGATCTGCGCGGGGAAGGGTGCCTGGCGTTCCGATAGCTCGGGCTTGCCGTACTGGCCGCGGTTGAAGTTGTATCTGAACGCGTCGAGCGTCGGCTTGCTGAACGTGCACGACGCCGTCAGCTCGACGCGACACGCCGTTGGCTCGCCTTCGTTGATCGCGGGGAAGTGCGCCGAGCGGATGGGCTGTGTCGCGAACGGCGTGATGCCGAGGACAAGCGCCCCGATCACGGCCAGGATCAGCCGCCAGCGCAGAACCGTCCGGGGGCGGCGCACCAGGACGGCGAGCCCGGCGGCCGGGGCGGCGAGCATCCCGGCCATGTGATTCGCGAAGCCCAGCCCGAGCAGGTACGCGACGAGGACCAGGATACGGTCCGCCTGCCGTCCGTCCGGATCGTCGGACCAGCGAATCATTAGCCACGAGATGATGGCGATGCCCATCAGCGAGACGGTGTAGACCTTCTCGTTGACGACCGACTGGTTCCAGACCGTGAACGCCGTCGCGCCGATCAGCATCGCCACCGCGCCGCCGACGATGCGCTGCCAGCGCCGCGGAAACCAGCTCACCAGCACCCGCTCAGTGATCAGGAACCACATCCCCGCGGCAATCGCGCTCGACAGCGCCGCGAGAATGTTGACTCGGACGGCCACGGACACCGGGAGCGGCAGAATCGCGAAGACGCGGCCGATCAGCACGAACAGTGGGTTGCCGGGCGGGTGCGGCAAGCCGAGCGTGTAGGCTGCCGCGATGTACTCGCTCGTGTCCCACATCGCCGTCGACGGTGCGAGCGTCACCAGGTAGAGCAGTAAAACGATCGCCGAGGCAATGCCGGCCGCCAGGTAGGACGGACGGTAGTCGAGCTCGACCGACGAGGGTCGGGGCTCGCGCGTCGCGGGTCGAGCAACCGGGGAGGAGATCGCCATGGATATCTATGGACGCCTACGAACGATGCCGCGCCACATGCGCGGTCGCAAAACTAAAGATCACTGACGGTGCGCGCATCGAGAAGTGCGCCTCCGCGGCACGCGCGCTGGGGGACCAGGGCTCGCCTTGAAGTCGGCCCGTGGCGTGGTCCTAATGCCGAAATTGCCGCTTCCCGGTAAAGACCATCGCCATCCCATGCTCGTCCGCCGCCGCGATGACCTCGGCGTCGCGAACCGAGCCGCCGGGGTGCACGATCGCGCGCACGCCGGCCTCCGCCGCCTGGTCGACACCGTCGCGGAATGGGAAGAACGCGTCCGAGCCGAGCACCGCGCCTTGGGTCTCGTGCCCGACCGTTCGCGCCTTGTGAACCGCGAGGAACGCGGCGTCGACGCGGGACATCTGGCCCGCCCCGATCCCTATGGTCGCGGAGTCGCGCGCGAGCACGATCGCGTTCGACTTGACGCTCGCCACCGCGCGCCAGGCGAACAGCAGATCGCGATACTCGTCGGCCGTCGGCTGCCGGGCGCTGACAACGCGCCAGTTCCGGTCGTCGATGAGCTGCGGCGGCCGCTCTTGCACGAGTAGCCCGCCGCGCACGCGCTTGAAGTCGAGCGCCCCCGCCGGCCAGCTCGCGCCGCCTTCGAGCATGCGGAGATTCTGCTTGCGGCCGAGAATCTCGATCGCGCCGTCGGAGAACTCCGGCGCGACGATGCACTCGACGAACAGGCTCGAGATCGCGTGCGCCGCCGCCTCGTCGACAGGTGTCGTGAGCGCGATCACCGAGCCGAATGCGGAGACTGGGTCGCACGCCAGCGCCTTCTTGTAGGCTTCGAGCGCCGTCCCGGCGACGGCGAGGCCGCACGGCGTCGTGTGCTTGACGATCGCGCAGCAAGGTTGATTGCCGAACGGATCGGCCGCGAGCAGCGCACCCTCGAGGTCGAGGAGGTTGTTGAACGACAGCTCCTTCCCGCCGCGCTGTTTCAGCCTCGCGATGCCAACGCCCGACCGCTCCACGTAGAAGGCGGCGGGTTGATCCGGGTTTTCTCCGTAGCGGAGCGTCTGCGCGCGGTGGAACGACCAGCTGACCTGCTCGGGGAAGCGCTCGCCGCGTTGGTGAGCGAACCAGTCGGCGATGGCCGCATCGTACGCAGCCGTGTGCGCGTAGGCCTTCCAGGCCAGGAGTCGGCGCAGCTCACCGTCATCATCCCCGCCGCGCGCGGCGGCGAGCGCCCGCTCGTAGTCGTCGGGATCGACGACGACCATCACCGACTCGTAATTCTTCGCGGCCGAGCGAAGCATACTCGGACCACCAATGTCGATCTCCTCAATGACCTCGCCCGGTGCGGCGCCGCGTCGTGAGGCCGCCTCGCCGAACGGGTACAGGTTCACGGCCACGAGATCGATCGGCTCGATGTTGTGCTGCTCGAGGGCGCGCACGTGCTCGGGATCGCCGCGCCGGGCCAGAAGCGCCGCGTGGACCGCAGGGTGCAGCGTCTTCACACGACCGCCGAGCAACTCCGGAAACCCGGTCACCTGCGCCACCTCCCGGACGGCCACGCCGGCCTCGCGCAGCATGCGCGCGGTGCCACCGGTCGAGATGAGGTCCCACCCCAGATCCACGAGACCACGGGCGAACTCCACCAGGCCGGTCTTGTCCGAGACGGAGAGCAGGGCGCGTGGCATGACGATCAGGCCCCGAGGGCGCGTGCGACCTCGGTGGCAAGGCGCGGACCGGTGGACGCCGACAGGCAGAACGTCCAGTCGGCGCCTTCCTCCGCCGCGTCCGGTGTCGGCGCCGCCGGGGCCTGGCGCACGGCGCCGTCGCTGGTGAGCGCGATCCGCCCGGTCGCCACCGCGTCCACCGCACGCGGATACAGGATGTGCTCGACGCGAAGGACGCGAGCAGCAAGTGAGGCCGGGCTGTCGGTGCGCAGGACCGGGACCGGCCACTGGGCGATGATCGGCCCGCGGTCGTACGCTTGGTCGACGAAGTGAACGGTTACGCCGGACACGGTTACGCCGGCGTCGAGGACAGCCTGGTGCACCCGCGGGCCGTACATCCCCGGTCCTCCGAACGACGGGAGGAGGGCAGGATGGACGTTGACGATGTGGCCGCGGTACCGCTCCACCACCTCCGCCGGAACGAGGCGCAGGTACCCGGCGAGCGCCACGAGATCGACCTCATTCTCCCGAAGCAGGGCGTCGAGCGAGGGCGCGCCCGCTCCGCCGCCGGTTTGCGCCACGTGCGCCGTGCGGATGCCCTGCGCCGCGCCGCGCGCGAGCGCGCCGGCCTCGCGGCGGTCGGACGCGACGAGCACGACGTCGCCTCCCCGTTTCTCGCCGACCGCGTCGAGATAGTCGAGCAGCGCCTGGAGGTTGGTTCCGCCGCCGGAGGCGAGGACGGCGATGCGCGATCTCACGGTGTGGTCGGGGCGCGGGGCGCTAGACCTGACGCGCGAGCGGCAAGGACGAGCTCGACCGCTTCCTCCAGCGACCCCACCACCTCCGCCTCGGCCTGCCCGCGCCGTAGGTCGGCGTCAGGAGTGGAGGACGTTGCGACGAGGATGCCGCGGCCGCCCAGCTCCAGTGCCGGAGCGACGTCGCGCCAGCGGTCGCCTACGTAGGTCGACCGAGCGAGGTCGAGACCGTAGTCCGCAGCGGCCCGCCGGTAGAGCAGGGTGCCCGGTTTGCGGCATTCGCACGGGCCGGTGAAGTCCGGGTGGTGTGGACAGACGTAGACCGCGTCGAGGCGCCCGCCCTTCGCCGCGAGGAGTGCTTCGACCCGCCCCTGCACGGCGTCATAATCCTCGCGGCTGAGGAGGCGGCGCGCGATTCCGCTCTGGTTCGTGACGACTATGGTGGGCACGCCGGCCGCATTGAGCCGCGCGATCGCGCCGGCGGCGCCGGGGAGGAGCCGGACGTCCGCGGGATCGCGCACGTAATGAGCGTCGCGGATGATCGTGCCATCGCGATCGAGGAACACCGCGGCGCGTCGCATCGTCAGGCGTGTGCGCGCGCGATCGCGTCGGCCACAGCGTGCATCAGCGCTACGTCGTCGCGCTCGCTCACCGTACGCGGGTCGAGGAGCACCTGGCCGTCCGCCACGCGAGGGATAACGGTTGTCTCGCCCGCACGTAGCTCGCGCTCGATCCGCTCGGCTGGGCCGCCCACCGCCACTGCGGCGGACGGGATCCGCGCCGCCGGGAAGGCGCCGCCGCCGACGCTGGCGTTGGTATCGACGACGCTTACGGGCACCCGGGTCGCAGCGAGTCCGGCGCATATCCGGCTGGCCCTCTCGCGGACCGCGTCGTGCGACGCGGTGAGCATCGCGAGGACGGGGATCTCGCGCAGCGCCCGTTGGGGCTCGCGATACAGGGCGAGCGTCGCCTCGAGCGCCGCCAGGGTCAACTTGTCAACGCGGTAGGAGCGGACGAGAGGATTCGTGCGGATTGCGCCGACGGCGCGACTCCGGCCGAGGATCACGCCGGCCTGCGGCCCGCCAAGCAGCTTGTCCGCGCTCATCGTCACCACCGTTGCGCCGGAGCGCACCGCCTCACCCGCCGTCGGCTCGCCACTCAACCCGTACTCGGCGAGCGACATCATCAGCCCGCTCCCGAGGTCATGCACGAGGGGCAAGTCGTGCTCCGCGGCGATCGCCGCGAGCTGCGCGGCGCCGACCTCGGCGACGAAGCCTTCGACCGTAAAGTTGCTGCGGTGGACCTTGACCAGCGCGCCACATGCCGGCCCGATGGCGCGGCGGTAGTCGTCGGCGTGTGTGCGGTTGGTTGTGCCCACCTCGACCAGCCGCCCCCCGCTCTTGGCCATGATGTCCGGGATGCGGAAGCTCCCGCCGATCTCGACGAGCTCACCGCGCGAGATGACGGCCGAGCGCCCGTCGGCGAGCGTATTGAGTGTGAGCACGAGCGCGCCCGCGCAATTGTTGACGACGACCGCGTCCTCTGCGCCGGTGAGCTCGCGCAGGAGCCCTACGCAGTGAGCGTAGCGGGACCCCCGCTCGCCCCGCTCGACGTCGTACTCGAGGTTCGAGTAACCCGCTCCGACGCGCTGGATGGCGGCCAGTGCCGCGGCGGCGAGCGGGGCCCGCCCAAGGTTGGTGTGCAGGACCACGCCGGTCGCGTTGAGAACGGGGCGGAGCGACGGTTGCTCCGACTGCCGCAGCTCCTCGCCGACGGCGGCCGCCCACTCGTCGTCGCTGCGGGGTGCGGACCCCGGGACACGCCGGGCGGCGTCGATCGCCGCGCGCACGGCGTCGACGACGAGCGCACGCGGCGCGCGGGCGAGGAGGGGCCGCAGCGCGTCGCTGTCGATGAGCGCGCTCACGCTCGGCAACTGACGCCGTGGGTCCGTCATGGCCGCGGTCGGCGGGTGGTATCCGCCGCAGCCGGGCGGGGTATCTGGATGACGCGCGTGGTCGTCCCCGCGCGGCCCAGGAGGTTGCGCACGCCGGTGGACGTGACGCGGTACGATGCACCCGGCGCGAGCGGCGCAGCAAGGCGCAGAATCACGTGTATCGGCGGCGCCGGGACGGCGGGCTTCGGCTCCCCCTCGAGCCCCGCGCGCAGCACCCGCGGCCGGGCGGGCGCTGCGCGGGCCGTGTCGGCCCGAGCTGTGTCAGGTCGCGCTCGGCCGCGCGCGGTGTCCGGCCGTGCCCGGACCCGCGCGGTGTCGATCCGCGCCGAATCCTGACGTGCCCTCCGTATTTCTTCCTCACGCTCGAAGACCCGGCGCCACATCGCCTGGCGCACGGCGACCGGTGTCGAGTCGGCACGCGCGACGGCGAATAGCGTTGGCGTGATCGTCTGCGCAGGGTCGAGCGGCCGATCGAACTCCACCGCGAGCGTCACTGAATCCGTTGGCGACAGGCCAGAGATACGAGGCGGGACCGTGTCGCGTTGCGCCGCGCGGAGTTCGAGCGCCGTCACGACGCCCGGCCGCGGCGGCTGGGCCGTGACGCTGTCCCAGGCTTCGGCGCGATCGAGCGCGCGGTTGTTGTTCTGGTCGATGAACGCCCGAACCGTGTACGTGCCGGGCGGGACGGGCCCGAGAATGAAGCCGCCGCCGGAGTCGGCTACGGTTACATAGACGACACTGTCGGGCCGCGAGATCGCCTCGACCCATGCTCGCGGTGCCGGGCGCTCGGCCATCCAATCGAACACGCGACCACGCAGCGCCAACTGCGCAATGGCTCGCCCGGTCGAGAGGACGAGCGTGCGCGCTTCCGTGGTCGCGTTGCCGCGAAGGTCGGCAACCCCAGGAAGCAGCGTGACGGCATAGCTCGTGTTTGGCCGCCACCCCGCGCGCGGCCGGACGGCCAGTGCCTTGCGGCGCCATGAAACGCGCGGCTGGCCCTCACGCGGCGAGATCAACACCAGCGCGCCCAGCGCCTGCGCGCCCGTCCTTCGATCGTCGATCACCTCGTCGAAGCGAAACTCGACGGCGCGTCCGCGGAAGTTGACCGCGCCCGACTCCGGGGCGACGGCGACGAGCTCGGGAGGTTTCGCGTCCTCCGGGCCGCCCGGCGGCGCCTGCATCGACGCACACGCGACTGCCGCCCCGAACACCACGGGCCCGCTCAGCCGCGCGATGAGCGCGGCTACCCGCCGCACAGCGCGCGGACCTTATCCGACAGCTGAACGCGGCGCGCACTCCACTCGCGCAGCTTGGCGCGCTCGGCGGCCACGACATGCGCCGGTGCGCGGGCCGTGAACTTCTCGTCGCCGAGTCGGCGCTCCAACGCCACGAGCTGCTTGTCGAGTGCGGCGAGCTCCTGTCTTAGGCGCCCGCACTCCTTCTCGACATCGACCAGGCCCGCGAGTGGCACCGCGAGTGCGGAGCCACTGGAGAGTACAGCGTGCGCCGCAGCCTCGGTCGGCGCGCGATCGACGACGCGTACCGAGGCTCGCGCCAGTCGCCCGATCGTTGCCGCCTCGGCGACGAACACGCCGCTCGCGCCCGGCCCGGGGAGCACGACCGCGTCGATGGTCTTCCCCGGCGCGAGGTTGTAGTCGGCGCGCAGCTGCCGTAGCGCGACCACCACCTCGCGCACGAGCTCGAACTCGCTGGCGCGTGCCCGATCGCCGAGCGTGGTGCTCGCGGGCCAGTCCGCGCGGATCAGGAATTCGCCGGGGACGCGGCCGGGAAGCCGCTGCCAGAGCGCTTCGGTAATGAACGGCACCACCGGGTGCAGCAGGCGAAGCGCGGCGTCGAAGACGTGGACTAGAACCGAACGAGCAACTTCGCGGTCGTCGTCGGCGTCGGCGGCGAGACGCCCCTTGATCGCCTCGACGTACCAGTCGGCGAGCTCGCTCCACACGAAGCGGCGCGCAGTCTCGGCGAGGTCGCTGAGCCGCATCCCCGCGCGGCGCTCGTCCTCGGGCCACGTCCGCCCGTCGGGCGTACCCGGACTCGGCGTCGTGGGACGGAGCGGGCCCAGCGCCGCGTCGGCTTCGGCGATCGCCGCATCGAGTCGCGCGAGCACCCAGTGATCGGCCGACGTGAGTCGCGTCCGATCAACCTCGCTCAGCGGGCGCACCGGGTCCGTGCCAACGTTCGTCAGCAGGAAGCGGCCGATGTTCCAGAGCTTCGTCGCAAAGTTGCGCCCCGGCGCGAACGACTTGTCGAGCTCCTTCGGGTCGAGGATGACGTCCGCGCCGAGCCCCATGCCCGAGACGAGCGTCCAGCGCAGCGCGTCGGCGCCGTAGAGCTCGACCACCATCAGGGGATCGATGCCGTTCCCGAGGGACTTCGACATCTTCCGATGCTCCGTGTCGCGCGCGATGCCGTGCAGGTAGACGCTGTGGTATGGAGCGCGGCCGGCGAAGAAGTACCCGGCCATGATCATCCGCGAGACCCAAAAGAAGATGATGTCGGGCCCGGAGACGAGGACGTCCGTCGGGTAGAACGCTCGGAAGTCCTTCGCCTCGGTGTTCGGCCAGCCGAGGATCGATAGGGGCCAGAGCCACGAGGAGAACCAGGTGTCGAGCACGTCCTCGTCCTGGCGCACGGCACCCCCGCACGCCGCACATGCCGCGACGTCGTCGCGGCTCACGATGACGTTCACCGGGACGCAGGCGTCGCAGTACCAGACGGGAACGCGGTGCCCCCACCAGAGCTGGCGCGAGATGTTCCAGTCGCGGATGTTCTCGAGCCAGTGCACGTAGACGCCCTCCCAGCGCTCGGGGAGGATCCGAATCGCGCCGGTGCGCACCGCCTCGAGCGCCGGCTTCGCGAGCGGGGCCATGCGCACGAACCATTGGTCCGACAGCCGCGGCTCGACGACCGTCTCGCACCGGTAGCACCGCCGGATCGCGTGTTGGTGCGTCTCCGCCTTCACCAGCGCTCCCGACTCCCGGAGCATCTCGACGACGCGCTCTCGGGCCTCCAACCGGTCGAGGCCGCGCAGCGTGTCGGGGACCCGGCCAGCCGCATCACTTACCTCCGCCATCCGCGCGTCGGCGTCGATCACGACCGGCATCGGGAGCTGATGACGCTTCCCGACCTCGAAGTCGTTCGCGTCGTGCGCCGGGGTGACTTTGACAACGCCGGTGCCGAACGTCGGGTCGGCATACTCGTCGGCGACGACGGGGATATCGATTCCGACGATCGGCAGACGCACCGTGGCGCCGATCACGTCCCGGTACCGCTCGTCGTTGGGATTCACGGCGATGGCCGCGTCGCCGAGCATCGTTTCCGGCCGCGTCGTGGCGACGACGAGCGCGCGGGCCAGGTCGCCCGAGACAGGGTAGGCGACGTGGTACAGCGAGCCAGTCTCGTCGTTGAACTCCGCCTCCTCGTCGCTGAGCGACGTCAGGCATCTCGGGCACCAGTGGATCACGCGGTGCCCTTTGTAGATCAGCCCCGATTCGTAGAGCCGGACGAACGCCTCGCGCACGGCGCGGGACAGCTCGGGGGAGAGCGTGTACGCGGTGCGCGTCCAGTCAGCCGACGCGCCGATCGCGCGCAGCTGACGCAGGATCGTCCCGCCCGTCTCCTCGACATACGTCTCGGTGCGCCGCACGAACGCCTCGCGACCAACGTCGAACCGCGTTTTGCCTTCCTTCGCGAGGAGCCGCTCGACGACGTTCTGCGTCGCGATGCCGGCGTGATCGGTCCCGGGCGCCCACAGCGCCTCCGCACCGCGCATGCGCGCCCAGCGGATCAGCACATCCTGCGTGATGTTGTCGAGCCCGTGGCCGACGTGCAGGATATCCGTCACGTTCGGCGGCGGCATGACGATCGTGAACGGCTCGCGATCGCCCCCGACGCGCGCGGAGCGGCCGGCGTCCGCGGTGAAGCAGCCCGCGTCCAGCCACGCGCTGTAGATCGCCGGCTCGGTGGACCCAGGCTCGTAGCGTGATGGAAGCTCGGCCGTCGGGTGCGAGGTCATGGAAGTAGCCATCGTAGCGGAAGTTAATGCCCGGGCTAGAACGAGAAAGGCGAGCCATGCGGCTCGCCCTCGACGATCGTCACGCGTGACCGCGACGTCGACGCGTCACATCTGCGAGGTCTCGTCCGCAGGCTTGGCGGCGTGGTCTCCCGTCGAGGCGACGTCCGGAGCCGGCGGCGCGCTGCTGGTCCGGGCGCCGCGACTCCGACCCCGACGCCCGCCGCGCTCGCGCCGCTCGGCGATTCCCTCCGTCTCCTCGGCCGCGTTACGGATGGCTTCCGGTTCGCGAAGCCAGCGATCTTCGAGCGGGACAGCCGGATCGGCGTGCCGGTCAGGCTCGGCCGACGTCCCCTGTCGGCGGCGACCCGTGCCGACGCGGATTCCCTCCCAGCGCGCTTCGGTCAGCGACGGGTCGCCCTCTTCTACGCGCCTCGCGGCGTCTTCGAACTGCTCCTCCTGCCGGCCGACGGTGATGCGATTGACGACCGTCTCCACGTTTGGCACGCCGCGAGCGAGCGTCACGGCGTGTTGCGACTCCTCCTCACTCTCGACCCAACCAGCGAGCTCGATGATGCCCGGGCCGAGCGAGCCGATATCCACCGCGCGCTCGGAGAGGATGGGATCGTTACGGAACGCTTCGAGGACGCGATCTTCCAACTCTTCGTCGCGGTCCTCGGCCTCGATCTCGTCGTCCTCGACCTCGTCCTCGTCGTAGTACTCGCCGACCTCGGCGCCGTGCCGCGTCGCTTCGGCCGGTCCCTCGCCGAGCGCGCGGAGCCGCGCGCGCAGTCCTGCCAGGCCGCCGAGGCGCCGCGAGACGAGCACGCCGACGACGAACCCCGCGAGCGCGCCGGCGAGCGCGCCGGCGACGATGCCGCTCGTCGACCGCTCGTCGTCCCGATATCTGAGTGGCGACATGCCGCGAACCTGTGGCGGAAGGTGTTGGAGAAGGATAGCTTACCGCGATTAGTCGCGCGACCTCTGGCGACGTCCGGGGTGCAAAAAGAAGGCCACCTACCGCATGCGCGTTTCGGACACCGAACGACACGACGAGCCACCCGAGGAGCAGCGCGTCCCGATGCGTCGCGCGGTCATCTGGGGGGTGATTGGGGTGGCCGTTGTCGTCGGCGTATACCTCTATTTTCAGTACGAGCGCGTGCTCGCGCCGCTCTTGTCGTCGTAGGAATTCGGACATGTTGACGTTGGAGCTTCCGGACGGGTCCCGGCGCCAGGTCCCGGCCGGCACCCCGGCCGCCGAAGTGGTTCGGTCGATCGGCGAGCGCCTGGCGCGCGACGCGGTGGCCGTCGAGGTGAACGGCGAGATCCAGGACCTCGCCACCCCGCTGCGTGCCGGCGGGCCGTTCCGCGTGCTGACGGAGCGCGACCCAGAAGCCCTCGCGGTTCTGCGGCACTCGGCGGCTCACGTGCTCGCGACCGCGGTCCGCCGGCTACGGCCCGACGCCAAGATCGGGTTCGGTCCCGCGATCGAGGACGGGTTCTACTACGACTTCGAGGTCGCCGAGCCCTTCACGCCGCAGGACCTCGAGGCGTTCGAGGCGGAGATGCGGCGCGTCGCGCAGGCGAAGTACCCGTTCGTGCGCGAAGAGGTGACGGCCGACGAGGCGCGGCGGCGCTTCGCGGACGACCCGCTCAAGCTCGAGCGCATCGCCGACTTCGGGGCCGACGACGTCATCTCGACCTACACGGACGGGCCGTTCGTCGACTTGTGCCGCGGACCACACGTTCCCGACACGTCGCGCGTAAAGCACTTCAAGCTCCTGAACACCGCGGGCGCGTACTGGCGGGGCGACGAGCGACGCCAGATGCTGCAGCGGATCTATAGCACAGCGTGGTTCCGCAAGGACGACCTCGACGCCTACGTCCACCGGATCGAGGAGGCGAAGCGCCGCGACCACCGCGTCCTCGGCAAGCAGCTCGACCTCTTCTCGATCCAGGAAATCACGGGCCCCGGCCTGATCTTCTGGCACCCGCGCGGCGCGCTCGTGAAGTGGCTGCTCAGCCGGGCCGTTGAGGACGACAACGTGCGCAGCGGCTACGAGCTTGTGTACACACCGAACATCACGCGCGAGGAGCTGTTCCGGATCTCGGGGCACATCCCGCTCTACGAGGCGAACCAATTTCCGCCGATGCGCGGCGGCGCGGGAGAGGACGAGAACGTGCGCTATCGGGTCAAGCCGATGAATTGCCCGATGCACATCCTCATCTACCGGTCGCACCAGCGGAGCTACCGCGACCTGCCCGTTCGGCTGTCCGAGGTCGCGAACGTCTACCGGAACGAGAAATCGGGAACGTTGCACGGCCTGCTTCGTGTGCGCGGCCTCTCGATGGACGATGCGCACATCTTCTGCACGCCGGACCAGGCGGAGGACGAGATCTTCCTCTGCCTCGATCAGGTCGACCGCATCATTCGACAGACGTTCGGCCTCGAGCTGGAGTTCGAACTGTCGACGCGGCCGCCGGAGAAGCTTGGCGACGACGCGGGCTGGGATCGCGCCGAGGCCGTGCTGCGGCAGGCGTTGAAGCGTCGCGGCATCGACTTCCACGAGGACGCCGGCGGCGGGGCGTTTTATGGACCAAAGATCGACGTCAAGTTCAAGGACGCGATCGGCCGGACGTGGCAAGGCCCGACGATCCAGCTCGATTTCCAGCTACCGGAGCGGTTCGAGCTGGAATACACGGGACCGGACAACAAGCCGCACCGGCCGGTAATGATCCACCGTGCGATCTACGGTACGTTGGAGCGCTTCACCGGCATGCTCATCGAGCACTTCGCCGGTGCGTTTCCGACCTGGCTCGCGCCGGAACAGGTACGTGTGATCCCAATCTCCGAGGACGTGCTCGACGTGGCCGCGCAGATTGCGCGCCGCCTGAAGGACGCGGGGATCCGGGCGCATCTCGACGCGCGCTCCGAGACGCTGAACTACCGCGTCCGTGAGGCCGAAGTGATGAAGGTCCCGTACATGGCCGTGGTGGGGAAGCGCGAGGCGGAAGCGGGGACCGTCGCCGTGCGCGCGCGCGGGGCGGGGAAGAAGCAGGAGATTGTCTCCGTCGGCGACTTCGTCGAGCGACTGCGCTCCGAGATCGCGACGCGGGCGTTGGGGCCGGTACCGCCTGCCTCCGCGGCGGGGTCGGCGGCGGCTGACTGAGGGGCCGACTGCCGTCACCCGGCCCTCACGTCTAGCTTTCACCGCGCCATGGCCGACCAGTCCCGCACCCCGGTCGTCGTCGGCGCCGCGCGGACGCCGATCGGGAAGTACCTGGGCGCCCTCGCGCCGCTCTCCGCTCCCGAGTTGGGTGCGATCGCGATCCGCGCCGCCCTCGATCGTGCGCGAATACCGGCCGACGAGGTCGACGAAGTGATCATGGGGAACGTCGTGCAGGGCGGGGTCGGCCAGGCGCCGGCGCGGCAGGCGGCGATCAAGGCGGGTCTCCCGGCGAGGGTCTCCGCGCTCACCGTGAACATGGTTTGCGGCTCCGGGCTGCGCGCCGTCATGCTGGGGGCGCAGGCGATTCGCGCCGGCGATGCGGACGTCGTCGTCGCTGGCGGCCAGGAGTCGATGTCGAACGCGCCGCACTACGTCTACGGGATGCGTGGTGGCGTGAAGCTCGGCGACCAAACGCTCGTCGACGGGATGATCCGCGACGGCTTGTGGTGCGCGTTCTGTGACGTGCACATGGGGACGCACGCCGAGTACACGGCGCGGAAGGCAGGGATCAGTCGCGAGCAGCAGGATGAGTTCGCGGCCGAGTCGCACCGCAAGGCCGTCGCCGCCGCCGCGGCCGGGAAGTTCAAGCGCGAGATCGTGCCGGTTCCGATTCCCGGGAAGCGCGGAGCGACCGTCGTCGAAGCCGACGAGGGTCCGCGCAAGGAGTCCACCTCGGAGACGCTGGCGAAGCTGCGCCCTGCGTTCCCCGGCAAGTTCCCGCCGGAGGAACTGACGGTAACGCCAGGCAACGCCTCCACGCTCAACGACGGTGGCGCGGCGGTCGTCGTGACCTCGCTCGAGTACGCGAAGAGTCACGGCCTGGACGTACTCGCCCGCGTCGATGGCTACGCCACGGGAGCGGTCGAGCCGCAGGAGCTCTTTTTCGCTCCCGTGCGCGCGGTGGAGCGCCTGATGAGCCGCAGCGGCACGAAGATCGGCGACTACGAGCTGATCGAGGCCAACGAGGCCTTCGCCTCGCAGGCGCTCGCCGACGGGCAGATGCTCGGCTGGGACTGGGACCGCGTCAACGTGCACGGGGGCGCGATCGCGCTCGGCCATCCGATTGGCGCCAGCGGCGCGCGCGTGCTGACGACGCTCATCTACGCGCTGCAGGACCGGAACGCGGCGACGGGCCTCGCGACGCTCTGCCTCGGCGGTGGCGACGCGGTGGCGATGAGTGTCACTCGAGAGACGTGAGATGACGACTGCGACGATTCGTGAGTTGAAGGCGGCGCGGCTTCCGGCCGTGGGGGCGATCTCGTTCGCTGTCGCGCTGGCCGTCGCGTCGCAGTTCGCCATCCCGGTGCCGGGAACTCCCGTGCCGATCACGCTCCAGCCGCTCGTCGTGGTGCTCGCCGGCCTCGTGCTCGGCCCAGCCGCCGCGGCGGGGAGCATGGTGACGTACCTGGCTGCGGGCGTGGTCGGGCTGCCTGTCTTCGCCCCGCTGGGCGCGCCCGGTGTGGCGCGACTGCTCGGACCGACCGGCGGCTACCTGCTCGCGTATCCGGCTGCCGCGGTCGTTGCCGGCGTGCTGGGGCGCAGCCGCGACGGACAGTCGCCAGGCAGATTCGCGCGGCGCTTGATGGCGGCGGCCGCGGGCATTCTCGTCCTTTACGTCGGGGGAGTCGCGCAGCTGGCCGTGCTCACCGGCGGGATCGCCCGCGCCGTCGAGGTTGGCGTTCCGCCATTCGTGGCGTTCGACGCGCTCAAGGCGGTCGTGGCCGCGGCGCTCGCCGGCACGTGGGTGACGCGCCTTCGTCGTTGACGGCGCGAGCTCTCCTCTTCGCCGAGACCGGCGCACTCAGGGCGCCGTGGCGGATCCTCGCCTTTCTCGCCGCCACCGCGGGCTGTGCGCTGTTGGCTGGTCTGATCTTGATGCCGCTTCGACCGGCGATCGCGAGCACCCGTATCCCCTTGCTGGCCGATTCGATGGTCGTTCTCGGCGGCGTGGCGGGGGGCACGGCGATCATCCTGCGCTGGATCGATCCGCGGCCCCGGCGCGCCGTCTGGCTCGACCGTGAGGCCGCGCGGCCACGCCGCCTCGCGGAGGGCTGGCTGCTGGGGGTCCTCGCGATTGCGCTTCCGGCCGGGGCGCTCATCGCCGCCGGATGGCTCTCCGTCGAGCCGCATGCCCCCGGCTCCTGGATCGCTGCGGCGTTCCGCGTGTCGGTAATGCTGCTGGTCGCTGCGCTGGCCGAGGAACTCATGTTCCGCGGATACATTCTGGCCGTCCTGCGGGAGACTATCGGATGGGCGCCGGCCCTCGCCGTCACGAGCGTCGCTTTCGGTTACGTGCACGCAAACAACCCTGGGGCGAACGCGCGCGCGCTGGTGCTGGTGATGCTCGCCGGACTCTTTCTGGGAGCCGTGGTCGCGGTCACCCGGAGCCTGTACGCGGCCTGGATGGCGCATTTCGCGTGGAACTGGACGATGGCTGTTCTCCTGCACATCCCCGTGAGCGGCCTCGAGACCGAGACGCCGGACTATCGCACCGTCGACGCGGGCCCCGACTGGGCGACGGGCGGCCCGTGGGGTCCCGAGGGGGGTGGCGGCGCGGCACTGGGCATGATCGCCGGGCTCGGATATCTCGCCGCGCGGCAGCGCCGCGGCGTGGCGTAACGTGGTCGACCGGGTCGTGGTGCTCGGCGCCGGCCAGATGGGCAACGGGATCGCGCACGTCTTCGCGCAGCACGGGTTCCCCGTCACGATGATCGACATCTCCCGCGACGCGTTGGCACGCGGCCGGGACACGATTGCGAAGAACCTCGAGCGGCAGGTGAAAAAGGGGACGCTGCAGACCGCGGACAAGGACGCGACGCTTGGGCGCATAGAGACCGACACCTCAGTCGACGCGGCTTCAGGCGCAGCCCTCGTCGTCGAAGCGGTCACCGAAAACCGCGATCTCAAGTTCAAGCTGTTCGGTAACCTCGACCGCGTCGCGCGCGACGGTGCGATCCTCGCTTCGAACACGAGCTCGATATCAATCACCGAGATCGCGGGGCGCACACGTCGGCCAGAGAAGGTCATCGGGATGCACTTCATGAACCCGGTGCCGGTAATGCAGCTGGTCGAAGTGATTCGCGGCCTGGCCACCGACGACGCAACAACGGGCCGCGTGCTCGAGCTGGCGAGGGCCGTCGGCAAGACGCCGGTCGAGGTGAACGACTACCCCGGATTCGTCGCCAACCGGGTCCTCATGCCGATGATCAACGAGGCGGTCTACTGCCTAATGGAGGGCGTGGGGACCGCCGAGGCGATCGACACGGTCATGAAGCTAGGGATGAACCACCCGCTGGGGCCGCTCGCGCTGGCGGACTTGATCGGGCTCGATACGTGCCTCTCGATCCTCGAAGTGCTTCAGGACGGGCTGGGAGACCCGAAGTATCGCCCCTGTCCGCTCCTCAGGAAGTACGTGACGGCGGGTTGGCTCGGACGGAAAAGCGGGAGGGGGTTCTACACGTACCCGGGGTAGTGGCTTGCTAGCTTGAGAGCTTGAGAGCTTGTGAGCTTGAGAGCTGGTGAGCTTGTGGGGACGGCCGCGGCTCCATTGGGTCCCCGAAGGTGGGGCGGCGAAGACGCCGCCTCACAAGCTCACCAGCTCTCAAGCTCACGAGCCGTCCACCCATGATTCCCCAGCTCACCTCCCTCACTCTCCTCACCGCCCACCAGCGCGAGATCCAGCAGGCCGCGCGTGACTTCGCGATGGGCGAGATCGCGCCGCACAGCGCGGCCTGGGACCGCGACGCGCACTTCGAGCCGCAGTTGGTGCGCAAGCTCGGCGAGCTCGGCTTCCTCGGCATGCTCGTGCCCGAACCGTTCGACGGCCTTGGGCTCGACACCCTGACGTACCTCGTCGCGCTCGAGGAGATCGCGGTCGTGGACGCCTCTGTTGCGGTCATGATCAGTGTCCACAACTCGCTACCGGCGCAGATGATCCTGCGTTGGGGCACCGACGAACAAAAGGAGCGGTTCCTGCGGCCGCTGGCGCGGGGCGAGAAGCTGGGCGCCTTCGCCCTGTCTGAGCCCGACGCGGGCTCGGACGCCGCGGCGCTCATCACGCAGGCGGTGCGCGACGGCGATTGCTGGGTGCTCAACGGCACCAAGGCGTGGGTATCCAGCGGCACTCACGCCGACGTCATCATCGCCATGGCGCGCACCGATCGGCCCAGCAACCGGCGCGGCGCGCGCGGCATCAGTGCATTCATCGTGACGCCGGACATGCCCGGATTCCGCGTCGGCAAGAAGGAAGACAAGATGGGACTTCGCGCGTCGCCGACCGTGCAGCTCGTCTTCGAGAACCTACGCGTCCCGGCCGCGAACCTCCTTGGCCAGGAAGGGCAGGGCTTCCGCTACGCGATGCAGTCGCTCGACAACGGCCGGCTGGGGATCGCGGCACAGGCCGTCGGCATCGCGCGCGCCGCGCTCGAGCACTCGCTCGCCTACGCCGCCGAGCGGCGCCAGTTCGGCAAGCCGATCGCGGACTTCGAAGCGATCCAGTTCAAGCTCGCCGACATGGCGAAGGGCGTCGCCGCGTCGCGCGCGCTCCTGCATGCGACGGCCGCCGCCAAGGATCGTGGCGAGTCGGTGACGCTGCCGGCCGCGATGAGCAAGCTCCTCGCGAGTGAAACGGCGATGTCGGCGACGCGCGAGGCCGTGCAGATATTCGGCGGCTACGGGTACATCACCGACTACCCCGTCGAGCGCCTGTTCCGGGACGCGAAAGTGACCGAGATTTACGAGGGGACGTCGGAGATTCAGCGCGTCGTCATCGCGCGGCAACTGTACGCGAAGAGTGGCGCCCGCCCGATGACGCCGGCCGGGGGCGTGGCCGCCCAACTCACGGGCATGTAGATGAAGATCTTCGATACGATCGCCGAGATGGGCCACGAGCAGGTCGTGCTCTGTCACGACCCGTCGTCGGGTTACCGCGGGATCATCGCCATTCACAGCACGACGCTCGGCCCCGCCCTCGGCGGCACACGGTTCTGGAAGTACGCCAGCGACGAGGAGGCATTCGTCGACGCGCTGCGTCTCGCGCGTGGAATGACCTACAAGAACGCCGTTGCGGGCCTCAACCTCGGCGGCGGGAAGGCCGTGCTCATCGGCGACAACCGGACCGCCAACCGCGAGATGATTTTCCGAGCGCACGGCCGGTTCGTGGAGACCCTCGGGGGTCGGTACATCACCGCCGAGGACGTCGGGACGAGCACGGCGGACATGGACTTCGTGCACATGGAGACCGACTACGTGAGCGGTCTCGCCGGCCGATCCGGCGACCCGTCCCCGGTCACGGCGCACGGTGTGTTCCGCGCGATCCAGGCGTCGGGCAAGACGTGCTGGGGGTCGGACGATCTGCACGGGAAGACCGTGTCCGTGCAGGGCGCCGGTCACGTCGGCTATCACCTGGCGAAGGCGCTTCATGAAGCCGGCGCGAAGCTGATCGTCACCGACATCGACGCCGAGAGGGTGAAGCGCGTCGTATCGGAGTTCGGCGCGACCGCGGTCGCGCCGGACGACATTTACGGCGCGCAGGCAGACATCTTCGCCCCGTGCGCCCTCGGCGCGGTGATCAACGACAAGACGCTCCCGCAGCTCCGCGTCGAGATCGTCGCCGGCGCCGCCAACAACCAGCTCCAGGACGAGCGCCACGGCGATGAGCTGCACCGCCGCGGCATCCTGTACGCACCGGACTACGTCGCCAACGCCGGCGGCGTGATCAACGTCTACAGCGAGCTCGCCGGCTGGAGCTCGGCGCGCGCATTTCGCAAGGCGGACGAGATCTACGAAACGATCCTCCGCGTCTACTCGATCGCGAAGCAGGACGGCGTCCCGACGCACGAGGCGGCGGACAGGCTCGCGGAGCAGCGGATCAGAGCCGTGGGGTCGATGGTCAGGACGTGGCCGCAGTGGCCGAACAAGTGAGGTTCGAGGTTCGAGGTTCGAGGTTCGAGGTTCGAGATATCGGCTTCGTCTCGAAACTCGAACCTCGAACCTCGGTCACCGGAGAGTAATCATGAGTAACTGGACTTCCTGGGATCGCTGCCCGCCCGGCCGCGCGCTGCGCGACACCGACCCCGAGATTGCCGAGCTGATCGAGTCCGAGATCAGCCGCCAGAACGACGGCCTCGAGCTCATCGCGAGCGAGAACTTCGTGTCGCCCGCCGTCATGGAGGCGATGGGGTCGCCGCTGACGAACAAGTACGCCGAGGGTCTTCCTCGGAAGCGGTACTACGGCGGGTGCGAGTTCGTTGATCGGGTCGAACAGCTCGCCATCGATCGAGCCAAGGAGCTGTTCGGCGCCGAGCACGCGAACGTGCAGCCTCACTCCGGCGCCCAGGCGAACGCCGCGGTGTTCATGGCATTCCTGAAGCCGGGGGACACGTTCCTCGGGATGGACCTGTCGAACGGCGGGCACCTCACGCACGGCTCACCGGTCAACTTCTCCGGTCTGCTCTACCGCGCGACCTCATACGGCGTCACGGACGACGGTTACCTCGACTATGACGACATGCGCCGTAAGGCGCGCGAGCACCGGCCAAAGATGATTATCGCCGGCTACAGCGCGTACTCGCGCGTCATCGACTTCGCCGCATTTGCGGAAGTGGCGCGCGAGGTTGGCGCGGTCTTCATGGTGGACATGGCGCACTTCGCTGGCCTCGCGGCGACGGGCCTGTACCCGTCACCCATGCCGCACGCCGACGTCGTCACGACCACGACCCACAAGACCCTGCGCGGGCCGCGGGCGGGGATGATCCTCTGTACGGCGCAGCATGCGAAGGCAATCGATAAATCGGTCTTTCCTGGATCCCAGGGCGGGCCGCTCGAGCACGTGATCGCGGCGAAGGCGGTCGCGCTCAAGGAAGCGCTCGACCCGTCGTTCAAGCAATACTGCGCGCAGGTCGTCGCCAACGCGAAGGCACTCGCGGCGGCGCTCGTCGAGCGTGGGCTCCACGTCGTCTCGGGCGGGACGGACAACCACCTGATGCTCGTCGACCTCCGCAACCGCGGATTGACGGGCAAAGTGGCTGAGCAGGCGCTGGACGCCGCGGGCATCACCGTGAACAAGAACACAGTCCCGCGCGAGACGCAGTCGCCATTCGTCACCAGCGGCATCCGCATTGGGACGCCGGCCGTGACGACGCGCGGGATGCGGGAGGCGGAGATGCGCAAGGTCGCCGAGCTGATTGATCGCGTGCTCGCGGCGTCCGACGACGAAAGCGTGACCGAGGAGGTGCGCGCCGAGGTGCGCCGGCTAACGTCGGCGTTCCCGCTCTACCCGGAGCCGGCGGGAACGATCGCTGGGGCAGCTCGCGGCGGGGAGTTGTGAACGGCGCGGGCAGTCTGCATCTTTGGGCGCCGGCGGGGTGGTTCCCCGCCGTTAGCGTACTCCGAACCGAGTGAGGGTTGTCGTTGACCGAGCTGGCGTTTCGCGACGGGATCATGGACCGCATCCGCTTGCGGGAGCCGCGGTTCGATGAACGCGCGTACCTCTTCGTCCTCACTGCGCTCGAGCACTACCAGACGCGGCTGACGGAGCGCCGGCACATCACCGGCCGCGAGCTCGCTCTGGCTTGCCGCGACCTCGCCCTGGAACGGTTCGGCGTGATGGCGCGCCTGGTCCTCGAGCACTGGGGCGTACGGACCACCGCCGACATCGGCGACATCGTCTTCACCCTGGTAGAGCTGGAGCTGCTCATCAGTCAGCCCGGTGACACGCGCGACGACTTCGCGGACGTGTTCGACTTCGACCAGGCGTTCGAGCGCGAGTACCCGTGGTGCCGACCGCAGCACGCGTAGCCGGGCTTCGCTGACGCCGCTGGCTGCCGCCGGCGCGGATCCCGGGCGGCCGCGGTCGGTGCCCCGCTGGGGCCCCGCGGGAGGCGGCGAGAGGGCGAGTGCCGGCGAGGCAGTGCCCGAGAGGCGGGAGGGGATCGTGGACAACGTGAGCGAGTTGCCGGGCTGCCGGAAATGCCGGGAGGGGACGCTCCTGCCACTCAGCGACTACGGGCGTGACGGCGCCCCGATCACCTACAAGGCGTGGGCGTGCAGCAACCCGGAGTGCGGTTTCAACGTCCGCATCGACAACGGTGAGCTGAGCTACGGCCGCACCGTTGGCGCCTCGAACAAGTAGTAGGACCACACCGCCGGTCCCGGTGACGACCGCGGCCCAGGCGGCCGCGCGCGACGCGGCGGCAATCGCTGCCGGCGTGCCGTCGCGCGCCCTCATGCAGCGCGCCGGCGCCGCCGCGGCTGCGGAGATCGCGCTGCGATACCCGTTCCACCTCGAGTCCGGCGCCCTCATCTTCGCCGGGCCCGGCAACAATGGCGGGGACGCATGGGTCGTCGCTCGCGCGCTCGCCGCAACGGGCGCCGTCGTCCGCGTCGTCGAGCCGGCGGAGGCCAAGAGCCCCGACGCAATCGCCGAGCGCGCCCTTTCGCTGCCGATCGTCGGCGAGACCGCACGAGAGCGGGCGCTCACGAGCGCGACGCCAGCGCACTTCGCGGAGCGGTTGGTGATCGATGGCCTCCTCGGAACAGGCGCGACAGGCGCTCCTCGCGAGCACCTCGGTCAGGCGGTCGACGATATCGCGCGGCTGCGCGCCGGCGGCGCGGCCGTGATCGCGATCGATGTGCCGAGCGGCGTCGACGCGACGACCGGCCGTTGGGAGAAGAGTGTCGTCGCCGAGCTGACGTTGACGTTCGGCACGATGAAGCGTGGCCTTCTCACCGCGCGAGACCGCTGCGGTGCGCTCGCCGTCCTCGACATTGGCCTTGGTGCCTACGCGGAGCTAGACGACGGTGCTCCCGCTCTCGTCGACGCGCGCTGGGTCGCTGCGGTGGTACCGCGGTTCTCGGCTGACGCGCACAAGGGGACGCGCAAGCGCGTCGCCGTGGTTGGCGGCGCGGAGGGGATGGCCGGCGCGGCCCTGCTAGCCGCCCGTGGGGCCGCCCGGAGCGGCGTCGGAATGGTGAAGCTCGTTGTTGCCCCGGCGAGTGTCCCGGTCGTTCAGGAGGCTGAGCCGGCTGCGCTTGCCGCTTGCTGGCCCGGGGACGACAGCGCGGTGCAGACCGACCTCGGCGAGTGGGCTGACGTCGTGGCGATCGGACCGGGCCTGGGACGCGACGCGGACGCGCGCCAGCTCGTGGAGCGGATTCTACGCACGTGGCGCGGGCCGGTGGTCGTTGACGCCGATGGACTCAACGTCTTCGCCGGCGACGCGGACGCGCTGGGTCGCCTGTTGCGCGGACGACCCGCGTTGCTGACGCCGCATCCGGCCGAGTTCGCCCGCCTCGCCGGTGGTCGAGTCGACGACGTGCTCGCCTCCCGATTCGACGCCGCGCCCGGTCTGGCCGCCCGGTGCAACGCGACAGTGTTGCTCAAGGGCGTGCCGACGACCGTCGGCTCGCCGGATGGCCGGCAGCTCGTGAGCGCGTCGGGCTCGCCAGTTCTCGCGACGGCGGGCAGCGGCGACGTCCTTACCGGCATCGCGGCGACGCTGGTCGCGCAGATTGGCGACCCGCTCGTGGCCGCCGCCGCCGCGGCGTGGGCGCACGGGCGTGCCGCCGAGCTCGCGCAGGGCACGCCGGACGCGGCGCGGCGAACGCCGCGCGGAGTGACGCTGGACGACGTTCTTTGCGCCCTACCCGGTGTCTGGCAGCTCGACCCGCCACCCCCACGCTACCCGGTGCTCCTCGAGCTACCGGCCGTCGGCGATCCGGGGCAGTGAGGTTGGCATTGACTCGCCGGCGCAACGTCGCCCGTGGCTGAGCCCTCCACGACGCGCGGCTTCGTGGCGCTCGGCGCCGGCCGCGAGTTCGACGCGATCCGCCAGATGGTCGCGCGGTGGGACGACCGCTCGCGCGGGATTGGCGACGACGCGGCCGTCCTCGAGCTGCCGCGCGGGGATTCGCTCGTCGCGAGCGTCGATAGCGCTATCGAGGACGTACACTTCCGGCGCGGGTGGCTCACGGCGCGGGAGATCGGCTATCGCGCGGCCGCGGCGGCGATGAGCGACCTCGCTGCGATGGGCGCCTGGCCAGTGGGAATGCTCATCGCCATCGCTATCCCCGACGGATGGCGACCCGACCTACTCCAGATCGCTGACGGCGTCGGCGACGTCGCGTCGCGCTGGGCGGCGCCGATTCTCGGCGGGAACACGAGCCGCGGCCGCGAGCTCTCGATCACGACGACCGTGCTCGGCAGCGCGTACGCGACCCTGCGGCGTGACGCGGTGAAGCCGGGTCACCGGCTGTACGTGACGGGCCGACTTGGGGGGCCGGGTGCCGCACTCCGCGCGCTGCTAGGCAATGCCGAGCCGAACGCGGGACATCGCGAGAAGTTCGCGCGGCCGCAACCGCGGATCGCCGAGGGCCGCTGGCTAGCCGCCGCGGGCGCGGCGGCCGCGATCGACGTCTCCGACGGCCTCGTCGCCGACCTGGGGCACCTCGCCGCCGCGAGCGGCGTCCGCATCGAGCTCGACCTCGACCACATTCCCGTCGCCGACGGCGTTGCCCCCAAGGACGCAGCGGCGAGCGGCGAGGAGTACGAGCTCGTAGTTTCGGCCCCCGAGCCGCTCGACCTCGAGGCGTTCGTCGCGGCCTTCCGCCTGCCGCTGACGCCGATCGCGCACGCGGTCGCCGGGGACCCCGGTGTCGAGATCCGGCGCAAGGGGCGTCGCGTTGCCAACCCCGGCGGCTACGACCACTTTTCGGTGTGATTCGCTCCATCTTCGCGCTCCTCACCGTCTTCGTGATGACGGCGATTCTCGCACCGACCCTGCTCGTGGCGTCGCTGCTGCGCGTGCGGGAGAAGCCGGGGAGCATCTACGAGCGCTGCATGCGCCTCTGGGCGCGCTCCGCGAGCCGCGCGGCCGGCGTGCGCGTCGTCGTGCACGGCGTGGAGAATATGCGCAACGGCGCGATCTACATGCAGAACCACGTGAGCTGGTTCGACATCTTCGCCGTCGCCAGCGTGCTCCCGCGCTACACCTTCGTCGCCAAATCCGAGCTGCGGCGGATACCGGTGTTCGGCCGCGGCGCCGAGGCCGCGGGAATCGTCTTCATCGATCGCGACAACCGGAAGTCGGCGTTCGAGTCGTACAAGGTGGCGGCGGCCGAGGTGCAGCGCGGCCGCAACGTCGTCGTGTGCCCGGAGGGCACGCGTGGTCGGGACTACCACCTCCGGCCCTTCAAGAAGGGGCCGTTCGTCCTCGCAATCGCCGCCGGGGCGCCCATCGTGCCCGTGGTCGTCTACGGCGCTCTCGAAGTAATGCCGAAGGGATCGTTGCGCGTGCGGCCGAACGTCGTGCACGTGCATTTCCTGGCGCCCGTGCCGACCGCCGGCCGAACGTACGAGGATCGCACGGAGCTGATGCGCGCGGTCTGGCAGCGAATGGCCGACACGATGCGCGAGCTGTACGACGTGCGAACGAACGAGTATCCGATCGCGCGGGAGCAGGAACGGAAGGAAGCTTGATAGGGGATGTGAGGGTGTGAGGGTGTGAGCGTGTGGGCTCGTGAGGGACGACTCGGTTCATGTCGACGATCGTAGATATCACTGCACGGGAGATTCTCGATAGCCGGGGCAACCCGACGATCGAGGCGGACGTGCTACTGTCGAGCGGGGTGCTCGGGCGCGCGGCGGTGCCGAGCGGGGCCAGCACCGGGGAGCACGAGGCGGTGGAGCTCCGCGACGGCGAGGGCGAGCGGTATCTCGGCAAGGGCGTGCGCAAGGCGGTCAAGAACGTCGAAGAGACGATCGCGCCGGCCCTCGCCGGCGCCGATGCGACGGACCAGATCGGAATCGACGCGGCGCTGATCGAGATGGACGGCACGCCGAACAAGTCGAACCTTGGCGCGAACGCCATCCTCGCCGTGTCGCTCGGCGTCGCACGCGCGGCCGCGGAGGAGCTGAAGCTCCCGCTCTACCGCTACCTCGGTGGTCCGCTGGCGCGCGTCATGCCGGTGCCGATGATGAACATCCTGAACGGCGGCGCACACGCGACGAACACCGTCGACTTCCAGGAGTTCATGGTCGTTCCCGTCGGCGCTGACACCTTCGCCGACGCCCTGCGCATGGGCGCCGAGGTCTTTCACTCGCTCAAGAAGGTGCTCGTCAAGCGCAAGCTCGCGACGGGCGTCGGCGACGAGGGAGGGTTCGCCCCCGACCTGCGTGACGACGAGGAGGCGATCACGGTCATCATCGAGGCGATCGAGGCTGCTGGGTACGGGCCTGGCAAGCAGATCGCGCTCGCGCTCGACGTCGCGGCGAGTGAGCTGTACAAGGACGGCGCGTACACGTTCAAGAAGAGCGGCGGCCGCAAGCTCGACGCCGACGGGATGATCGACCTCTACGCGCGCTGGCTCGACGAGTATCCGATCGTCTCGATCGAGGACGGGCTCGCCGAGGATGATTGGGACGGCTGGGCCAAGCTCACGAGCGCGCTCGGAGACCGCGTGCAGCTCGTCGGCGACGACCTGTTCGTGACGAACACCGAGCGGCTCGCGCGGGGGATCGAGAGCGGCGTCGGGAACGCGATCCTCATCAAGGTCAACCAGATCGGTACGTTGACAGAGACGCTCGAGGCGATCGACATGGCGCGCGCCGCGGGCTACCTATCGGTGATCTCGCACCGATCGGGAGAGACGGAGGACACGTTCATCGCCGATCTAGCCGTGGGGACGGGCGCCGGGCAGATCAAGACCGGCTCGGCGAGTCGCACGGACCGAGTCGCGAAGTACAACCAGCTGCTGCGGATCGAGGGGCAGCTCGGCGCGGCGGCCGAGTACCCGGGCGGGGCGATCTATGGGCTGTAGCCGAGTGCGAATTGCGGGCTGCGGACTGCATGGCTCGATCTAGGAAGGGCAGTGGCGGGCTGCTGCGCGCGGCCGTCAAGGCCGCGCTGCTCGTTGGCGCGCTGATGTTCGCCATCGAGGGTGGCGAGTACGGGACGTCGGATCTCGTGCGCCAGCGTACGCGCGAGCGCGTATTGCGCGCGGAGATCGACTCGCTGTCGCGCGTCGTCGATTCGCTCGGCCAGTACAAGCGGCGCGTCGAGACCGATCCCAAGCTGCAGGAGCGCATCGCACGCGAGGAATTCGGCCTCGTGCGCGGCAGCAAGGAGTTGTTGTATCGCTTCGCGGATCCGGACACGGTGCAGCGCGCGGGGGAGCGTACGCGACCTTGACACTCGGGGCCAAGTGGCTAGGTTTCAGGCACTATCGCGGGGTGGAGCAGCCTGGTAGCTCGTCGGGCTCATAACCCGAAGGTCGCGGGTTCAAATCCCGCCCCCGCTACTGACGCCGGCCGGTCCGCGAGGGCCGGCCGGTTTCGTTTCGCCGGGCTCGGTGCCGATATTTGGAACCGAGGCGGCGACGGGGCAGGGTAGCTCAGGTGGTCAGAGCACGGCACTCATAATGCCGGGGTCGAGGGTTCGAGTCCCTCCCCTGCTATCGAGCCAAACAATCGCGCAAGCGACGCTTGCGCGATTTTGTTTTCTGCCTCCCGCCGTTATCAAACAAGCGACGCGGGCGGACAGACCGTCCTAACACTTTCCTGACGCTCCGGCCGATGCGCTGCCGACGGAGATCGCTACCGTAGTCTCCGACTCCGACTACGACCTCCGCATGACAATGCTCCGTCGGTTCGCGTCGCTCGCCGTTCACTCACTCCTCGCCGTAGCATGCACCGCAGTCGGTACGCAGTCGGGCCCTGCAGCGGATCCGAGACGCGTCGTCGATGAGCTCCTCGCCGCCGATCGTCAGTTCTCCGCGGCCGCCGCACGAACCGACGCGATCTCCGCGATCTCGCCGATGCTCGCCGACGACGTCTGGATGCCGATCGGTGGCCGTTTCGCGCGTGAGAGGGCTGCCGTGAAGGAGGCGCTGCGCGGCCTGTTCGGCGCGCCGGACATACGCGCCGAGTGGACGCCGATCCGTGGCGGCATCTCGGCCGATGGCGGGCAGGGTTTCACCTTCGGCTACATGACCGTCGTCAAGTGGGACGGCTCGAGAACGCCGCTGAAGTACCTGTCGTACTGGGTCAAGCAACCGGCGGGCTGGCGCGTTGTCGCGTACAAGCTCACGCGCCGCGCCACCGGCAACATGCCAGTCGCGTTGATGGAACCCGCGCTCCCGGCCCACTCGGTCGCGCCGAGCTCCGACAGGGCGACCATGGCGGCACACCTGGAGAGCCTGATCGCGGCCGAGCGGGCGTTCTCAGATCGCGCGCAGCAGATCGGCTTGGGCCTGGCGTTCGAGGAGAACGGTAGCGCGGATGCCGTGAACATGGGTGGACCCGATAGTCCGTCGTTCATCGTCGGCTCGCGGGCCATTGGCCGAGCCGTCTCCGGAGGCGCGACGGGGCCTCCGAGTCCAGTGTCCTGGGCTGCGGATCGCGCGATCGTCGCATCGAGCGGCGACCTCGGCGTCACCTTCGGCATGATCCGGCCCAACACGCCGCCGCCCGACACCGCGCGGCCGGCGAGTATCCCGTTCTTCACTATCTGGCGGCGTACGCGTCCGACGGATCCCTGGCGCTACATCGCCGAATGAGGCTCTCCGAACGGTCCGGGGGTTCGCACCTTTCCAAAACGGGTGCGGCGAAGCATCCTCATCCACCCTGGCATCCACTGAATGCGCGCATCCACTGCCGCCGCGGTCATAGTACTCTTGTCCGCCGGTGCTCTGGCCGCTCAAGCGCCGAGCTCCGGGCCCCTCGTGCTGCGACTGCCGGCGAGCGCACGCGGGCTGGCGCTGGGAGGCGCCGGGGTCGCGGGGCGCGACGACGACGTGCTGTTCTCCAACCCGGCGCAGCTCGCCGTTGTGCGCGGCACGACAATCTCCGCGCAGCGGTATGCACCTGGAAATGCGAGTGGGGCAATCTCGACGGTGTTCGCGTTCGCCGGCGGGGGTATCGGCGTCGGCGCACAGTGGCTCGGATTCTCGACCGACGACCTCAACTTCCCGTATTCCGCGGCCGCGCTCCAGAGCAGGGGATCGAGCACCGCTTCGAGCGCAGCGGCTACGGTCGGGGTTGGACGCGTATTCAAGGGCGTCCGGTTCGGCATCGCGGGGAAGATTGCGCAGGAATCAGCGCCGCGAGCGCGTTCCACGAGCGGGTTCGTCGACCTCGGTGCGGAGAAGGATTTCCGGCAGTTTTTCGGCGTTGGCTTGTCCGTGCAGAACGTAGCGTTCGACGGTAAAGCACTCACCAGATTCACCGTCGGGACGCAAGCCGAGGCGCCGCTCGTTCTCCTGATCCCGGCGAGCCCGTTCATCGACGTCGGACTCGCGGCGCAGGTGACTGTGCTTCACGACGGGTGGTTGAAGCCTGCCGGAGGCGCGGAGCTCGGGCTTGCCTGGATTCAAGGGTATTCCCTGACCTTGCGCGCCGGCGCGCGCCGTCCGGAGCCGGGCGAGCGACCGTTCACGGCGGGAGTGGGACTCAACGCGGACCGCGTCCGCTTCGATTACGCGTTGGAGACACGCGAGGGCGGCGACGTCGCACACCGAGTGGGGATTCGGGTTCGATGACGAAGATGCGTTTGCGCAGTGCTTGGGCCGCCGTGCTGCTTGCGTCGTGCGCGCAGCCGCTGAAGCTGGCGAAGGACGACTCGCCGCTCGTCCTCAATCACCAGGCAATCCAGGCGCCGAACCCCGGCCTGCCTGGACCAATGAAGGTGCGTACCCTCCTCTACGGCAGCGGTAATGACAAGCGGCGCGCGGCATACCGCGACTCGGTCAGGATCAAGACCAAGTCCGTCGATGGGTCGGCGTTCGTGAAGATCGAAGGCGCACAGGAGAAGACCCGCAAGAAGCGTTGGGGCTTCGACGTCAAGCAGCTTCCGATCAACGGCCGCGTGTGGTATCCGGTCGGGGACGGCCCATTCCCGCTCGTGCTTGTGGTGCACGGGAATCACGACCCATACGACTATTCCGATCCGGGCTACGACTATCTCGGCGAATTGCTGGCGTCGCGTGGATTCATCCTCGTCTCGGTTGACCACAATTTCATCAACGGTCTCTCCAACGAGAACGACGGCCGCGGCTGGCTGCTGCTCGAGCATCTCCGCGCATGGAGGGCGTTCAGCGACTCGTCCGCGAATCCGTTCTATCGGAAGGTGGATTGGCGGAACTTGGCGGTGATGGGGCACTCGCGAGGCGGCGAGGCAGTCGGACACGCGGTCACGTTCAACCGGCTGGAGCGCTACCCGGACGACGCCAACACCAAGCTCGGCTACAACTTCAACATCCGCGCGGCGGTGGCGATCGCGCCCGTGGACGGGCAGTACCGACCTGCGGGACGTTTACACCCGTTCACCGACGTGAATTATCTCGTGATTCACGGCTCGCACGACGGGGACGTGAGCACCTTCCACGGACTTCGGCAATACGAAAGGCTGCGCTTCACGCAGGGCTCGCGGACCTTCAAGGCCGCCGTCTACGTCTACCGGGCGAACCACGGCCAATGGAATCGCGTCTGGCGCAACCTGGACAACGGCAAGACGAGCGCTCGACGCCTCGCCCTGCAGGCGCTGATGCCGGAGGAGGAGCAGCTCAAGTTCGGGCGCGTGATGATCGCGGCGTTTCTGGAAGCGACGTTGAAAAGCAAGCAGGAGTATCTGCCGCTCTTCGTGGATCACCGAACGGCCGGCCAGTGGCTGCCACGCACGATGTACATCACGCGATTCGAGGAGAATCGCTTCATACCGCTGGCCACATTCGACGACGACGTGAACGTGAACACGGGCGCGCCCGGCGTCCGTATCACAGGTGACAGCCTGTCGATGTGGAACGAAAACGTCGTCCCGTTCCGCTGGGCTGGCCCGCCGGGCGGGCAGCCGGAGACGCAGAATAACAGCGCGGTCTGGCTGGGGTGGAACAACAAGATCGCCGGTGACGACACAACGCGCCGCGGCGCTCCAGCCCGCTACACCCTCACGTTGTCGGACTCGCTCCGTTCGTCGCTCCCGTTGGGCGACGCGACCGCGCTCGTACTGTCGGTTGCTCCGACCAACAGCATCCCGGGCAAACGCCCGGCGCCGAAGGACACCACAAAGAAAGACAGCGCGGCCGCGAAGCCAAGGACACCGCGCCGCCCCTCGAAGGCACCGGCGGCTCCCAGGGACACGGCGCGCGTTGACTTCACCATCGAGGTGGAGGACGCGGACGGGAACACCGTGCGCGCCCCACTCAGTGCGTACGGTGTGCCGCGTCGGCCGTTGGAGACGCGCGTGCTTCGCCGCGCGAGGTTCGAACGGACCGCGTTTCGGACGACGTTCGAGATCGTGCTTCAGACGTACGTGATCCCGCTCGCCGATCTGGCCAAGGCGTCGCCGGCGTTCTCGCCGTCGAAGCTGCGTGCGATCCGGCTTGTCTTCGACCGGGTAGACGGCGGGACGGTGATCGTGGACCGTATCGGCGTCTCGAACATCGATCCGGCATTTCTGGCGTCCCGTGTGAGCCTCCGCGCGTCCCGTTAGGCCCCTCGACCGCGGGTTCTCCGACGCGTTCACAGTCGGGCATCGTGACCGGCACCTATCCCGCGCTGCCATCGCGCGATAAGACGGTTGCCTTCAAGTAGAAACGGAGAGGATAGCGACCTCGTCCATTAGGTGAGCCCGACGCCGGGCCCTTTGTCACGGCCAGCGCCTCCTTCCTGCGCAGCCCCACCCCCTCCCCTGGGGGCTACAATGTCGTTCCTTCGCCGCTTCGCTCCCCCGCACGTACTTCTCGCCGCCGCGATCCCGTTTGTCGGATACGCGCTGGCGTTCGCGTACGAGCGCGGCTACACCGGCCGCTACGGCCTGCCGCCGCGCATGATCCACGTGACGCTCGCGCAGGCGGTGATCGCGTCGGTCGCCGCTGCGATCCTCGTCGCGGTCACGCCGTTCGTCGCGCGTGGGTTCTCGAGGATCGCGTCGCGGTGGATTGCGCGCATCGTTCTCGCGCCCGCCGCGGCGATCGCGGTCGCACTCTGGGCCTACTCGGAGACGCGGTGGGTGATGGGGCCGCATCTTCTCATCCCGGTCGCGCTCATAGGCGGCTTCGGCGGCTTTGCGGCGCTACGCATCTACCGTTCGATCGTCGCCCCACTCATGGGGCAGGGCGGGTCCTGGGTCGACCGGCTGAAGGGCAACGCCCTTCGCGGCGGTGAGCCGCGGCCGATCGCCGCGCTGGCATGGATGGGCCACCGCACGCGCTGGACGCTCGCTCTTCTCGTCGTCGCGCTCTTCGGGGCGCACTGGTACGGCAACTACCGGTCGCGTAACCAGCGCGACTTCCTCGTCAGCTCGACCGGGCCGACGTGCGTCGTCGTTGAGCGCACCGCCGAGGGAGTCATCTGCGCGCTAGCCGACGTCACACGGCGGCGCGTCCTGCCGCGCCTCCGCCTCATCGCGCCGAAGGGTAAGGAGCGGCTCAGCCTGGCCACGCTCCCCACGCTGAGCTCCCCGTTCGATTCCGACCGGAAGCTGTTCGCCCCGCCGCGCCCAAGCGGCACCACGGGCACCGTGTACTCTGGTCGGCAGGACGCTCCGGTAACACAGGCCGGGCGGCCGGCCGCGAAGAAGGCAACGACGGCGAAGAAGAAGCCCACGGCTACGACCAAGCGCCGGACCACGACCACGAAGAAGACGACGACGACGACGAGGCGATAAGGCCTCGCACCAGCCGCGAATTACCCCGCGAAGTACCCCGCAACGCGACGACGCCCGGCCGAGGTGGCCGGGCGTCGTCATCTTACGACCCTTCCGCGCGCTACATGAGCTCGGCCGGCCGTAGCGTCTCCGAGAAAAGGTCGTACTCCGTCGGCAGGATGACGCAGCGTGCGTTCTGACGGCGCGCGACCGCCCGCGCTTCCTCGTCGCGCGCGTCCGGGGCGAGGGCGATGACGCGAACCCCCATCGCCGCCGCTTCTTCATAGAACGGCGGCGAGCTGGCGCACGGATGCGTTGCGTCGATCAGCACGACGTCGGGCCGAATGCGCCGGAGCGCCGTCGGACAGTCCTCGTCGACATGCCCGAGCATCGGAAGGCACCCGGCCGCGCGGACGGCGCTAAGGGCCTGGTGCTCGAGCCGCTGATCAGTGGTGACGACAAGCACGAATAGACGCCGAGCCATGACGACGGCCTGCAGCGATAAAAGCCAAAACATCTGAGGGCAGATGCCGTGCCTGCCGTTCGCTAACGTACGGAGTTCACCGTCGGGCCCGTGTACGCCGCGCGTTGTCGGACGCGACCGCAGAGAGGTCCGGGACTTGAAGTGGCACGCTCCGCACACGGGAAAGAGATCGAAGGTGACCGTCCAGGACATTGCCGTACGAGAGATCGCGACGACGCCGTTCCCCGATCAGCGGCCGGGCACGTCGGGCCTGCGGAAGAGGGTCCCCGTCTTCGAGCAGCCGCATTACCTGGAGAACTTCGTACAGGCGATCTTCGACACGGTCGGCGCGCCCGCTGGAAGCACGCTCGTCGTCGGGGGCGACGGCCGGTACTACAACCGCGAGGCGATCCAGACGATCCTCCGCATGGCCGCCGCGAACGGGTTCGGCCGGGTCCTCGTCGGCCGCGAAGGAATCCTGTCGACGCCTGCCGCGTCGCACCTCATCCGGAAGCACCGCACCTTCGGCGGGATAATCCTCTCCGCCAGTCACAACCCGGGCGGGCCGGACGGTGACTTCGGCATCAAGTACGACATCGAGAACGGCGGCCCCGCGCCCGAGCGTGTGACCGAGGCCGTCGCGGCTCGGGCCAAGGCCATCACCCGGTACGTCACACTCGATGCGGCGCCCGTACCGCTCGAGCGGCTCGGCGAAGAGCGGCTCGGCTCGATGACCGTCGAGGTGATCGACCCTGTGAGCGACTACGCCGATCTCATGGAGTCCATCTTCGACTTCGACCTGCTGCGGGACCTGCTGTCGGGCGGGCGGTTCCGTATGCGCTTCGACGCGATGCACGCGGTGACTGGGCCGTACGCGACCGAGATCCTCGAATGGCGGCTCGGCGCGCCGGGCGGTACGGTCATGAATGGCGCGCCGCGTCCGGATTTCGGCGGCGGGCACCCCGATCCGAATCTGACGTACGCCCCAGAGCTGGTGGAGATTATGCGCGCCAGCGACGCGCCCGACTTCGGGGCCGCGTCCGACGGCGACGGTGATCGCAACATGGTCCTCGGCGCGCGCTTCTTCGTCACGCCATCGGACAGCCTCGCCGTGCTCGCGGCGAACGCCTCGCTGGTACCTGGCTGCGCGCGCGGACTCGCGGGCGTCGCGCGCTCGATGCCGACGAGCCAGGCTGTCGATCAGGTCGCGCGACAGCTCGGGATCCGCTGTTACGAGACGCCGACCGGATGGAAGTTCTTCGGCAACCTTCTGGACGCGGGCGCGATCACGATCTGCGGGGAAGAGAGCTTCGGCACCGGGTCGAGCCACGTGCGCGAGAAGGACGGGCTGTGGGCCGTCCTGTTCTGGCTCAACGTCCTCGCGCGCCTCCGGCAGCCCGTCGCGGACGTGGTCCGCGAGCACTGGCGGCGCTTCGGCCGGAACTTCTATACGCGTCACGACTACGAGGCACTCCCCGCGGCCGCGGCTGGCGACGTGTTCGAGCATGTGCGCACCGGTCTCGCGCGGCTTCCCGGCACGACACTCCGCGGGTTCCGGGTGACCGCGGCGGACGAGTTCAGCTACCACGACCCGGTCGACGGGAGCATTAGCGAGCGGCAGGGACTGCGCATTCTGCTCGAGGGCGGAGCGCGGATCGTGTATCGGCTTTCCGGAACGGGCACCGAAGGGGCGACGCTTCGCCTCTACATCGAGTCGTACCAGGACGATCCGAGCCGGCAGGGCATCGATCCCCAGCGCGCGCTCGCGTCGCTCATCGACGTGGCGCTTCGAGTCTCAGAGTTGCGGGAACGCACGGGGCGCGCCGCCCCGACGGTCATCACGTGAGGCGCGCACCTATATTGCATACGCCCTGACGCGGACCGGCGCCGCGCGCGCCACCGTGTGACGACGTAACCGCGATCCCCGCATGCCGAAGTCGAACACCGCGATCATTCTCGCCCAGGGAGACGGCGCGATCGAGCTCTCGCCGCTCGACGCGGCACGGATCAACGCCGACGCGATGCTCCGCGCGGCACTCGAGTGCTGCCATCAACACGACCGCTACGCGCGACTCGTCGCCCAGCCGGCGCTCGATGCCGAGCACCGCGCCGCGGACGAGATGTGCATCGTCGTGACGAACGCGCTCGCCCAGATGGCCGCGTCCTACTGCGAGGCCGCCAAGGACCTTCGCCCGAATGGCGGCGTGGACGAGGACTGGTGGCACCGGGCGAACGCGCTTTGGCACGCGAGCCGCGAGTACGGGCGCCGGCAGACGTGTTGCGAGCGGTCATCGCGCCGGACGTCGAAGCGAAACCCGGAAGCGCTGGCGGACCTCGTGCTCCAGTACGACCTCGAGGCGTCGGCGTTGCTCGCGCTTCGGCAGGCGGCGGAGGCATACTGGAAGGTGCGGCCGGAGGCGGCCTAACGCGGTGGCGTCACGTCCCAACGCCGACAATCCACTCCCGTTCGAGCTGCGGCCGTCGCCGATCGCCGGCGTCGGCGCGTTCGCCATCCGGCCGATCAAGAAGGGGACGCGGATCATCGAGTACACCGGCGAGCGCATCTCGAACGCGGAAGCGGACCGCCGCTATGACGAAGACAAGATGAAGAGCCACCACACGTTTCTGTTCACGCTCAACCGGCGCACCGTCGTCGACGCGGCCGTGGGCGGGAACGAGGCGCGCTTCATCAACCACTCCTGCGCCCCGAATTGCGAGGCCGTGATCGTCGACGCGAAGCGCATCTACATCGAGGCGATCAAGGACATCATGGTCGGCGAGGAGCTCTGCTACGACTACCAGTACGAGCGCACGGACGATCACACGGCCGAGGACGAGCGTTTCTACGCATGCCAGTGCGGTGCGCCCAACTGCCGCGGGACGATTCTCGCGCCGAAGAAGAAGAAAAGGAAAAGGAAACTGGCGCCGAAGCGGTGAGCACCTCTGCGGCGCGGTCCCTCCTCGCCGGGGCGATCGACTACGCGGGCCTCTTTCCGCCCGCCTCGCTTCCGATGCGCGAGGCTGTGCGAAACTACGCCGCTTATCGCGTCAGTCCGGACGCGTGGGCGCTCGGACACTTCGTTGTCCCGATCGGGCGGCTCGCGGAGCTCCGTCAGTCGGCGGCCGACCTGCTGCCCTCCGCTGGCGAGCCGCCGTGGCATCTCAGCGCGATTGTCGGCTCGGTCGGTGCCGTGGACTGCAGCGCCTTTGGGGCGTTGGAGGGGACGGGCGTCGCCGTCGACGCAGTCGAGGTGCGCGTCCGCGTCCCGGAGGATCTCGCGACGGTTGCTGCAGGCTTGCCGCGCGGCGTCGACATTTTCTACGAGTTCCCGGTGGAATCCGACCCGGCGCCCTTCATCGCCGCGATCCGGCGCGTCGGAGGGAACGCGAAGGTGCGCACCGGAGGCGTCACGGCGGATGCCTTCCCGTCGGTCGCCGACCTGGCGCGGTTCATCGTTGCCTGCGCTCGGTCGGCGGTTCCGTTCAAGGCGACGGCGGGCCTTCATCACCCGTTTCGCGCGCTATACCGCCTGACGTATGCGCCGGACAGCCCGACTGGCGAGATGTTCGGGTTCGTGAACGTGCTACTCGCGGCCGCGCTCGCGCGCGCGGGCACGCCGCAAAGCAAAGTGGCCGAGCTGCTGGGTGAGCGCGACACAAACGCAGTCCGTTTCAGCCCGGCTGGCGCGGACTGGCGGGGCCACCGCGTGAGCGCCGACTCGATCGCCGAGACGCGCGGCACGCTGGCGCTCTCCTTCGGCTCGTGCTCGTTCCGCGAGCCGCTCGACGAGCTGCGGACGCTCGGCCTGCTGTGACGGTACTGCCCGACGAGACGCACCGGCCGGACCTGCGATCGTGGGTCGAGTCGGCGAACGATACCCGAACGGACTTCCCCATTCAGAATCTCCCGTTCGGCGTCTTTCGCCGGCGCGAGTCCAACGAGCTGCCGCGAGTCGGCATCGCGATCGGCGATCAGATTCTCGACTTGGCGGCAGCGGCACGGCGAGGCGCGTTCGCCCCGCACTCAGCGGCGTCGCTCGCGGCGGATCAGTGTGCCGGCCCGACGCTCAACCTCCTGATGGCGCGCGGGCGAGCAGGGGCGCGTGCACTGAGACGCGCCGTCAGCAGGTTCCTCAGCGCCGACGCGAGCGGCACCCCATCCGGAGCAACCGCCGTCCTCGTTTCGCAATCGGACGCCGAGCTGCTCGTCCCGGCCGCGATCGGCGACTATACGGACTTCTACGCGTCCGTGTACCACGCGACCAACGTCGGAAGCATGTTCCGTCCGGACAGCCCATTGCTCCCCAACTATAAGTATGTGCCGATCGGCTACCACGGCCGCTCGTCGTCGATTGTCCGCAGCGGCACGCCGATCCGGCGACCGTGCGGGCAGACGCGCGACGACGCGAGCGCCGCGACACCCATTTTCGGTCCGACGCGGCGGCTCGACTACGAGCTCGAGATCGGCGCCTTCGTCGCTGGCGGGAATACGCTAGGCGAGCCGGTCCCGATCGCGCGAGCAGAGGACAACGTCTTCGGCCTCTGCCTGGTGAATGACTGGTCGGCGCGCGACATCCAAGCGTGGGAGTACCAGCCGCTTGGCCCCTTCCTGGCGAAAAACTTCGCGACGACGGTGTCGCCGTGGGTGGTGACGCTCGACGCCCTGGCGCCTTTCCGCGCGCCCGCATTCGAGCGCCCCGCCGGCGACCCTGCGCCGCTTCCGTATCTGGATTCCCCGGGCGATCGGGCTGGCGGCGCGTTCGACGTCACGCTCGAGGTGTACTTGATCTCCCGCGCGATGCGCGAGCGCGGCGACGCGCCGATGCGTCTCAGCCGCTCCAGTTTCGCCGGGATGTACTGGACCATCGCGCAGCTCGTCACGCATCACGCGAGCAACGGCTGCAACCTGCGACCCGGTGACCTGCTGGCCAGCGGGACTGTCTCCGGCGACACAAAAGACTCGCGGGGTTGCCTGCTCGAGCTCACCTGGGGCGGCGCGGAACCGCTCCAGCTCCCAACAGGCGAGGTCCGCCGCTTCCTCGAAGACGGCGACGAGATCGTCTTCCGCGGCTACTGCGAGCGGGAGGGGTGGAGGCGGATCGGCTTCGGCGAATGCCGGGGAACGGTGGTCGAAAGCGTGTGAGCTGCGCGGACCGCCTCCTCACGTCGCCGGCTTCACCATCAGCCGCTGCCCCGCCTTGATCCGGTCGCCAACGATGTTGTTCAGCGTCCGGAGCTGATCGGGCGTCGTGTCGTACAGTGCCGCGATCGACGAAAGCGCTTCGCCCCGCCGCACGAGGTGGTACCACGGCCGCTTTCGCTCGGCGGTGGCGGCGCGTGTGGCGCCGGCGACGGCGGCGCGGAGGCTCGCCTGGCGGCGGCCTTCCTCGAAGAGCGTCTCGTGCTGCCAGTCGAAGACACGCTTCAGAGCGACGGCGCGGCTCCAAGCATTGCGGGGCACGGCGAGCTTCTGGTCGCCGCGCGGCGTGTCGATCTCGAGGGCGCGCGAGAGCGACAGCGCCGCGTACGTGCGGTGGATGCGAACGAGCGTGTCGATCGGGTAATCACGCTGCTCGAAGGCGGCCGGGGCGTCCGGGCTGGCGACGAGGTCGCGCGGGACAAGCCCGAGAAAGACCATCCGGCGGTCAGTCAGTACCAGGATGCCGCGGGTCGCGCGGAAGTAGTTGACCGCGCTCCGATGGTGAGCGGGTACGACACCGTACACTCGCTCATCGGGGCGAAGGACGGTCAACCGCAGCTCTCGCTGTGTGAGGGCGAGTGCGTCGCGTGGGTCGGTTCGGAACGCGTGAATGGCGATCTGTGCTCCGAGTAGCACGACGGCGAGCACCGCGAACGGGAGAAAGTACCTTACCCATGGGTGTAACCGGCGTCGGCCTCGTCGCGGTCGGCGTCGTCTAACGGCCGCGCCCGGTACGTGGTGCTCCTGCGTCTCCGTCGGTGCCGAAAGGGGTTTCATCTGTTTATATTTGTTAGTCTCGGCGCCGCCCTGGCACACCAGGCGGACTCTGCCGTTGCCGGTCTAGTTGGACCTGCTGTCAACGCACTGTGTCGACGTCACTAGTGACGTCGCTAGAAAGATGCCGTTCGTTGTCGTCCACTGAGCGCACACTCGACATGATCCGGACTCAGCTCCCGAGAACGCTCCTCCGCCACGTCCTGCTCGGACTCGGCGCCGCCGCGACGGTGATCTTCACCGCCAGCCAGGTGCGGCCCGTGTTCATCGCTCGGAGCGCGGGGACGCAGCAGCTCGCCGAGCCACTCCGGGACGACGACGTTGCCCTCGTCGGGGTCCCGCTGACCCACTCGCTCTGGATCCCACGCGATAAGGCGCACGCTCGCGCGGCGGCGGCGCCAGGTCGGATGAGCGCGGCACGGCGCGGCTTCGAGGCCGACCGGCGAGCCTTCGCGCAGGACCTGCTGGCCACGGGACACCTTACCCGCGCGCGCGCGTGGCGGATCGCGGACGCGGCCGTCCGTCAGGCCTACGCGAACCGCATCCCGCCGGCACTTGTGCTCGGGGTCATGCTGACGGAGAACACGACGCTCAAGCCCGCGGCCCGGTCGAACGTCGGCGCGCAGGGCCTGATGCAGATCATGCCGAAGCTCTGGAAGCCGGTACTCGGCCACCGCTTCGGCCGCGACCTGCGCGACGACGCGACGAACCTGCGCTACGGGATCTACATCCTGCGGTACATGCATGACCGCGTCCCCGGCTCGCTCAGTCCGGACGCGAGCTATCGCAAGGCGCTGCTACGCTACAACGGCTGTGTACGGGGCACGAACACGAGGAACTGCCACCGGTACCCAGACACGGTGCGGCAATACGTGCTGCGGAACGCGAGGTCGACTTGTGCGGGTCGCTCTTTCCGCGACTGCGTCGTCATCCCGCTGTACCGCAGCCGGTGGGGCGGGGCGGCGGAGACGAGAGTTGCTTCGGCGAACTGACGGAGGAGGAGCGAGGGGGGGAGGACGGAGGAGGGAGGACGAGAAAACAGTCGGGCCCGCGCGGTGCGCGGGCCCTTCCGTATTCGCTCCCCCTCGCTCCTCCCACCTGCCTTCTCATTTCACCCGCGTGATCGTCGTGTTCTGATTCTGGGTGAGGCCGACTTCCACGCCGTTAGCGACCAGCGTGACCTTGATCGTCGCCGCGTTGTTCATCAGGCCGCCGAGGTAGACGCCATTGCGCGCGATGTAGAGGTTGTCGCTCCCCTTGGCAATGCCTTCCATCGTCAGCGGTTGCCCCTGCGTGGTGCCGCTCCCGGCGAAGGTCGCCTGCGTCGTTCGCTCGATGCGCCAGGCACGCTCACCGAGGTACGTGGTATCACCGACGACCTGCGAGGTCGTGATCACGGTGCGGTCGAGAGAGATGCCCATCTGGTTCACCTTGCCCGCGGTCGTATCAGTCCATGTCGTGCCGATGGTCAGGGTCGGACGAAGTCGCGGGAGGAAGCGGGTCATCTCGTCGGCGAGCGGGCCGGTGAGCTCCGACCCTGGGCCCTCCGGCGCCTTCGACGCGTATATCACGCCGAGCGGGGATAGGACCCCCGTCACCTTGAGCCCGAGCAAGGCGCTAAGGTCCGGCGGCGGGCCGGCGGTGGTGGAGACCTTCGCCGAGTCGAGCGTCATGGCGAAGCTCAGGGTGTCACGGCTCTGGCGGCCGAGCGTCACGGTCAACTTCTGCTCAGACGTAACCTGCTGTTCGACCTTTTGCCCTTGCGCTTCCTGCGTCAGCTTGTTGACGGCCGTGAGCTTATACCGCGACGTCCCAGGTGCGTACTCGAACCGCTGCGCCTCGAGCGGACGGGCGAACAGGATTGTCGTGGCTGCAATGATGGACAGCGAGCGCAACTTCATGAGCTCTCCAATGATGGACAGCGAGCGCAACTTCATGAGCTCTCCTCGGTTTGATGGCGTCGGCGTGGGGCCGAAATGGGTGCGCCGGCGCGACCTCCAAGATACAGAACTGAGCCGAAAAGTGCTGAGTCTGTTTCGCCTCCGGACGGGGTCCGCTGCCACCATCCGAGCGCGTTAACCCACCGCCGGTGGTGTTCGAGGCCCTGCACGCCGACGTGAACCCGCCAGAACGGGCCACGGTCGGCTCGGCGGGGTTCGACCTCCGGGCCTATCTGGCCGGACGACGCGTGCGCTGCTCGGACGGTGTGTCGCTCTGGGAGATCGAGAGCTCGCAGGAAGAGGGCTCGTGGTCGATCTACTTGCCACCGGGCGTGATGGCCTTGATCCCGCTCGGGTTCCGGGCGCGCCTGCCCGCGGCTTACGAGGCGCAAGTGCGGCCGCGCAGCGGGGCGAGCTTCAAGAAGGGTCTCCAAATCCCGAATGCGCCCGGGACGGTCGACCCCGACTACCCCGACGAGTGGCTCGTGCCCGTGCGCAACGCGACTTCAGCGCCTATGCGCATCGAACACGGCGAGCGCATCGGGCAGGCGGTGTTTCAGCGGTTCGAGGTCCTGCCGTGGGAGGAGGGAGTCGTGCAGGCCACGACCGATCGAGCGGGCGGGTTCGGGAGTAGGGGGTGATGCGAGCCTAGAGCGGTGCGCCGCGATCCCGCCGAGCTACTCCGTCCGTATCGCCGTTATCGGGTCGACCCTCGTCGCCCGCCGCGCAGGCCCGTAGCTCGCCAGGATCGCGACGACAGCGAGCACCAGCGGCACGAGCACGAACGTCGCCGGGTCCGTGGGCGCGGTGCCGAAGAGCATGCCGCGGATGAGCCGCGTCGATAGGAAGGCGCCGACGAGGCCGAGCACCGCGCCCGCGATCACGAAGGCTGCCGTGTCCCGGAGCACGAGCAAGAGGAGGCTCGCCGTCGGCGCGCCGAGCGCGATGCGCACGCCGAGCTCGCGCGTGCGCTGCGCTACGCCGTAGGCGACGATGCTGTACAACCCGACGGCCGCGAGCAGCAGCGCGCCGGCGGCGAAGCCGCTGAGCACGGCGGTCAGGAAGCGCCGCTCCGGGTCGACTGCCGCCGCGCCGGCGCGCATCACACTCGGCCGGCCGCGGAAGGTCAGCGCCGGCTCCACATCGCGGACGGCACGCTCGACGCTCGGCAACAGGCGCGCCGCGTCCGGCGCCCGCGCGACGAAGTTCATCCACGGCCACACCTCGAGGGTGTAGGGGAGCATCACCTCGGGCTCCGC
>JBHELH010000121.1:0-3614 GCA_046263215.1 Gemmatimonadaceae bacterium | reverse complement strand
CGCGCATCGGCAGGGGATGAAGGTCATCCTCGACTGGGTCGCCAACCACACCGCGTTCGACCACGAGTGGGTCACGGCGCACAAGGACTGGTACGTGCTGCGGCCGGACGGCTCGATCTCGTTCGCGCGCGACAACGAGGGGCGGGAGACCGACTGGACCGACGTCGCCGAGCTCAATTACGACAGCCGCGCGATGCGCCAGGCGATGATCGCCGAGATGCGCTGGTGGCTCGACACGATGGGCGTCGACGGGTTCCGCTGCGACGTCGCGGGCGGCGTGCCCAACGACTTCTGGGCCGAGGCGCGGCGGGCGCTGAGGGCGTCGCGGCGCGACCTGTTCATGCTCGCCGAGGCGGAGAGCCCGGCGATGCACGCATACTTCGACATGACCTACGGGTGGGAGCTCCATCACCTGCTCAACGACATCGCGAAGGGGGCGAAGAGCACTGCGGCGCTGGACGCGTACTTCGCGGAGCAGAGTCGCGCGTACCCTGCCGACGCGTACCGGATGTATTTCACCAGCAACCACGACGAGAACAGCTGGCAGGGCACGGAGTTCGAGCGGATGGGCGCCAATCACGTCCCCGCGTTCGTGCTCAGCGCGACGGCGCAGAACTCGATGCCCCTGCTCTACACCGGGCAGGAAGTGAGCATGAAGAAGCGCCTGCGCTTCTTCGAGAAGGACACTGTGGATTGGAGCGGCCCATCGCTGGCAAGCTTCTACGGCGCCCTCTTCGACCTCAAGCACACCCAGCCCGCGCTTCGCAACGGCGCGTGGGGCGGCGCGCAGACCGCGCTCAGGACCAACGGCGGCGGGCACGTGTACGCCTTCACCCGCACCCGCGACGCGAACACCGTCCTCGTGGCCGTCAACTTCGGGGATGCCGCCACAATAGTGATGTACGAGGGGCTGTCGCGGCCGGGTAGCTACACCGATTGGTTCGACAAGACGCCTGTTAGGCTGCTCCCGACCGGCACCTTTACTATCCCCGCGCACGGCTATCGGGTTTTCGTCCGCTGACTCGATCAATGACTCCATTCTGTCACACACGCTTGCGCCCGGCCGCCGCTGTCCTCGCGGGGCTGGCGCTCGCCGCCGGGTGCCGGGCCGGCGTCGTGCCGGCGACGACCACCGCTGTCGTCCAGACGCCGTCGGTTGCCGCCGCCCGCTACGAGCCCTCGCGCGCACTCGGCCCGCTATTCCACGACGTCCAGCTCGCGGGGATCTTCCCGGACTCCAAGACGTTCGTCGACGCGCGGCCGCTCCTCCCTCCGGCGGCGATCGCCGCGCGCTACGCCGCCGCCCGGCGCGAACCGGGCTTCAACTTACGAACGTTCGTGGAGCAGCATTTCGAGCTGCCGCGCCCGGTCGGCGAAGGCTTCCGCTCGGACCCGTCGCGGACGATGGAGGAGCACATCCGCGCCCTCTGGCCGGTGCTCACGCGCTTGCCCGATACCGTGTTCCGGGCCTCCGACACGCTCCGCGCGCACTCGTCGCTGATCCCGCTCCCGTCGGCGTACGTCGTCCCGGGCGGCCGCTTCCGCGAGGTCTACTACTGGGACTCGTACTTCACGATGCTCGGGCTCGTCGAGAGCGGCCGGACGGATCTCGTGCAGCACATGCTCGACAACTTTGCGTGGCTGATCGCCACGGTCGGGCACATCCCGAACGGCAATCGAACGTACTACCTCAGCCGGAGCCAGCCACCGTTCTTCGCCGCGATGGTCGGGCTGTACGCGAGAGCCACGGACACCGCGCGGGTGCTGCGTTACCTCGACGTGCTCGAGGCGGAGCACGCGTTCTGGATGAACGGGGCGGAGCGGCTCGCGCCGGGCGAGGCGTACCGGCGCGTCGTGAAACTGCGCGACGGCTCGGTGCTCAACCGGTACTGGGATGACCGGGCCGACCCCAGGCCGGAGTCCTACCGCCCGGACTACGAGCTGGGCGTGACGCTGCCGATGCCCCAGCGCGAGACGTTCTACCGCCACACCCGCGCGGCCGCGGAAAGCGGCTGGGACTTCTCGAGCCGCTGGATGCGCAACCCGTCAGATCTGCGAACACTGGAGACGACGGAGCTGATCCCGGTGGATCTCAACAGCCTCCTCTACCATGCCGAGCGGACGATCGCCGCGCTGAGGAGCTTCCGCGGTCGGGCCGGTGACGCGGAGGCTGGGCGACGGTTTGCGGCGGCGGCTGAGACCCGCCGCCGCGCGCTGCTCGCCGCGTCGTATGATCCGAGCAGCGGCTTCTTCTACGACGTCCGCTGGCGTACGGGCGAGCGCGTGACGGACCGCCCCACGCTCGCCGCCGCCGCGCCTCTCTACTTCGGCCTCGCGACGCCGGAGCAGGCGCGCGCGGTCGCCGCGCGCCTCGAGCGCGACTTCCTCAAGGCTGGCGGCTTCGTGACGACGACGATCGCCTCGGGCCAGCAGTGGGACGCGCCGAACGGCTGGCCGCCGCTCCAGTGGCTCACGATCCAGGGCGTCCGCCGCTACGGCCACGCCGAGCTGGCCGACACGGCGCGCGACCGCTGGCTCGCGCTCAACCGCCGCACGTATCGCTCGACCGGCAAGATGACGGAGAAGTACGACGTGTTGGATCCGAATCGCCCAGCGGGCGGGGGCGAGTACCCGAACCAGGACGGCTTCGGGTGGACCAACGGCGTCGCGCTCGCGCTCACGGCGCAGGCGGGTGCGACCCTGCCGCCGCCACCGCCGGCGCGGTCAGAACGGGAGCTGTCGTATCGCAGGTAGAGCGCAGCGCGGCACCCGGGCCATTACGACGAGAATTAACGGATCGGTCGGATTCTCGGATCGGGCGGATTGAAGTGTTCAAAATCATTGAAACGCTCGTCCGTCCGATCCGAGAATCCGACCGATCCGCTCTACACCTTCGTCAGAGTGGCTTCCCGTGCGTCGTTCGGATGAGGGATCCGAGCCCCCGCAACCGCAGTGTTGGCGAATGGCTAAAGGCTTTCTGATCGAAGAGCGGCGTACCCATTCCATCATCGGTGCGTTCTTCGACGTCTACAACACGCTCGGCTTCGGCTTTCTCGAGCACGTCTACGTCCTGGCGCTCGAGCGCGAGCTTCTCACGCGAGGGCACCGCGTGGCGCGCGAACTGAGTGTGCGCGTCATGTATAAGGGAGAAGAGCTCTGCACGCAGCGGCTCGACATGGTCGTCGATGACAAAGTGGTTGTGGAGACCAAGTCGACCTTCGATCTTCACCCTTCGGCCCAGCGACAGCTCTACAGCTATCTTCGCGCTTCGAACCTGGAGGTCGGCCTCCTCCTCCATTTCGGTCGCGAAGCCAAGTTCTATCGCCTCTTCTGTCGAAGCACCCCCAGCCCCGCGTCAGCGGCCCGAGGTGAGCTCGAACGCGTACAGCTCCCTCCCCCCGAGCGACCGGACGGGGACGTAGCCGCGGATCCGCCCGTGTGACCCGATGAGCAGCCGTGACGCGGGCGGAGCGCCGAGGAGACTCCGAGGCGTGTACCGCCCCGCTGGCAGCACGCGCTCCGCGGACGAGATCGCCACGTCGGAAAGTGGCGTCGCTCCCAGGTTCGCGACCACGAGCACCACGCGCTCGCCGTCGCGCCTCAGGTAAGCAGCC
>JBHELH010000120.1:0-2632 GCA_046263215.1 Gemmatimonadaceae bacterium | reverse complement strand
GTGTCGTCCGCGCGTTGCCGCGCTCATCCGCGTGCGCAACGAACAACGCCGTGTAGTTCCAAAGTGCACTTCCCAACCAAGCGCCCTCACCCGAGAGGTACGCGATCTCGATTTGGCTGGAGGCCGGGCGAGAACGTGTCGGGCGCATCGTCAGGCGCCGGCAATCCCGCGCGCAATAGCAGCGCTGCCACGGTCGCCACGCCAAGCAGGCAACCGTACAGCAGCGGGAAGTCGGGGCCCAGCGCGTCGGCGGCGACCATCGTGGTGCCGACGACGAGCGGCCCCGCCGGTCACGAGCCGCTAGAACGTCTCCAGCCGCGCCGGATTCACCCGGCGCGGATCGCCGACGTATGCGAACTGGAAGTCGCGCATATAGCGCCGCGCGACGCGTCGCACGTCCTCCGGCGTCACCTCGCGCAAGCGGTCTACGAGCCGGCTCGCGGCCCGATAGTCCCCCTCGTACAGCTCCGCCCGCGCGAGCGCGGTCGCCTGGTCGGCGTTCGTCTCGTTGCGGAGGTAGTAGTCCGTGATGAACCGCTGCACGAGCCGCTGGAGCGCCTGGCGGTCGAGGAGCTCCGTCTTCAGCAGCTCCACCTCGCGCCGCATCAGCGCGAGCGTCGTGTCGGGGGACACCGTGGTCACGTAGAGGCCACCGGTCGCAATCGCGCGCTCGATGAACGGCGCGTCCACGGCGTACGTGAGGTTGCGACGCGAGCGGATCTCGCTGAACAGGCTTCCCGAAAGCACGGCCGACGCGACGCGCAGCGCCGCGTAGTCGGGGTGGCTCGCTGGCGGGCCGACGTAATAGCCGAGGATGTAGTTCGTCGGCAGGTCACGCCGCGCCAGTACGGTCGCGCGGCGGGCCGCCGGCGGCGCCGGCGGCGTCCACACGTACCGGCCGGTTGGCAGCCGACCGAGCGTCTCGCGGACCAACCGCTCCACGGTCGGGCGGTCGACGTTCCCGACGAGCACCAGCAACATGCGCGACGTCACCATCTGGTCGGCGTGGTAGCGGCGGAGCTGGTCGACGGTTATCGCGGCGAGTGATTGCTCCGTCCCCTCGGGTGCGAGCGCGTACGGATGTCCGGTAAACGCGAGGCTGTCGGCGAGGTGCGTGACCTCGGCGTCCGGCTGATCGCGCCGCTGCCGCGCGGCAGTGAGGAGCTGCGCCCGCACGAGCTCTACGTCGACCGAGTCGAGTCGCGGCGCGACGAGACGATCGGCGAACACGGCCCAACTCGAGTCGAGCACGCCGCGCAGCGTGCGTAGGCCGAAGAGCGTCCAGTCCTCCGCCGGGTCGATCGTGATGACGGCGCCCGTGCGCGCCACCGCGCGCTGGAGCGCGTCACGCGAGTAGCGCCGCGTCCCGCGTTCGGAGGCCGCGAGGAGCAGCGCCTCGATGCCGGCCGTGCGCGGCGTCAGCTGCTGCGTCCCGCCGAGCAGATACAGGTTCGCGGCGACGACGTCGCTCGCGCTGTTCCGCCGCAGAATGACGCGCACGCCCGCGACGTCGAACCGCGACGTCGCCGTGTCCGACGCCACGCGCTCGGCCGCCTGGACCGGTCTCTCGACCGGGCCCGTGCGGAACCTGATCTGCGCCGGCGGCGGCGGATCGGCCTGGGCGCGCAGCGGGGAGGGTGCTCCCACCAGCACAGCGCTCAGGATGGCCGCGGCATGACGAGGTCCGACCGGCCATCGGCGTCCCCCGCACCGCACGCCGCGGACCGCGGACCGCGTGCTCACGGCGTCGCCCTCCGCCCCGTCAGTTCCTCCTCCGTCAACCCAATCTGCCGGCGCGCCTGCGGCGACAGCAGCACTCCGGTCACGTGCGGCTTGCCGACGATGTACTTCTGCGCGTACGCCCGGAGCTCCGCCGGTGTCTGCCGCGCCATCGCGTCGACGTAGCCGAGAAAGTAGTCGAGCCCCGTCACGCTCCACCAAAACGCGAGCTGGTGCGCGAAGCCCGAGGAGCGCTCGAGGTTGAACATCGTGTCGGCGATCCGCCGACGCGTCACCGACTCGAGCTCGCCGGCGGTGAAGTAGTCCGGGTCGTCCACCCGCTCGAGCTCCGCCTCGAGCGCGGCCAGCGCCTGGCGCAGTCGGTCCGGCGTCGTCTCGCCGAAGATCGTGATCGGTCCGGTGTGGTTCAGCGTGTAGTAATGCACCTGGATCGACTGAAACAGCCCGCTGTCGACGAGCTTCCGTTTGAAGCGGGAGCCATCCTGGTTCAGCACGTCCGAGAAGACGTCGGCCGCGTACGTCGCCGCGACGTCGCCGCGCGCGCTCGGCCCGTGCCACCGCAGCATCACGAGCACAGTCCCCACCGGCTGCTCGACGACGACGCCCACATTCCCCGCGAGTGGCGGCACGGGCGGGATCGGATCGGTCACGAACGGGTCCGGCGCCCGCTTCCAGTCGCCGAAGATGTTCTGCGCGAGACGGAAGACGCGCTGAGCCGACACCGCGCCGGTGACGATGAGCGCGGTGTTGTTCGGCACGTAGTACTTCCGCTGAATCTCGCGCATCTGAGCCGGCGTCGTCGACTGAATCACCTTGCGGTCGCCGAGCGGGTTCTTGCGGCTCCACGCGCTCGTCCACAGCGCGCGGTCGACGGCGCGCTGCAGGTGATAAA
>JBHELH010000119.1:0-39597 GCA_046263215.1 Gemmatimonadaceae bacterium | reverse complement strand
GTCGATCGGCTCGGTCGTGCCGCGCGTCACCGGTCCCCTCACCGCGGCCTGCGAGCGGTGGCTCCGCGTGAGGCGGATCACGGTCGTCGACGGCGCGTCGCCGTTGCCGATCAGACTCGACGTCGACGAGCCGCGCACGGTTGGCGCCGACCGAATCGTGAACACGCTCGCCGCGAGCCGACTGTTCGGTCGCGACGCGGTCGTCGTCGACCTCGGAACCGCCACCACCTTCGACTGCATAACGGCCGACGGCGTGTTTCTCGGCGGCGTGATCGCGCCCGGCGTGCTCGTGATGGCTGAGACGCTCTTCCGCCGAACGTCCAAGCTTCCGGCGACGGAGCTCGTCCCCCCGAAGCACGTCATCGGAAGGAACACGGAGGAGTGTATCCGCGCCGGCGTGATGCTCGGCGCGGCGGAGCTGATCGACGGCATCGTTCGCCGAATCCGTGAGAGCTGGCCACGCGCGGAGACGCCCTGGGTCGTCGCGACGGGGGGCCTGGCAGAGACCTTCGCCCCGCTCTGCGCGAGCTTCGACCGGGTCGAACCCTACTTGACGCTGGAAGGGCTGCGGCTGGCCCACACGCTCCTCGCTGGCGGTCCGGCGGACTGAGGGGTGCGGCCGGCAGCGTCCAGCATTGCGCCTCGACAGCGAGGCCGAGCCCTCGCGACCGTAACGCGTTGCTCGGAACGGAGTTACGTTCCAAGGCGCCCTTGCGGCGACCCTCTTGACGGTTCGACCCGGCCAAGATACTATTGCGCTCTGTTAGCACTCTCACGTTGCGAGTGCTAAGCTGTGCTGCACGCATTTTAGACCATTTCCCAAGCCTGCACTCGGAGGAACAGCACGTATGGCCACCAAGAGCGCTGCCGGCGTCAAGCTCGCTCCCCTGGCTGACCGCGTCGTCATCAAGGCTCTCGAGGAGACCGAGACTATGCGCGGCGGCTTGTACATCCCGGACACGGCTAAGGAGAAGCCGCAACAGGGCGAGGTCATCGCCGTCGGCCCGGGCCGGTTCGAGAAAGACAAGCGCGTCCCGATGGACGTGAAGGTCGGTGACAAGGTGCTCTACGGGAAGTACAGCGGCACCGAGGTCACCATCGACGGCGAGCAGTACCTCATCCTCCGCGAGTCCGACGTGCTCGCGATCGTGTCCTGAACGACGTCGCGAACCCGAACGAGTGGCTTTGAACCGCTCTAAACCCGGAGACATTACACCAATGGCTGCGAAGGAACTTGTCTTCAATACCGACGCGCGCGCGGCGCTGAAGCGCGGCATCGATCAGCTGGCGGAGGCGGTCAAGGTGACGCTGGGCCCCAAGGGCCGGAACGTCGTCATCGACAAGAAGTTTGGCGCCCCCACCGTCACCAAGGATGGCGTTACCGTCGCCAAGGAGATCGAGCTGTCCGATCCACTCGAGAACATGGGCGCTCAGATGGTCAAGGAGGTCGCCACCAAGACGTCGGACAACGCCGGTGACGGCACCACGACGGCCACCGTTCTCGCCCAGGCGATCTTCCGCGAGGGCCTGAAGAACGTCACGGCCGGCGCCAACCCCATGGCCCTGAAGCGGGGCATCGACAAGGCGGTCAACGTCGTCGTCGAGGACCTCAAGCGCATGAGCATTCCGACCGCCGGCCGCAAGGAGATCGCGCAGGTCGGCTCGATCTCCGCGAACAACGACAAGGAGATCGGTGAGCTGATCGCCGAGGCGATGGAGAAGGTCGGTAAGGATGGCGTGATCACGGTCGAGGAGGCGAAGGGCCTCGAGACCACACTCGAGACGGTCGAGGGCATGCAATTCGACCGCGGGTACGTCTCGCCGTACTTCGTCACCGATCCGGAGAAGATGGAGGCCGTCCTCGAGGACGCGCTCGTCCTGATCCATGACAAGAAGATCTCCTCCATGAAGGACCTCCTGCCCGTTCTCGAGAAGGTCGCGCAGCAAGGTCGTCCGCTGCTCATCATCGCCGAGGACGTGGAGGGCGAGGCGCTGGCCACGCTCGTCGTCAACAAGCTCCGCGGCACGCTCCGCGTCTGCGCAGTCAAGGCGCCCGGGTTCGGCGACCGGCGGAAGGCGATGCTCCAGGACATCGCGATCCTCACCGGCGGACAGGTTATCTCCGAGGAAGTCGGCTTCAAGCTCGAGAACACTGTTATCGGGGACCTTGGGCGCGTGAAGCGGATCGTCATCGACAAGGACAACACGACGCTGATCGACGGCGCGGGCGATGATCAGAAGATCCAGGGTCGCATCAAGGAGATTCGCGTCGCGATCGACAACAGCACCTCCGATTACGACAAGGAGAAGCTGCAGGAGCGGCTGGCGAAGCTCGCCGGTGGCGTCGCGGTGATCAACGTCGGTGCGGCGACCGAGGCGGAGATGAAGGAGAAGAAGGCGCGCGTCGAGGACGCGCTCCACGCGACCCGCGCGGCCGTCGAGGAGGGCATCGTTCCGGGCGGCGGCGTCGCGCTCGTGCGCGCGCAGAAGGCGCTGGTCAACGTGAAGACGGACGAGAGCGACGAGCAGATCGGCGTGACCATCATTCGGCGCGCGCTTGAGGAGCCCTTACGCATGATCGTGCAGAATGCGGGCGCCGAAGGGTCGATCGTCCTCGAGAAGGTTCGCGACGCGAAGGACCCGGCGTTCGGGTACAACGCCCTCACCGATACGTACGAGAACCTGGTTGAAGCCGGCGTCATCGACCCGACCAAGGTCGCGCGCACGGCCCTCCAGAACGCGGCGTCGATCGCCGGCCTCCTTCTCACGACCGAGGCGCTGGTGGTCGAGAAGAAGGAGGAGAAGCCCGCCCCGGCGGCACCGGGTGGCGGCATGGGTGGAATGTACTAAGCAAACTGCAGTGATCAAATGAGCGGGGCCGCTTTCGCGGCCCCGCTCATTTTTTGCCCTCTCAGGACGTAGCGACTACAGCGCGAACGCGAGCTGCACGGCGGGCTCGGGGCGCGAGGTGAACCCGCGCGGGGTGAACGGACCTGTCACGGCGTCCTGCTGCGTGGTCGTGAGCTTGCCGCGGAACGAGGTCGCACGAAGGGCGGAGCGGATCGTTCGGTCGGCGAGCGTCGGCGTGTTGTTCTTTTCGCTCAGGTGCGCGAGGACGAGGTGCGCGAGCTGCGGCGACACGACGTCGCGGGCGACCTCGCCGGCGGCGCGGTTGCTCAGGTGGCCGGTGTTGCTCGCGATGCGCTTGCACAGCCACGGGGGGTACGGGCCCGCCCACAACATTCCCTCGTCGTGATTGGCTTCCAGGACGAGCACGTCGACCGACTGGCAGAGCGTGCGAACTCCGTCGCTGCCGTGTCCGATGTCGTAACAGATGGCCGCCCGCGCTCCCGATGCCAGCGCCGTGATGACGACCCCGACCGGCTCGGCCGCGTCGTGCGGCGTCGCGACGGCGTGCACCTCGAACGAGCCGACTCGCACTGTGTCCCCATGCGCGAAGGTCGTAACGTGAACGCGCGCGAGGTCGGGCGCGGCCGCTGTGCCTGCGGTCGCGAACAGCTGCCATCCCCAACGGAGGGCTGCCTTGGCCGCGCCGCGCACGTGATCGCTGTGATCGTGCGTCACGACGCACGCCGCGACAGACCGCGCGTCCACGCCCGCCAGCTTCAGCCTCGCCGCCAGTGTTCGCGGGCCGAATCCCGCGTCGATGAGCACACGTGTCCCCGCGCTGTCGACCAGCACGGCGTTGCCGCGGCTCCCGCTACCCAACACCCACACTCTCATCCAGCACCTTCGTCCAACGTCCAACGCGCCTCGTACGACGCCACGAGCTGCCGACGCGAACGCTCGCTCAGCGGCACATGCCTCCGTGCCATGACGCGCTCGGCGACGGTGAGAAACTTCTCGAGTTGGAAGGTATCGTACGGCGCGCTGCTTCCCCAGGCGAACGGCGGTACCACTTTCGGTTGCATCTCGCTGCCGAACACGGCCGCGCCCGCGCCGAGCACGGTCCCGGTCGTCAGCGGCGTGCCGATGCCTGTCTTCGCGTGGTCTCCGAAGAACGTACCGAGGAACTGCAGTCCTGTCTGCCGCTCGCCGCGCGGCGTCCAGAACTCCACGGGGCTGTACGTGTTCTTCAGGTTACTCGTGACCGTGCCCGCGCCGACGTTCACCCAGCGCCCCAGGTACGAGTGCCCAACGAAGCCGTCGTGCGACTTGTTGGAGTACCCGAGCACAATGATCGTGCTCACCTCGCCGCGGATCTTGCAAACCGGTCCAACCGACGAGGCGCCGATGTCGCCGCCGAGTATGATCGAGTCGCGCCCCACGTAGCACGGACCGGCGATCCGCGTGAACGCGTGAATCTTCGCTCCGTGGGCGATCATGATCGGCCCACCTGTGGCGTCGAGCACCACGTTCGGCTCGATTCGCGCGCCCGCGACAGTTGTCCCGCTGATCCGTTGCGGTTCCGCGATCAACACTGGATGCTCGCCGACGACCGCGACGTGTGGCGCCGGCGCGCCGTAGCCGAGGCCGCCCTGGTCGAGCGGGCCGCGACTGGCGCGCACGATGTCGTCTGTCAACTGCTCCGGCAGGAGACGCACGTAGTCCCACACCTCGTCGATCCACCACCCCGCGAGCTCTGCCGCGCCCGATCCGCCGTCGGCCAGATCCTCGAGACGCACGTCGCCGCGTGCAAAGTCCGCCGCATCGAGCGCGCGCGGCGTCCTGACGGCGGCGACACGTCCCGCGCAGATCCACGCGCGCGTCGTCGCGTCGGCACCGGCCGCCGGTCCGCCGCGCCCGATGCTGCGCGTGGCGAGCGCCGCCACGGCGGGAGCGAACCGCGCGTTGGCGACGATCGACCCCGCCGGCACTGCGCCCGCGACCGCGTGCGGGGCGAACTTCTCGTCGAAGTCCGCGAGGTGGGATGCCGCCAGCAGCCCCGCCGCCTCCAGCTGCAGCGATGCTTGCCAGCGTAGCCACACCGGCGAGGTTCCCGCCATGAGCGTGCCGACGGGCCGCGTGAGCGCGAACGGCTCGAACGTGCGCGCCCGCTCGTCGTCGTAGACGTAAAGCGCGGTCATGCCGGGTCGCGCAGCGGGGCGGGGAGGCTCTCGACCAGCGACTTGAGGTCCGCCGAGCGGTCGACCGTCGTCACGAGCGTCAGTCCGTTTCGGCTTACCACGACGAGGTCCGATACGCCGAACAACACGACGGTGTTCCCCTCGGCCAGGACGACGTTGCCGCTCGCGTCGACCGCGTGCACGTCGCCACTCGACGCATTGCCCGCGGGGTCCGCCGCGCGCAGGCGGCGCAGCGCGCCCCACGTCCCCACGTCGTCCCAGCCGAAGTCACCCGGGAGCACGAGCACGCGCGAGCTGCGCTCGAGCACGCCCACATCGACTGTCACCGGCGTAACCGCGGTGAAGAACTCCTCCGCGCGCATGCCGCGGCCGCCGCTGGCGAGCGCTCTCGCAACCTCCGGCGTGTGCGCGCGGATCTCGTCGAGGAAGTCCCCGACTCGCCAGACGAAGATTCCGGAGTTCCACAGGAAGCCCGAACGCCACATCCGCTCAGCGTTCGGCCGCGTCGGCTTCTCGACGAAGCGGGTCACTCGGCGTACACCCTCTTCCAGTTGCGGACCTGGCTCGATGTACCCGAACCCGGGATCGGCGCGGTCGGGCACGATCCCAACAGTCACGAGGCTTTTATAGGTCATTGCGGCGGCAGCGGCTCGGCGCAGCGTGTCGCGAAAGCCCTCCGCGTCGCCCACCGCCCAGTCGGCGTGCACGGAGCTCATGATGGCGTCCGCTCCGGCCCGCCGCTCGATCTCGAGCGCCGCCCACGCGAGGGCCGGTCCCGTACCGCGCGGGGTTGGCTCGGCGAGGATGTTGTCCTTCGGGACGTCGCGGGCAACCGCTGCCACCGCGCCCGCGAGACCGGCGCTCGTGAGGATGAGCGTCCGCTCGGGAGCGATCAACGGGCGCAGCCGCGTGATTGCGTCGGCGAGCAACGGCTGCGACGTGACGAGGGGCAGCAGCTGTTTGGGGCGCTCGGGGGTGCTCAGCGGCCAGAAGCGCGAACCGACGCCTCCGGCCAGCACAACCGCCCAATGGTTCACGCGTCGGCAGCCCCCACGTCATCCGCGGTCAGGCCGGTCAGCTCGGTGGCGCGCACGTACAGCCGCTTCGGGCTGAACGGCTTCGTGAGAAACTCGCTGACCCCGAGCTCGAGCGCCCGCCTGTGTTGCTGCTCCTGCCCAGCCGCGGTCAAGATGATGCATGGGAGGTCGCGCCAGCGCGGGTGCGTCCGCATCGCGCTGAGGACGTCGAGCCCGCTCAGATGCGGCATCATCAGGTCGAGGAGGACGAGACCGATGTCCGACTCACGCTCGAGCGCGTCGAGTGCCTCGCGACCGTCGTAGGCCAGCGTCACGCGGAACGGACCCTGCTCGAGCTTCATCTTGATGATCCGCCCGATGTGCGGCTCATCGTCGGCCACGAGCACGTGGCACGGCGTCGCGACAGGGCTCATGGCGTCGCGCTCACACGAGCGACGCGATATGCTCGCGGTTGCGGCGCAGCTCGAACAGCAGCTGCCCGACATTCGCCCCAGGGCTGACGAGGACGAGAAGCAACGCTTCGGAGGACAGTGCCGAGACCACGGCGAGCCCGCGCTGATACTCGAGTACTGCCGTAATCAGCGGCCCACGTCCGAGCGCGCCCGCGAGGTCGTCGGCTGGCGCGATGATCGACGGGATGTGCGCGGCGATGTCTTCGGCGTCGAGCCCGGGGACCGCCTGTCCGTCGATGAGCAGGCCGTCTCGCCCGAGGACCACCGCCGCCTCCACGCCCTCGCGTCGGCGGATCGCCGCCACCAGGTCGCGGATGCTCGGCATGGCCACTCCGTGGTGAAGTGGTCGGAAGGTAACGGCCGCCGACACCGGGCGGAAGCTGAGGCGACTTCGCTTGAAGTCGCACGCGCAGCGCGGTATTCTGCGGCGGACCCGATTCGACCAAGGGAGCACCGCGCCGCATGACCGCGAGACTGCGCGCAGGGCTCGTGGCGGCGACGCTGATGGCGGCCGCGCTGTCGGCGTGCGGCGACCCCAACGAGCCCATCGCGCGCTTCGCCACGTACGCCGATACGCTCGAGTTGTACGCGCTCAACGGCGCGCCGCGCGGCGCGCCGACGGCCTTGCGGCTGCTCGCCGGCGTCGGCTTCGGCGCCGCCGTCCCGACCGACGCGTCGCTCCAGTTCGACGTCGCCGTGGATATCGACGCACAGGGACGCCCCGTGCTCTACCCGATTCGCGCCGTCGCCGCGCCATTTCTCGGCCGGCACCGCGTCGGCATCCAGAAGACCGACCGCGGCTTCGACTCGATCGTCGAGGCGCCGACCAGCGGGTACACGCACGACTCGGTGACCGTGGTCACCGTCGGCCAAGTGTTGCTGCTCGAGAGTGCCGACCCGGACGCGTGCAGCGTGTTCCTCGGCGGCGGTGTCATCTACGCGAAGATGGTCGTCGACAGCATCCGCACCGACACCCGCCGCCTGTACGTCAGGGTCACCGGGGACCCCAACTGCGGCTTCAGGTCACTCGTGCCCGGCGTGCCGGAAGACTGACGTGCACGACATCCGCGTCCTTCGCGAGCAGTCCGACGCGCTACGCGAGGCGATGCGCCGGCGCGGTGCGCTCGACCAGTACGCGCCACTGCTCGATCGTGCGGCGACTCTCGAGCGGGAGCGCCGCACGCTGATCCAGGCCGTCGAGGAGCGCAAAGCAGCCCGTAACACGACGTCGCAAGAAGTCGCTCGGCGCAAGCGCGCCGGGGAGCCCGCCGAGGATCTGATCGCCGAGGGGCGCGCGCTCGGCGAGGAGATCGCACGCCTCGAGCGCGAGCTCGCCGCAGCGGAGGGCGGGCTGCACAAGATCGTCCTCGACATCCCGAACATCACGCTGCCCGACGTGCCAGAGGGTGGTGAGGAGCACGGGGTCATCGTCCGCGAGTGGGGAACGCCGAGGAACTCTGACGGCGTTCGCCCGCATTGGGAGCTCGCTGCCGAGCGGGGGCTGATCGATTTCCCGCGCGCGGCGAAAATCAGCGGCTCGGGCTTCGCGGTCTTTCGAGGCGGCGGCGCACGCCTGGTGCGCGCGCTCTTGAACTTCTTCATCGACCTCCACCGCCGCGACCACGGCTACGAGGAAGTCTGGCCCCCCGTCCTCGTCAACCGCGCGACGATGACCGGCACTGGACAACTCCCCAAGTTCGAGGACGACATGTACGCGGTCGCGAGCGAGGACCTGTTCCTGATCCCGACCGCGGAGGTGCCGATCACGAACCTCTACCGAGACGAGATCCTCGACGCGGCGGCGCTGCCGAAGGGCTTCGTCGCGTACACGCCGTGCTTTCGCCGCGAAGCCGGCGCCGCCGGCAAGGACACGCGCGGCATCCTGCGGATGCACCAGTTCGACAAAGTGGAGCTCGTCCGCTACACGACCGCTGAGGACTCTGCGGACCAGCTCGAGGTCCTTACCGGACATGCCGAGCGCGTGCTGCAGGTGCTCGGCCTCCCATATCGCGTCAAGCTGCTCGCGGCGGGCGACACCGGGTTCTCGAGCGCGAAGACCTACGACCTCGAGGCGTGGGCGCCCGGCGTCGGCGCCTGGCTCGAGGTGTCCTCCTGCAGCAACTTCCTCGACTTTCAGGCACGACGTGCGAACATCCGGTACCGGCCGGCGACCGGCGAGAAGCCACGTTTCGTCCACACCTTGAACGGCTCCGGGCTCGCGTTCCCGCGCACCATCGCCTGTCTGCTCGAGCACTGCCAGACGCCGGACGGCGCCGTGTGCGCGCCGCCCGCGCTACGACCATACCTCGAGTCTGACAGGTTGGCGTAGCCCGATGCGGCGCGGTGCGCCGGTCTCCACGATCGCGGTGCTTCTCGCGCTGCTGCTCGGCTCGTACGTCGCCTACACTCAAGCCGTTGTCGCCGACCTACGCCGCGAAGCGCTCCGCTCGAGCACCGCGTACGCGCACCTGTATCGGGCCCTCAGTGACACCACCGAGGGCGCGAGCACGCAGGCACTCCTTGATCTTGCCCGCAGCATCCGCGAGCACGGGGTACCGCTGATCGTCACCGACCCATCCGGCCGGCCGGCAGCGCACGCGAACCTCCCCGGCATTCCGGACGACGTGCCGGCCGACGACGAACGCGTTCGCGCGTTCGTACCCCGCCTCGATGCGGAGAACGCGCCAGTCGCCGTGGCGGCCGTTGGGAAGGTGCACTACGGCAACCCACCGCTCGTGAGGGGCCTCCGAATCGTCCCCGCGCTGCAAGCGCTGACGGCGGGTCTCCTGCTCCTGGCCGGCTTCCTCATCGTGCGCACGGGGGGCCGCGCCGCGCGCGAGCGCATCTGGGCAGGCATGGCGCGCGAGTCGGCGCACCAGCTCGGAACCCCCCTCTCGAGCCTCGCCGGTTGGATCGAGATCCTCGAGGAGCGCGGGACAGACGGCGACACCGTGCGCCGCGCGACCGAGCAAATGCGGGCCGACCTCGACCGGCTGAAGCGGGTCGCACACCGGTTCGAGCGGATCGGCCGCGAGCCGCGCAGCGAGCCGGTCGACGCGCGCGCCCTCGTGGACCGCGTCGCCGCGTATTTCCGCGCGCGCGTGCCGACGCGGGCGAATCCGATCGAGATCACCGTCCACCACGACGCGGCCGAGCTGACCGTGCTCGGCGACCCCGTTCTCCTCGAGTGGGCGATCGAGGCGCTCACGAAGAACGCCGTCGACGCGCTCGCCGGACGCGGAGGCACGATCAGCCTATCGACGACGCCCGTCGACGATGGTGTGCGGATCCGCGTCGCCGACGACGGACCCGGCATTCCGCGCGATCTCCGGGCGCGCATCTTCGAGCCCGGGTTTTCCACCAAGCCTGGCGGTTGGGGGGTCGGGCTCGCACTCGCGCGGCGGATCGTCGAAGAGGGACACGGGGGCAAGCTCGCGCTCGCGCCGGCAGACCGCGGCGCGACCTTCGACGTTATTATTCGCTGATGCCGCTCGTAATCGGCTCATGCCGCCCATGATCGACGAGCAGCTGCTCTCCGGCCTCAACCCGGCGCAGCGCGAGGCCGTGCTTCACGCCGACGGGCCGCTCCTCGTGCTCGCCGGTGCGGGTTCGGGGAAGACGCGCGTGCTGACGACGCGCATCGCCCGACTCATCGCCCACCACGGCGTCGCCCCGTCGAGCATTCTCGCCGTCACGTTCACCAACAAGGCCGCCGGCGAGATGCGGGAGCGCATCGAGGCGCTCCTCGACGCGCCGCCCGTCGGCATGTGGGCCGGCACGTTTCACGCGATCGGCGCGCGCCTTCTGCGCATGCACGCCGCGCTCGTCGGCCGTACGCCGTCCTTCACGATTTACGACGAGGACGACACCAGCGCCGTCGTGAAGCGGCTCATGGAGCGCCATGCCATCTCCCCGAAGCAGATCCCGCCGCGCCTCGTTCACGCCCTGATCTCGGAGGCGAAGAACTCGCTGACCCCGCCGTCCGAGTACGAGGCCCTCGCGCGCGACGCGGCGTCGCGCGCCGCGGCGCTCGTCTACCGCGACCTCGAGGCGGCGCTCCGCGCCGCCAACGCCGTCGACTTCGACGACCTGCTCGTGCTCCCGGTTCGTCTGCTCGAGGAGAACGCCGCGGCGCGAGAGCGGCTCGCCGGCCGCTTCCGCTACATCCTCGTCGACGAGTACCAGGACACCAACCGCGCGCAGTACCGGCTCGTGCGCCTGCTTGCCGGAACGCAGGGCAATGTCTGCGTCGTCGGCGACGACGATCAATCGATTTACGGCTGGCGCGGCGCGGACATCCGGAACATCCTCGACTTCACGCGCGACTTCCCGGACGCCGCCGTGGTGCGGCTGGAGGAGAACTACCGGTCGACGCCGCCAATCCTCGCGTTGGCGAATCACGTCATTAGCGCCAACGCCGGCCGAATGGGCAAGACGCTCCGAGCGACCATCGACGGCGGGGAGCCGGGAACCCTCGTGCGCGCGCTCGACGAGCGCGACGAGGCCGACTGGGTGGTCGAGGAGCTCGCGGCGCGTCGGGCTGCGTCGAGCCACCTCGCCCTCCGTGACTTCGCGGTGCTTTACCGCACGAACGCGCAGAGTCGCGCCTTCGAGGAGGCGCTCCGCCGACGCGCGATCCCGCATCGGCTCGTCGGCGCCGTCCGCTTCTACGACCGGCGCGAGGTGCGCGACCTCATGAGCTACCTCAAGCTCATCGCCAACCCGGCCGACGACGAGGCCTTCCGGCGCGCCATCTCCGTTCCGCGGCGCGGGATCGGCGATACGACGGTCGACGTCCTCGCGGAGCGCGGGCGCGCCGAGGGGTTGCCAATCCTCGAGGTCGCCCGCCGGCCCGACCTGGTCGCCGGCCTGCGAACGGCGGCGCGGACCGCGCTCGCGGAGTTCGTCGCGCTCCTCGACCGGCTTCGCGTGCGCGCGCGCGAAGCGTCGGTCGACGAGCTACTGCGCGAGCTCGTCGACGCGGTGCGGTACGGTGACTACCTCCGCGCCGAGGGCGAGGACACGGCCCTCGAGCGACTCGACAACGTGCGTGAGCTCATCACCAGCGCCGCCGAGACGGTGAGCGACGAGGGCGGCGAGGTCGGGCTGACGCCGCTCGACCGCTTCCTTCAGCGGGCGTCCCTCGTCGCCTCGGTTGATGCCTTCGACCCGCAGGCTGATGCGGTGACCCTGCTCACGCTCCACAACGCGAAGGGTCTCGAGTTCCCGATCGTGTTCATCGCGGGGCTCGAGGACGGCCTCTTCCCGCTCGCCAGGGCGTACGACGACCCGAAGCTGCTCGAGGAGGAGCGGCGACTCTTCTACGTCGGGATCACACGCGCGCAGCGCAAGGTTTTCCTGTCGCACGCCGAACAGCGCCGGCGCAACGGCGAGCTGCTGCCGGCTCGGCCGTCCAGCTTCCTGCGCGACATTCCGGAGGGCATGCTCGAACGGCGAAGCACCATCCGGGTGCGTAGCTCAGGCCGCGGAGTCCTATCGGGACTCGGCACGGCGTCGGGCCGCGGACTGTGGGGCGGCCGGAAGAGTGCGCGGGACGAGTTCAGCTGGCCGGCGGCCTTTGACGACGACATCGGCGTTCGAGTCTCGGCGGCGGCTCGGCGGCCGGGCCGGCCGGTCACGGCCTCCGACGCAGACCTCGGCGAGGAATCGCAGATCGCCGCCCTCATCGCGGTCGGCGCGCGCGTCCGGCACAGGAAGTTCGGCGCCGGAACTGTTGCCGAATTCTCGGGCGCGGGCCGCGACGCGAAGGTGAAGGTCGATTTCGACGACGACGCCGTCGGCCGCAAGACGCTGGTCGTCGCGCAGGCGAACCTCGAGCGCGAGACTGATTGATGGGCGTAACAATCGATGACGTCCGGCACATCGCCGCGCTCGCCCGGCTCGGTCTCGACGTCGAGCGCGCCCGCGGCCTGGTCGCCGAGTTGAATACGATCCTCGACCACATGGAAGTGCTCTCGAAGGTCGACACCGCGGGCGTCGAGGCGGCCGTCGGCGTCGGCGCCGCCGGCACGCCACTTCGCGCGGATGTCGGCGGGCCACCGAAGCTCGTGCGGACGCCTGACGCCTTCGCGCCGGCGATGCGAGAGGGCTTTTTCGTCGTGCCGCGGTTGGCCACGCACGAGACGACGGACGCCGACGGGTGAGTGGTCCCGGAGCGGCGGCCGCTGATCCGCCGGCCACGGCGGACTCGATTCGCGCGGCGATCCTGTCCGGAGCTACCACCGCCGCGACGGTCGTCCGCGACGTGCGCCACCGCGCGGACGCCGTGAGGGCCGGCCCCGAGGGACTGAATTGCATCCTTTGGTCGGACGCGGCCGATGCCCGTCGTCAGGCCGCCGACGTCCAGACGCGACTCGGCGACTCGGAACCGGGAGCGCTCCTCGGCGTTCCAGTGGCCGTCAAGGACAACATCGCGACCCTCGAGCTGCCGACGACGTGCGCCTCTCGCATCCTCGCCGGCTACGTCAGCCCCTACGAGGCGACCGTCGTGACGCGCCTCCGCGCCGCCGGCGCGGTTGTGGTCGCGAAGACGAACATGGACGAGTTCGCGATGGGCTCGTCGAACGAGTACAGCGCGTACGGCCCGGCGCGGAACCCGCACGCTCCGGAGCGCGTGCCCGGCGGCTCGTCCGGCGGCTCGGCCGCGACCGTTGCAGCCGGCATCGTCCCCATCGCGCTCGGCTCCGAGACCGGAGGGTCGGTCCGCCAGCCGGCAGCATTCTGCGGGGTCGTTGGCGTCAAACCGACGTATGGGCGCGTCAGCCGTTACGGGTTGGTTGCCTTCGCGTCCTCGCTCGACCAAGTCGGCGTGTTCGGGCGTAGCGTCGACGACGCCGCGAGGGGCCTGGAGGCCATCGCTGGACGCGACCCTCTCGACTCGACGAGCGCCAACGTCCTCGTGCCGCACTACCACAAAGCGTCTGCGAAACCCATGGACGGCGTGGTTATCGGTCGGCCGAAGGAGTACTTCCCGGAGACCCTTGACCCGAGCATCCGCGCCCTCTGCGACCGTGCGCTGGAGGCCTACCGGGGGCTCGGCGCTCAGGTCCGCGACGTGTCGCTGCCGCGCACCGAGCTCGCCATCCCTGTCTACTACATTATTGCGCCCGCGGAGGCGTCGTCCAACCTCGCACGCTTCGACGGCGTGAGATATGGTCTTCGTGTCACGGGGGACGGTCTGCGCGGCATGTACGAGGCGACGCGCTCACAGGGCTTCGGCCCTGAGGTAACCCGGCGCATCCTTCTCGGCACCTATGTGCTCTCGGCCGGCTACTACGACGCCTATTATCGCAAGGCTCAACAGGTGCGGACGCTGCTCGCCGAGGACTTCCGGGCTGCGTTCGCGGGCGGCGTAGATCTCCTCTTCACGCCGACGACGCCGACGCCGGCGTTTCCCATCGGAGCCAGGTCCTCGGACCCGTACGAGATGTACCTGAGCGACATCTTTACCGTGACCGCGAACCTGGTTGGCGTGCCGGCGATGTCGGTACCCATCGGTCGCGTCGGGGAACTGCCGGTCGGCGGGCAACTCATGGCCCGGCATTTTCATGAGGCGGAGATGTTCGCCGCCGCATACGCGCTCGAGCGCGCGCTCGGGGACGAGGCGCATCGATGACCACCGCGACGGTCGACTCACGCGTCACCGGAGCATACGAGATGGTCGTCGGCCTCGAGGTGCACGTCCAGCTGAAGACGCGGACCAAGGCCTTCTGCTCCTGCTCCACCGACTTCGGGGCCCCGCCGAACACCAACGTTTGCCCGGTTTGCCTCGCACTGCCCGGCGCCTTGCCTGTCCTGAACAAACGCGTCGTGGAGTTGGCCACGAGGGCCGCGCTGGCCCTCGGCTGTACCGTGCGGCCGTACTCCGTATTCGCGCGAAAGAACTACTTCTACCCGGACCTCCCGAAGGGCTACCAGATCTCGCAGTACGATGCGCCGCTCGCCTCGGGCGGCAAGCTCGAGATCGGCGCGTACGGGTCCGGAACCCCAATCGTCGTCGGCATCACTCGCGTCCACCTCGAGGAGGACGCCGGGAAGTCGATCCACGACCGGTTCCCGGGCCAGACGGCGATCGATCTCAACCGGGCGGGGGTCCCGCTCATCGAGATCGTCAGCGAGCCCGACATGCGGTCGGCGCGCGCCGCCGGAGCGTACCTTCGCGTCCTGAAGCAGGTGCTAGAGTACACCGGGGTCAGCGACGTCAGCATGGAGGAAGGGAGCCTGCGTGTCGACGCGAACGTCAGTACACGGCCTCGCGGCGAAACGAAGCTCGGTACCAAGACCGAGGTGAAGAACATGAACTCCTTCTCCGGCGTCGAGCGCGCGCTGGAGGCAGAGTTCGCGCGGCAGTGCGCACTGCTCGACGGCGGCGGCCGCGTTCAGCAGCAAACGATGCTCTGGGACGGCGCGTCGGGTACCGTGCGGCCGGCGCGGACGAAAGAGGAGAGCCACGACTACCGATACTTCCCCGAGCCTGACCTGCTCCCGCTTGTGCTTACGCTCGAGGAGATCGACCAGGTGCGTCGCGCCATGCCGGAGCTGCCTCGTGACCGGCAAGCGCGCTTCGGCCGCGAGTACGGCCTGGGCGCGGACGACGTCGAAGTGCTGACCGCGTCACCCGAGCTCGCGGACTACTACGAGCACGTCGCGCGCGCGCACGGCGACCACAAGGCGGCGGCCAATTGGGTCAAGGGCGAGGTCCTCGCGGCGGTGCGCACGACCGGCCAGGACATTGCTCACTTCGGCGTTCGACCGCGCGACGTGGCCGAGCTGCTCGACCTCGTGCGAGATGGTCGCATCAGCCACAGCGCGGCGAAGCAGGTGTTCGCGCGGATGGTTCAGACGGGAACGCCGCCCGCGGAGATCGTCGCGCGAGAGGGACTGGCGAAAGTCGACGACGCGGCGGCGCTCTCGCGATGGCTGGACGAGGTCCTCGCCGAGCACCCCGCGGAGGCGACGCGGCTCGCGAACGGCGAGCGCAAGCTCCAGGGTGTAATCGTCGGCTATGTGATGAAGAAGTCGAAAGGCGCCGCCGACCCGAAACGGCTCAATCAGTTGTTATCGGAGCGGTTCGGCAAATAGAGCGGCGCCGGTAACTGGCGTGCGAACCCGAGTGCGCTCGGCGGAAGCCCGAAGTGCTCGGTCGCTCGCTCCCGCAAGAGTTCCTCCCCGCCGACGCGCAACGCCTCGCGCCGCACGCGCTTCGCCATCCGGAGGTGCTTCGTGCCGGCCGGGTCGAGTCTGAAAGCGTCCGCCCGGTCGAAGCGCCGCAGGAAGTCGATGATGAAGTCGAACGATCGGGCGAGGTAATCGGCGACGTCTTCGTCGGGCAGGTCCCAGCGGCTCTTCTCGGTCATGAGCTGGAAGATCCGCTGCCACGATTCCGTGTCGGCGACGTAGACCATGCCCCGGAAGATCCGGCGGTTCGTTTGCGTGCTGAAGATCGTCGGGCTGAGCACCCGATCGAGCAGTCCGTCCGATAGCGAGTGGTCGAGCAGGATCAGCTCCCTGGCGCGGCGGCTGTAGTCGCTTCCGAGGTGCGTCTCGAAGCGGCTCTCCCAGTAACTGTGCCCGATCCCCGCGGTGCTCGACGTGATCGCGAGGCGCATTGGCACGAAGTAGTTATGCGCGATCGCGTCCGCCGCGAGGTGCGCGAGGTACCCGAGCGCGAAGGCGCGAAGCGGCTCCTCGCGGGCGGCGTCGTACACGTCGAGGCCGACCGTCCACGAGTGGCAATGCCGGCCCGCGGGCGCGTACTTCTTGGCGATGCTCGTGTCGGCGGCGATCGACCCGTAGAGAAAGTCGTGCGGGAACGCGCGGAGCAGGTCCGCGATGCCGGGCGGCAGCAGCGGCAGGGCGGCGATCACCGCCTCGCCGAGGAAGACGTGCGTCCCCGGCGTCCAGGCGTACGCCGCGCTGGGAAACAAGCCGATCGCGAGGAGCGCGGTGCACGTGGCGAGCGCCGCGGCGCGGACGGGCGCCGCGGCGCGCCGCCGGCGCGCGCGCGCGCTCAGAGGCCGAGCCGCTTGCGTTGGCGCTTGATCGCGCCGCGCAGGTCGCGGAGCTCGGACTCGACGGCGTCGTCAATGCGCTCGCGCGCCGCGTCCATGAACGACCGCACCTGGCGTTCAACCGCCTTGCGACGCGACGGCGGCTCCCGGAATACGCCGGCCATTCCCCGGCCGGCCAGGCGAACGGGAAGCGTCGCCCCGCTGACGAGCGGGGCCAGCGGGCGCCGGCCCGACGGCCCGCGCCGCAGCAAGAGGGTCGTGCCGACGCCGATCGCGACGCCGAGCAGCGCCGCCGTCAAGAGGTCGTACTGCCCGTCAAGCCCAATCGCGCCGTCGCGCTCGCGGCCGGACGCGCGGACGCGCGGACTGCGTCTCGGACGTACTCCTGATGTCGTCTCCATGGTCCTCCTCCTGCGCCCCTTCCTCGTCGAGTTGCTCGTCCGTGAACTCTACCACCACGCTGGCCGGGTCCGCAGTCCCGCGCGCCAGCGACGCCGCGCCCGCGCGCACGCCACGCGCGGCCGAAGCCGTCGAAACGAACAACTGCTCGGCCTCGTTCTGGACCACTTCGAGTAGGGCGCTGAACTGGTTGAGCCGCTCCTCCGTGACCGCCACCGCCTGGTGCAGTCGCTGGTTCGCCGCCGCGATCGTCGCGTTGACCTGCTGAACGTCGGTCCGGATCGACGTCGTGATGTAGTCTACATTGTCGGCGATCGAGCTGGCGTGCCCCATGATCGGGTTGATGTCCCCGTAGACCCGCTCCAGCAACTGGTTCCACTTCTTGTGGCTGTTGCGGAAGTTCCAGGCCGCGGGAACCAGAAAGACCGCGAGGACCAGCAGCGCGATCGTCATCAGGCCGTCCGCGAGGGCGGTCACCTTGCCGAACCACCCGGGGTCGGCGGTCTTCGTAACGATCGTGTCGGGTAGCACCGCGGCGGCCTGCTGCAGCAGCGGCCACAAGCCGACGGATGCGGTCGTGCAGATCATGGACGGCTCGCTCGCGTGGGTTGCGCGGCCCGCGTCGGCGCGCGCGCCGGCGTCCGGCGTTCGTCGCTGAGGGTGTGCAAGGCGGGGGCCACACGCCTGGCGCCGCTACGCTATCCGCGTCTCGTCGCGGGTGTCAAGCGAGCCCCGCGCGCGCCTTGACGCTCGCCGCCGGCGCTGGTGATTCTTCGCCTTCTCCGGCCGCCGCCGGCCCTCCGGCGCACGGCGCACTCGGTTTTCCCCTCAACAATGCGTCCATGAGCGCCTTGCAGTTCGTCGTGGAGGGCGGCCACACGTTGTCCGGTAGCATCAGGCCGTCGGGCAACAAGAACGCAGCGCTGCCGATCGTCGCCGCCGCGCTGTTAACCGACCGCCCGGTCACACTCAGCAACGTGCCCCGCATCCGCGACGTCGAGGCGCTCGTGGAGCTGATCCGCTCCGCGGGGGTGGCGGCCCAGTGGACGGAGCGCAACACCTTATCGATCCACGCCAAGTCGCTGCGCTCCGCGGATCTCGACCCGCGGCTCTGCGCCAGCATCCGCGCGTCGATCCTCCTCGCCGCGCCGATGATCGCGCGCTGCGGCCACGTCACCCTGCCGCCGCCGGGCGGCGACGTCATTGGCCGGCGGCGCCTCGACACCCACTTCCTCGCCTTGCAGCAGCTCGGGGTCGAGTTCGAGCTCGCGGAAGCCTACCACCTGCGCGCCTCGAGGCTCGCCGGCGCCGACGTCTTCCTCGACGAGCCGAGCGTCACCGGCACCGAGAACGCGCTCACCGCGGCGGTCGCCGCGCGCGGGACCACCGTCCTCCGCAACGCCGCGTCCGAGCCGCACGTGCAGGACCTCGCGCGGTTCCTCGTCTCGCTGGGTGCCCAGATCGAAGGCATCGGCACGAACACGGTAACGGTTCACGGCGGCTGCACACTGAGCGGCGCGAGCTACGAGATCGGGCCCGACCACATCGAAGTCGGCTCCTTCATCGGCCTCGCCGCCGTCACGAACTCCCAGCTCCGCATCGAGCGGGCAGGCGTCGAGCACCTCCGGTCGATCCGGCTCGGCTTCGAGCGCCTCGGCGTCGTCTGCCGCGTCGAGGGCGATGACCTAATCATCGATAAGAACCAGGCGCGCCGGATCCAGTCGGACCTCGGCGGCCACGTCCCGAAGCTCGAGGACCAGCCGTGGCCGGCGTTCCCCGCCGACGTCATGTCGATCGCGATCGTCACGGCGACGCAGTGCGAGGGCGTGATCCTCATGTTCGAGAAAATGTTCGAGTCGCGAATGTTCTTCGTCGACAAGCTGATAAGCATGGGCGCGCGGATCATCCTCTGCGACCCGCACCGCGCCGTCGTCATTGGCCCGACGCAGTTGCGCGCCGCGAGCGTCGAATCACCGGACATCCGGGCCGGCATGGCCATCCTCATCGCCGCCATGGCGGCCAAGGGCGACAGCGTGATCGACAACGTTCGGCAGATCGAGCGCGGGTACGAGCGGATCGACGAGCGCTTGAACGCGCTCGGCGCGCGCATCCAGCGCGTCGAAGAGCGTCGGTCGCGGTGACCGCGCTCGCGGCCGAGGTCGTAGAGGACTTCGCCCCCTACGGCGTCCGGGCGTTCACGACCGGCCGCAACGCCGGCAGCTTCAGCACCGCCAGCGCCGAACCGGTGCGCGACGTGATGGCGCGCTGGGACACGCTTCGCGCGGAGCTCCGCAGCGGGGGGCCCCGGCTCGCAACCGCGCGACAGGTCCACGGCACCCGAGTGCTTGTACACGGCACCGGCTGGGAAGGGTGGCTTCGCGCTGACGAGGCCGATGGACACGCGGCTGTCGAGCGCGGGACCGCAATGGCGGTGTCGATCGCCGACTGTGTGCCCATCTTCGTCGTGCACCCGTCCGGCGCCTGCGCGCTGCTGCACTCCGGCTGGCGGGGTACGGCGGGTCGCATCGTCGAGCGGGGGATCGCCGCGCTCACCCTGCGCAGGCGGCCCGCCGCCGAGCTTCGTGTGCACCTCGGCCCGGCTATTTGCGGCCGCTGCTACGAGGTCAGCCCGGACGTGCATGAGCGGCTCACCGGGTCCCGCCCGGCGCGTGCAACTCCCGTCGACCTGCGGGCCGTGATCGCCGACCAGGTCCGAGCGATGGGTGTTCGGCACGTGACGGTGAGCGCGGCATGCACGCGGTGCCACAACGAACGGTTCTTTTCACATCGCGCGGGCGACGACGGCCGACAGCTCGGGGTGCTCATCGCAGACTGCTGAGTGCGCGACCGGTGAGTGTATGCGACCGTCGCTTCCTTGACTGCGACCTGAGGCGCCTCTAAGTTCAGTCGTACTGCGCGGCTAGCGGTGCCGCGAGTGGAAATGTGGGGGGAGCCCCCACATTTTTTTGTTCTGGCAGGTTGCCCGGGAACAGTTAGCAAGACGCGTGAACGACGAGCTGCAACGCGTTGTGGCGGAAGAGCTTGACGCGGCCGGCTTCGACCTTGTTGAGCTCCGGCGGGGAGGGACGCGGTCCCGCCCCGTGATCGAGGTGCGGATCGATCGGCGGGACGGTGCCGGCGTGACGGTCGACGACTGCGCGCGCGTATCGCGGGCGCTGGGGGGCCGTCTCGACGGGACCGAACTGGCTGGCGATCGTTACGTCCTTCAGGTCTCGTCCCCGGGCGAGCGCGTCATTCGCACGCCGTCGGAGTGGCGCAGGTTCGTCGGCCGCTGGGCGAGCGTAACCGGTTCGGACGGCGAACGGCTCGAGGCGAAGATCGTCGGGCTCGAGGGCGCCGAGGGCGGCGAGGTCGCCGTGCTCGAGGCGTCGCGCGGGCAGCTACACCGTGTGCCGCTGGCTTCCGTCAAGGAGGCGCGGCTCGCGTTTCGGATCTAGGCGCTCTGCGGCGAAGTCGCAGACTGAAAAGAGAGGTCTTGGATGGTCAGTTCGACGGACATGTTGGCAGCGGTCCGGGAGTTGTCCAACACGAAGCAGCTCGATCGTGCGGAGCTCCACGCGCTCCTCCAAGACGGCATCATGGCGGCCCTCGCCAAAAAGTACGGCGCCAACGTTCAGGCCGAGGTCGACATCGACGAGGGCAAAGGCGAGATCCGAATCGTGCTCCTGAAGACCGTCGTCGAGACGGTCGAAGATCCGAGCAAGGAGATCTCGCTGGAGGACGCGCGCGCGTACGACGAAAGCTTCGAGCCCGGCGACGTGCTCGAGGAGCCGATCGATTTCGCGGTCTTCGGCCGCGCCGCCGTCCAGGCGGCGAAGCAGCGCATCATCCAGCGCGTGCGCGAGGGCGAGCGTACGAAGATCCGCGATGAGTTCTCGACGCGCGTCGGCGAGCTGCTCTCGGGCGAGGTCCAGCAGATCGAGCGCGGCAAGCTCGTCGTCATGCTCAACAAGTTCCGCGAGGCCGAGGCAATCATTCCCTACCGGGAGCAGAATCACCGCGAGCACTTCCACCAGGGCGAGCCAATTCGCGCCGTCCTGAAGCGTGTCGAGGAGACGCCGAAAGGCCCGCGCCTCATCCTGAGCCGCGGTGACCCGATGTTCGTCAAGGCGCTCTTCAAGCTCGAGGTCCCCGAGATCCAGCAGGGCATCGTCGAGATCCGCGCCAGCGCCCGCGAGGTAGGCAGCCGGACCAAGATCGCCGTCTTCTCGCGCGACGATTCGATCGACCCTGTGGGTGCCTGCGTCGGTCTCAAGGGGTCACGCGTTCAGGCCGTCGTGAACGAGCTCGGTGGCGAGCGGATCGACATCGTGCCGTGGTCCCCCGACCCCGAGCGCTTTGCGAAGCTCGCGCTCGCGCCGGCCCGCGTCGCCCGCGTTTTCAGCGACCCCGCGAACAAGACAATCCAGGCGGTCGTGGACGAGGACCAGCTCTCCCTGGCCATCGGGCGCAACGGTCAGAACGTCCGCCTCGCCTCGGAGCTGACCGGCTGGAAGATCGATCTGTACTCGAGCCGGGAGTGGATCGAGCGCGTTGGGGAGCAGCAGTTGTTCCCGCCACTACCGGAAGAGGAGCCGGACATGGCGGACGTCCGCCTCGCGGAGATCGGGGATCTGTCCCCCGCAGTGGTGGCGGTCCTCGAGGACGCGGGCTATCGCACGTTCAATGACATCATCGATCTCGAGCGCGAGGACTTCCTGCGCCTCCCCGGGATCGCGCCAGAGGAGGCAGACCGCCTGATGGCGTTGATTACCGCGGTGACGGAGGAAGGCGTGCCCGAGAGCGAGGGCGCCGCCGAGCGCGGGGCGGGGGACACCACCGCGGCGTGAATGACGTGGCGCGGCAGCGACTCCTGCGACTGATTGGACTCGGCGTGCGCGCCCGCGGCGCCGTCGTCGGGGTGCAGCAGGTGCGGCAGGCGGCGAAGAAGGGGACACTTGCCTTCGCGGTCATTGCGCCGGACGCGTCGCACAACAGTTTGGACAAGTTGGTCCCACTGCTCCGCGCGCGCGGCGTCCGGTTCGCGGACGTGGTGACCGCCGCTGAGCTCGGGGCCGCCGTCGGCCGCGACTCGACGGCCGCGGTCGGAATCGTCGACCGGCAGTTGGCTAAAGGGATCCGCGACATTGTCGAGTCGAGTGACTCGGCCGTCGCGGAGTCGGACAGGAGGGGTGTTTGAGCAAGCTTCGCGTGCAAGAGATGGCCGGCGAGTTCGGGATTTCAACGGATGAGGTGATCGACCTCCTCCGCAAGATGGACGTACCCGTGCGCGGCCAAGCTACGGTGCTCAGCGACGACCAAGTGGCGCGCGTTCGCGCGCGCTGGGAGCGCGAAAAGCGGGTTCGCGCCGAGCGTCAGGCTGCCGCAGCGGCGCCAGCGCGGCGGAGCCGCCGTACCGCCGCGGTCGAGGCCGCGCCATCGCCGGCCCCCGCCCCGGTCGAGGGCGCCGTCCGCCGCCGCCGCAAGGCGGAGGTCCAGACGGCCGCCGTCGAAGCCGAGGTGACGGTCGACGCGTCAACCGGCATGCCGCTCGTTGGCGCGCCCGATGGGGCCTCAGCGGCGGTCGACGCGCCGGCCGAAGTGCCGCATCCGACTGCAGAACCCGGCGCGCCCGAGCATCAGGGCGCGCCGATCGTGGAATTGCCCGGCGCCGAACCAGCCGCCGACATCCCGGCCATCGACCGAGCGGCTGCGGCGACCATCGCGCCTTCCGGCGACGCCACCGAGGTCAGCGCCGTGCCTGGCCGCGCCGGCGATTCGATTCGCGACGGGCGGACGGTCCCCTCCGGGATGCCGTACACCCCGGCGCGGCCGGGCCCCGGCGCCGGCGCGGGAGGGCTCGGTGTCGATCGCCCGCGCCCCCGTCCGATTACGCCCGGCGCCCCGCGTCCGCGACCGGTCGCCAGCGGCACGCCGTTCGCCCCACGCCCAGTCGCGTCCGCGGCGCCGAGCGGCAGTCAGCCGCCACCCCGTCGCGACGACAAGGGCCCTGGTGGCACCACGGTCGTTGATCGCGACCGGGGCCGGCGCAAGAAGGGCAAGCGTGGCGCCGTCGATCGCGAGGCCGTTGACGCGAACATCTCGAAGACGATGGCCGCGCTCCGCGGCGGCCCGCAGCGGCGCGCGACGTCCGACCTGCGCCGCGACGCGCTCCGCGAGGAGCAAGCCGCCCTGCGCGCCGAAGCCGCCGAGCGCGAGAAGAAAACCGTCCGCGTCAACGAGTTCATCACCGTCAGCGAGCTGGCTCAGATCCTTAAGGTCTCGCCTACGGAGATCGTCTCGTTCGCGTTCAAGAACCTGGGGTTGATGGTCACCATCAACCAGCGCCTGGACTTCGACCAGATCGAGCTGATCGCGAGCGAGTTCGGGTTCCAGGCGGTCCGTGAGCAGGAGTACCTCGCTGACGTTACCGAGGAGGGTGTCTCCGAGGACCAGCCCGCCGACCTCAGGCCGCGGCCGCCCGTCGTGACCATCATGGGCCACGTCGACCACGGCAAGACATCGCTGCTCGATTACGTGCGTAAAGCGAACGTCGTCGCCGGCGAGGCAGGTGGGATCACGCAGCACATCGGCGCGTACCACGTCGCCATGCCGGATGGCCGGCGCATCACCTTCCTCGACACGCCGGGCCACGAGGCATTCACGGCCATGCACGCCCGAGGGGCGCAGGTGACGGACATCGTCGTCCTCGTCGTCGCCGCCGATGACTCGGTGATGCCACAGACCATCGAGGCGATCTCGCACGCCCGGAACGCAGGCGTGCCACTCGTCGTCGCGATCAACAAGGTGGACCTCCCGCAGGCAAACCCGGCCCGCGTCAAGCAGGAGCTGCTCAGCCACGGCGTCGTCCTCGAAGAGTTCGGCGGTCAGGTACTCTCCGCCGAGATCTCCGCCAAGCGCGGCACCAACATCGACCAGCTGCTCGACGCGATCTTGCTCCAGTCCGAAATCCTGGACCTCAAGGCGAACCCCCAGCGGCACGCGACCGGCACGGTGATCGAGGCTCAGCTTGACCCTGGGAAGGGTCCGCTCGCGACCGTACTCGTGCAGAGCGGAACGCTCAAGGTCGGGCAAGACTTCATCTGTGGCATGTTCGCCGGTCGCGTGCGCGCGTTGCTCGACGAGCGCGGGAAGCAGGTCCGTGAGGCAGGGCCCGCCATCCCCGTTCAGGTGCTCGGGATCGAGGGCGTGCCGCAAGCCGGCGATCAGTTGATCGTCGTCGACGACGCCGCGGCGTCGCGCGACCTCGCGCAGCGCCGCCAGAGACTCGACCGCGAGGCGAAGAGTCGCCGCACCAGCCGGGCCGGCGTCTCGCTCGAGGACTTCATGGCGCAAGCGCAAGCTGGCGACCGCCGGACACTGCGCATTGTCATCAAGGCCGACCAGGGCGGTCCGGCCGAAGCGCTCGCCGACGCCCTGTCGCAGCTCTCGACCGGCGAAGTGCAGGTCGAGATCGTCCACCGCGGCGTCGGCGCCATTTCGGAGAGCGACATCCTGCTCGCCAAGGCGTCCGGCGCGATCATCGTCGGGTTCCACGTGCGCCCGGACAACAACGCGCGCACGGCCGCCGAGCGCGAGGGCGTCGACATCAAGTTGTACCGCATCATCTACGAAGCGGTCAACGACGTCCGCTCGGCGCTCACCGGCTTGCTCCGTCCCGTGGAGCGCGAGGTCATCCTCGGCGAGGCGGAGGTGCGCGAGACGTTCAAGGTACCGAGGATCGGCGTCATCGCCGGCTGCTACGTCCGGAGCGGCGTTATTAACCGGCAGGGTCGCGTGCGCATTGTGCGTCAGGGCGTCGAGGTCTACGACGGCACGATCGCGTCGCTCCGCCGCTTCAAGGACGACGTGCGCGAGGTCCGCGAAGGCTTCGAGTGCGGCATCGGCATCGAGAACTTCAACGACATCAAGGTCGGCGACGTCATCGAGTGCTACCGGACGGAGGAGGTCGCCCGTACGCTGGACGACGCCGGCCCGCCGGCGTGATCGATGGTCATCGCAATGCGCTCCTTCGAGCTACATCTCGCGGGAGCGCACTCGCTTAAGGACAAGCGGTCCGTCATCAAGAGCCTCAAGGACCGGTTGCACAACGAGTTCAACGTGTCCGTTGCGGAGACGGGTCGACACGACGCGTGGCAGTCGGCGGAGGTGACCGTCTGCCTCGTCTCGACTGATCGTCGACACGCCCAGTCGGTTCTCGAGGCCGTCGACCGGCTCGTGGCCGCCAGCCCGCTCTGCCGCGTCGTGGACACCGCCACGAGCTTTCTCTAATGGCCGCAGAACACCGACGATCGGAGCGCGTTGCCGAAGGAATCCGCGAAGAGGTCGCAACGTTTCTCGCCGAGGACGTCAGAGACCCGCGAGTCGTCGGCCTCGTCACCGTTACCGGAGTCGACGTGACGCGCGATCTGCGTCACGCGAAGGTTTACGTCAGCATCATGGGCTCGGACGAGGAGCGGCAGGCGACGCTCCAGGGTCTGGAAAGCGCCGCCGGGCACCTGCGCTCTCGCGTCGGTCGCGCACTGCGGCTGCGCGTCGCCCCCGAGATCACCTTCAAGTACGACGAGAGCATCGCCCGCGCCGCCAAGATCGAAGCGCTGCTGGCCGAGCTGCGGCCGCCGCCGCCGGGCGATGAGGAACAGCGCGGTTGACGGCATCGTCCTCGTCGACAAGCCTGAGGGGATGACGTCGCACGACGTCGTCGCCGTTGCGCGACGAGCCCTCGGCACGCACCGAATCGGCCACACCGGGACGCTCGACCCATTCGCCACCGGCCTGCTCGTGCTGCTGGTCGGACGCGCCACGCGACTCCAGCCGTACGTCGAAGGCGAGCCCAAGGTTTACGAAGCGACGATCCGATTCGGCGTCGAGACCGACACCGGCGACCCGACTGGTGCGGTGCTGCGCGAAGCGGCCCTACCGGCGGACTCGCGCGTCGCCGATGCCATCGCGCAACTGACTGGACCCGTTGAACAGGTGCCGCCCGCGTACTCTGCGAAGCAGGTAGCCGGCGTGCGCGCCTACGAGGCCGCCCGGCGCGGCACCCCTCTGGACCTCTCGCCCGTCACCGTCGTCGTCCACCGCTGGGACGTCCACTCGCACACCGCGGCGCACTGGGACGTCACGATCACCTGCAGCGGCGGGACGTACGTTCGGTCCCTCGCTCGCGACGTCGGCGTCCTTGCCGGCAGCGCGGCCCATCTGCTCACCCTTCGTCGGTTGCGCAGCGGGCATTTCGACGTCGCCGACGCCGTCGGCCTCGACGAATTGCGGGCCGGCGACGCCGTGGTGATCCCCCCGCTTGCCGCCGTTCCGGGCCTCCCCGCCCAGGAGCTGAGCGACCGCGACGCCGCCCGCGTCGCGCATGGAGAGCCTGTTCCCGCCACCACGCACGGGTCGCGCGCCGCACTGGTCGCCAGCGATGGAGGGCTCGTCGCCATTGCGGATCGCGACGGCGACTCCTGGCGACCGCGGCTCGTGCTTCGAGCGCTCTAGACCGGTGACGGCGGGCCTGCCCGCGCTCGGCGACAGTGTCCTAACGGTCGGAACGTTCGACGGCATTCATCGCGGACACCAGGCGGTGCTCGGTAGGTTGTTGCGCCGCGCGAGCGACGCTCGTTTGACAGCACTCGTTGTGTCGTTCGACCCACACCCGCTCGAGATACTCAGCCCGGCCACCGCTCCCCGGCTGCTCGCGCCGGGGGCCGAGCGGCTGGCTATGCTCGCCGAAACCGGCCTCGCACACGTCGCCATTCTGCGGTTTACGCCGACGCTGGCCGGCTACTCGGCCGAGCACTTCGTGGATTTCGTGTTGCGTCCCCGCTACGCCATGCGCGAGCTCCTAATCGGATACGATCATGGGTTCGGCCGCGGCCGGTCGGGTGACGTGGAGACCTTGCGCCGGCTAGGCGAGTCCCGCGGGTTCGCGGTGGAGGTAGTCCCACCGGTCGTTGGACCCGGCGGAACAGCGATCTCCTCGAGTGCAATCCGGCGCGCGGTCGCGGCCGGGAATCTCGACGCCGCCGCCGACGCGCTCGGCCGCCGCTACGCGGTCCTCGGGAGAGTCGTCTCCGGCGCCCGCCGCGGCCGCCTGCTCGGGTACCCGACGCTCAACGTGGAGCCGCCCCCGCGCAAACTCCTGCCACCGTTCGGGGTATACGCGGTGACGGTGGACACGCCCCGCGGGACGTGGGGTGGGATGATGAACCTCGGACCGCGACCGACGTTCGGCGAGGAGGCCGTTGCGCTCGAGGTGCATCTGTTCGACGCCGACGACGACTTCTACGGCGCACGAGTGCGCGTCGAGTTCGTCAACAGGCTTCGCGACACTACTCGCTTCCCTTCGCCGGATGCGCTCGTCGCGCAGCTCGCGCGCGACGAGCGGGACGCCCGTCGCGCGTTGACCGAAATCCTTCACTCGCGTACAGTTAGGGGTTCCGCCGACGACCCCACCATTCCTCCGTAGTGGCTCCATGGCCAACCTGAAGTACCGCCTCCTTCTCATCGGCGCCCTTGTGCTTGCGTCGGTGTGGGCTCTGTTCCCGCGCGACGTCGACGTGCGACTGCGTCGGCCAGACGGCACCTTCTTCGACACCACCCAGCGACGCATCCCACTTCGACGCGGGCTCGACCTCCACGGCGGGATGCACCTCGCCCTGGAGGTCGACGACTCCCAGCGCGCTGTCGCCGACAAGGCCAACGCGATCGAGCTCGCGCTGACGGTGGTCCGCAACCGAATCGACGAGTTCGGAGTGTCCGAGCCTGTTGTCCAGAAGGCCGGGGACGATCGGATCATCGTCGAGCTGCCCGGCATCGACGACCGAGAGCGCGCGATCCAGGTGGTACAGGGGCAGGCATTCCTCGAGTTTCGAATCACCGACGAGACCCGAGCGCTGGAGCGCGCGTTGCCGCGACTCGACGGGATTCTGCGCGAGAAGGGGGTCGGCACAGCTGCGGCCACGCGAGGCGCCGCGGCGGGGACGCAAGGATCCAAGGCGCTAGAGGGTCTGCTGAGCGACACCGCGGCGCACGCGGGGAAGGGAGCGGATAGCGCCAAAGCGCAGGCCGATTCGCTGGCTCTCGCCGCGCAGGGTGGGGCGTTCTCCCGGCTGCTGACGCAGGGTGGTATACCCGGCGAGTATTACGTCGAGGCAGCCCGGGCGAGCGAGCTGCGTCGCTATCTGGCCATGCCCGAGATCAAGGCCGCGCTGCCGCCAGCGAAAGAGATCCTGTTCGGCAACGACTCGACGATCATCGATGGCAAGGCGTACGACGCCGTCTACGTCGTCGACGCCCGACCCATCATCACGGGTGACTACCTCGTCGACGCCCGTCCGAACCAGGACCCGATTGACGGCACGCTCGTCCTGTTCGAGCTGAACAACGAAGGCGGTCGCCGCTTCCGCGCTGAGACGGGACGCCACATCGGCGACTACATGGCGATCGTGCTCGACAAGGTCGTGATGGGCCGCCCTCCGGTGATCCAGAGCGCGATCGGTACGCGCGGCCAGATTACCATGGGCGGCAAGGATCTCCAGGCGGCGCAGGATCTCGCGCTCGTGCTCCGGGCCGGAGCGCTCCCCGTGCCGCTGCGCGTGGCGGAGGTTCGCACGATCGGGCCCAGCCTCGGGGAGGACGCGATCCGCGACGGAATCCAGGCCGGCCTGCTTGGTCTCGCGCTCGTCGTCGTGATCATGGTGGCTTACTACCGGTTCTCTGGCGTACTCGCCGTCGGCGGTCTGGCGTTCTACGCAATCACGACGCTCGGCTTCCTCGCCGCCGTGGACGCGGCGCTCACGTTGCCCGGAATCGCCGGTTTCATCCTGTCAATCGGCATGGCGGTCGACGCCAACTTCCTCCAGTTCGAGCGTATCCGGGAGGAGCTCGAACGAGGGAAGACCGTGCGCACGGCCGTCGACGAGGGCTTCAAGCACTCCTGGTCGGCGATCGTCGATACACACGTGACGACGGCCCTCACCGCCGCCGTCCTGTATCAGTACGGCACCGGTCCCGTCAGAGGCTTCGCGGTGACGCTGATCGCCGGCGTCGCGTCGTCGATGATCAGCTCCGTGTTCGTCGTTCGTACGCTCTTCCTGGTATGGCTGTCGCGCTCGCGGGGCGCCCAAACCCTGAGCATCTGATGCTGCGGATCCTGCACGACACCAAGATCGACTTCATCGGCCGCTGGCGGCTGGCGACGGCGATCCTCATCGCGTTCCTCATTCCCGGCATCATCTGGATCATCGTGTCCGGGTTCGGGTTCGGCATCGAGTTCACGGGCGGAACACTCGTGCAGCTACAGTTCCGGAACCCGCCCGAGCTGGCCGTCGTCCGGACCACGGCTACTCAGGCCGTGGGCGACGTCGAGGTCCAGACGTTCGGATCGCCGCGCGACGTCGTCGTGCGAGCGCAGGAACCCGAGCACGTCCAGCGTCAGGGCCAGCGCGGCACGTCCGTCGCCGCCGCGATCGAAACCGCCCTCCAGCGCCGCTTCGGCCCGAACGCCTTCCGCGTCGTCCGCACCGAGGCGATCGGGGCACGTGTCGGGGACGAGCTCGCGCGCAACGCGACGATCGCGATGCTCATCTCCTTCGCCGTCTCGCTCATCTACCTTGCGATCCGCTTCGAGTGGCGGTTCGCGGTCGCCGCCGTTCTGGCGAACATGCACGACATCGTCGCCACATTCGCGTTCATCAAGTACATGCAGATCGAGATCACGCTCTTCGTCGTCGGCGGCATTCTGACCGTGATCGGATACTCCTTGAGCGATACAGTCGTCGTCTTCGATCGCGTGCGCGAGCTGCTGCGACAGGGCCAGCGCGTTCCGATGCGCGACACGCTGAACCGCGCCGTGAACGAGACGCTGCCGCGGACGGTCATGACCGGCACCACGGTCATCGCGTGCCTGCTCGCCCTCGTGATCTTTGGCGGTGGCGTGCTGCGGCCGTTCGCCTGGGTGCTGCTCTTCGGGATCGTCGTCGGGACGTTGAGCTCGATCTACGTCGCATCGCCGCTGCTGCTCTTCATCGAGCGCAGATGGCCGCGCCAGGGTGGCGAGTCGAAGGGCACCATCCGCGCACTCGCCGCCGAGCGTCAGCGCCAGGCGCGCGCGCAGGACCCCGCGGGCGTGCGCTGATCACGCGGCGCGCCCGCCGCGCCCCGGCCGGCCTCGCGACCTGGCATGGCCACGTTCATCGATAGTCACGCCCACCTCGCCGACCCCGCGTTCGACGCGGACCGCGAGGCGGTCGTGGAGCGGGCGCGCCACAGCGGAGCCCGCGCGGTCGTCTGCATCGGCGAATCGCTTGCGGCGGCGGAGCGCGCGGCCACCCTCTCGACGCGCCATCCGACGTTCGTGTTCTTCACGGCCGGCGTCCACCCGCACGACGCCGCGCGGTTCGACCGCCAGCGCGACCTCGCCGGCATCCGTGAGGCGATCGCCGCCGGGGCAGTCGCAGTCGGCGAGTGCGGCCTCGATTACCATTACGACCACTCCCCGCGTGCACGCCAGCTCGAGGCCTTCGGCGCGCAAATCGAGCTCGCCGCCGACGCGAGACGCCCGGTGGTAGTCCACACGCGCGAGGCCGAGGACGACATGCGCGCCATGGTCGCCGACGCGGGGGCCGCCGGCGTTGTCGGCGTCCTCCATTGCTACACCGGGTCGCACGCCCTCGCCGAGTTGGCTCTCGCGGCAGGATGGTATGTCTCCTTCAGCGGCATCGTCACGTTCCGGAAGTGGACCGATGATTCACTCATCCGGCTCGTGCCGGCCGATCGGCTCCTCGCCGAGTCGGATGCGCCGTACCTCGCCCCCGTCCCGCACCGCGGGAAGCGCAACGAGCCGGCCTATGTCAGCTTCACGATCGCACGCCTCGCCGCAGCACGCGAGACCGACGTTGTCGTGATCGGTGAGCAAGTGAGTCAAAACGCCGAACGGCTCTTCGGGCTGGCGGCCCCGGTCCCCAACGGGCTATGATGCCGGCGGCGCCAGGCGGCCGCCGCGGTCGCAGCTCGTCGGGACGGGATGTTACGGAGGACACCGGAGTGACACTTCGCGCAGTTGACACTGACCGGGCGCCCGCCGCGATCGGCCCGTACGCGCAAGCGGTCGCGGCGAACGGCTTTCTCTTCACGGCGGGCCAAATCGCGCTCGATCCGGCCACCGGTCAGGTCGTCACGGGGGACGTCGCGGCGCAGACCGAACGAGTGCTCGCGAACCTCGCCGCCGTGCTCGGGGCGGCGGGGGCGTCGTGGTCCTCGGTCGTGAAGACCACCGTCTTTCTTCACGACATGAACGACTTCCCTGCTGTCAACCAAGTGTACGCGCGGGTACTCGGCTCTGCCCGCCCCGCCCGCTCGACGGTGCAGGTCGCCGCGCTCCCGCGCGGCGTGCTCGTCGAGATCGACGCCATCGCGGCTCTCGCGTGACCACCCGACACGCGGCCGACACGCCGGTCCCGCCGGACAACTTCGCGTCCTCCTCCAAGACGCGCTCGGAGCTCTTCCGGCTGACGGCGTTCGCGCGCTGCGCCGGTTGAGCCGGCAAGTTGGGTCCGGGCGACCTCACGCGCGCCCTCGCGGCGCTGCCACGGCACGCCGATCCCCGCCTCCTCGTCGGCCTCGACACCTTCGACGACGCGGGCGTCTTCGTCGTTTCCGACGACTTGGCACTCGTGCAGACGGTCGACTTCTTCGCGCCGATCGTCGACGATCCGTACACGTTCGGGCAGATCGCCGCCGCGAATGCGCTCTCCGACGTCTACGCGATGGGCGGCGAGCCGATGACCGCCCTCAACATCGTCGGCTTTCCGTCCGGCAAGCTCCCGCTCGAGGTGCTTGCCGAGATCCTTCGCGGTGCCGATGACAAAATTCGCGAGGCTGGCGCGGTCGTTGTCGGCGGGCACTCCGTCATCGACGACGAGGTCAAGTTCGGCCTCGCTGTCACAGGCCGCGTCGACCCGCGCGCCATCCTCACGAACGCGCACGCGACACCGGGTCAGCGGCTCGTGCTCACCAAGCCGATCGGGACGGGTCTGCTCGCCACCGCGGCAAAGCGAGGCGATCTCGCCGCCGACGACGAGCGCGTCCTCATCGACACGATGACCACGCTCAACCGCACCGCGAGTCACGCCGCCCGCGCCGTCGGCGTGCGCTGCGCCACCGACGTGACGGGCTTCGGGCTGCTCGGCCACGCGTCGCACATCGCACGTGCGAGCGGCGTCAGTCTGCGAATTCGCGCCGCCGCCGTGCCCATCCTGCCGGGCGCGCGCGCCGCGGCAGAGCGCGGAATCGGGACGGGCGGCGGTGAGCGAAACCGCGCGTACCTCGACCCGCTCGTCGACTGGGGCCGAGCCGACGAGATCGATCGTGCGCTGCTCGTTGACCCACAGACGTCGGGGGGTCTGCTCGTCTCGCTGCCCGCCGCGCGCGTGGCCGAGTATCTTTCCGCCGTGCCCGGTGCGACGGAGATCGGCGAAGTCGTGGCGGCGCAGGAACGGAGCTTGGCGGTCGACTGAGGGGAACGGGGGTGGAGGGGGCCTGGTGGCTCCCGCGGTCTTCAAAACCGTTGCGGGACGCCTCGCGTCCTGGGTGGGTTCGATTCCCATACACTCCCGCCACCACGCCAACTCGCGCCCCGCTCCGAGCACCATTCATGGCACTGAGATTCCTCGCTGACCCCCGCAATGCCTCGCCGGCCGCCGCCTGCCTGGCCCTGCTGCTCGCCGCCGTGGCGCCGGCGCGGAATGCGCATGCGCAACGCGCGGACAGCGCCCGCGCCGCCGCAGCGCGCGCCACGCGGCCGCCGCTCTCGCCGCGCCGCGCGTTCGTCGCGTCGCTCGTCGCGCCCGGCTACGCGCAGTCGGTGCTCGGCCGCCCCAATGCCTCGGCGCTATTCATCCTCACGGAGGCGATCGGGGTGCTCATGGTCGGCGAATCGGCGCGTGAGCTCCGCGAGGCCCGTCGCTTCGAGGACGACAGCGTCGCGCTGTACTTCGTCAACCCCATCAGTGGCGCGCCAGACACGATCTACCAATCCCCCCGTTACTCGTCAGCGCTCGTGCGCGCGCGCCGCGCGCACCTCGAGGACTGGATCGCCGCCCTCGTCGCGAACCACATCATCGCCGCCGCCGATGCCTTCGTCGCGGCGCACCTGTGGGATGTACCGGCGCACGTCGGGCTGTACCGCGCCGGGCGTGGCGCGTCGATCTCCGCGCGCTTTCGCTGGTGAACGGCAGTCCCGCGCCGATCGGCGTCTTCGACTCCGGGCTCGGCGGGCTCACGGTGGCCAGTGAGCTGATGCGACAGTTGCCGGCAGAGGGTCTGATCTACTTCGGCGACACGGCGCGAGTACCGTACGGGCCGAAAGCGCCGAGCACCGTGCGACGCTACAGCCGCGAGATCGGCTCGTTCCTCGAAGCCCAAGGAGTGAAAGCTCTCGTCATCGCCTGCAACACGGCGACGGCACACGCCCTGACAACGCTTCGGGCGGAGCTGCGCGTTCCGGTCATTGGAGTCATCGAGCCCGGCGCCCGCGCCGCCGCCGCGGCAACGCTTACGGGCGCCGTCGGTGTCATCGGCACTGCCGGAACCATCCGATCGGGGGCCTACGAGCGCGCGATCCGCGAGCTCGCACCCGATGCCCGCATTACCGTACAACCGTGCCCGCTGTTCGTTCCGCTGGTCGAAGAGGGCTGGACCGACAAGGAGGCCACGCGACTCGTTGCGAGAGAGTACCTCCAACCGCTGGCCGACGCTGGAGTCGACGCCGTCGTTCTCGGCTGCACGCATTACCCCCTCTTGAAGCCGGTGATTGCCGACATCCTCGGTGACGGCGTCCGGCTCATCGACAGCGCCGCTGAAACTGCGTCCGAGACGCGCCGGCTCCTTGCCGATCGGAGAATCGAAGCGCCGCCCGGCGGTGAGCCGCTGCGCCGTTTCATCGCCTCCGACGACTCCAGCCAGTTCTTACGGCTAGGGCAGCGCTTTCTCGGCCGCGCGCTCGACGCGGTCGAGCTCCACGCCTTCGGGTGAGCCATCCCACCGCCGCAGCGACACGCGCTCGGGGCTGACCAGCACGTACGTCGGCTCTGTGAGCCACGCGCCGGCGTTCGCGTAGACCGCGCCGCCGGGGAGGCGCTCGAGCGCCGCCATGTGCGAGTGGCCGTACACGACGAGCTGAAGGCCAGGGTTGGTGGCGAGAACCGACCGCGCTGCCGCGCGCAGGCCGGCGTCCTCGTCGGCGTTGTGCCGGGCGCGGCTCGCATCTGACGTCCGCCGCGCGAGCGCGCTGCCCCAGTCCGGGTGCAGCCAACGAAACGCACGCACCGCGGCCGGGTGGCGCAGCACGCGGCGCCACCGCCGGTACCCGCGGTCCTCGACCTCCCGCAACCCGTCCCCGTGCTCGACGAGGGTCCGCCACCCGGCCAGTGTCCCGGTCCACGCGCCCAGGCGATACTCCACGCCGACGTCGCGGCGCAGCACGTCGCCGCCCCAGCAGTCGTGATTCCCGGCGATCATGACGATGCGCACGCCGGCCTCGCGAAGGTCCGCCATCGCCGCCAGCACGCGGAAGGCACGCCGCGGAATGACGTGTCGCCATTCAAACCAGAAGTCGAACAGGTCGCCGTTGATGACCAGCGACCCGGCGTGGTGACGGAGCGAGCGCAGGAAATCCAGGACGTCCCGCTCGACCTGCGGCGGCGCGACGCCGAGGTGCGCGTCCGAGAAGATGTAGCAGGGCGCCGGCAACACGCGCACATGTTAGCCCAGGGCGCCTATCTTTACAATCGCGCTGCGCCAGAATGGCGCGCGCCGCGACCCGGCAGCGACGTTGCCTGGTGTGAGCAGCTCGTCTGACCTCCGAATGCCGCATTCCACCACATCCGAGTTCCGCGTGCGGTACTCGGAAACCGACCAGATGGGGGTGGTGTACCACACGAACTACCTCGTGTGGTGCGAGATCGGGCGGACTGATTTCATTCGGGTGAGCGGGCACACGTATGCGGAGCTGGAGCGCCGCGGCGTTCTGCTCGCCGTGTCCGACGTCGCGATCCGGTACCACGCCGCGGCGCGCTACGACGACCTGATACGTGTGGAGACGACTCTCGCCGCAGTCCGCTCTCGCGCGGTTACCTTCGACTACGTGATCACGAACGCCGATTCGGGCGAGCGACTCGCGTCAGCGCGCACCGCACTCGTCTCGCTCGACCGCCGCGGGCGTCCGACGGCGCTGCCCGACGACTTCCGCCGCCAACTCGAGAAGCTGGGCGCCTCCGACTGCAGCGGGGGCTAGGCGGATGAAACGATGCCACCGCATGGCCAGCTGGTCGGCGCTGCTCGCGGCCGGCCTCGCGGCCGCCGCGTGCGCGCCGAAGCTCCGACCGCTCACCGGCGCGCCCTCCCCGGTCAGACTGCCGAGAGCGGAGCTGCCGGCCGGATACCGGCGTGTCGTGTTCACGTGGGAGCTCCGCGATCCGGACTTCCTGGTGCGAGGTGAGGGCGTTGCGCGGCTCGCGCCCCCGGACAGCGCGCGGCTTGACTTCTTTGTCGGCGGTGGGCTCGGCGGCGGGCGCGCCGTGTTGATCGGCCAGTCGGTGCTCGTACCGGGCGGCGACTTCGTCCGGCGACTCATCCCTCCTGCGCCCCTCCTCTGGGCCGCCCTGGGCCGATTGGCTCTCCCCGCGGCCGCCGACACGACCGTGCGCGTCGACAACGGCATGCTCCGGGCCGACGTTGGCGCACCACCGGCTTGGCGCGTTACCTTCCGTGGCGACACGCTCGTCCGGCTCGACCGCGTCGCGGGCGACCGGGTCACGGAGTGGGTCGAGCGGTCCACGCCCACCCGCGTGCGGTATCGCCACGAGACCGCACGCCGCGATCTGACGCTCGTGGTGGACCGCATTGTCGAGGAGGCTTCGCCCTTCGATGCGACGATTTGGCGCCCTTAGCCTCGCGCTGATCCTCACGCTCGGCGGTTGCGGCGTCCGGTACGGCTTCGTCGGCGGAGGACTTCCGGCGCACATCCGCACGATCGCCGTGCTTCCTTTCGAGAACGAGACCGCATCACCGGAACTCCAGCGCGAGCTCTTCGAGTTGCTGCGCCGCGAGCTCCGCGTCCGCCTCGGCGTTCGCGAAGGCGCCGAGGCGACGGCCGATGCGCTGGTCCGCGGGACGATCAAGACCTACGACGTGGACATTCCCGTCGGCTTCAGCGCGGATCCACAGCAGGCCGTCAGCGCGCGGCGGAAGCTGCAGGTTACGATCGACATCGAGATCCTGGACCAGTCGAACGGTCGCGTGCTCTGGCAGCGGCGCGGCCTGCGCGCCGAAGGCGAGTACGCGGAGCGCGCCGAAGCCGACGGCCGGCTCGCGGCCCTGCGGAAGATCGTCAGCGACGTTGTCGAGGGGGCGCAGTCGCAGTGGTGACTGGAGCGAGCGGGAGGGCCTCTCTTGGCTGCCTCGTCTCGCTGCTCCTGCTGCTGACCGCGGCGCTTTACGTCGGCATCAACATCGGTGAGATCTACTGGCGCTTCTACCGGTACCAGGATGCGATGCAACAGGAGGTGCGCTTCGCGCAGATGCGCACGGACCAGGCGATCGTCCGGCGGCTGACGTCGGTTGCCGATTCGCTCGGCCTGCCGGGCGGCGCTCGCAGCGTCACCGTCCGGCGCGATGACCGCGCGCGCCGCATCGACATCTCCGCAACGTATTGGGAGCGCGTCGAGCTGCCGGGCTTTGTCCGAACAGTCCAGTTTTCGCCGCACGCCGAGGGAAGCTATTGACGGGCGGTGTGCGCGAACCCGCCGCAAAGCTGATGACGTGGGCCGAGGCCGCCGCCTGGCGGACGCGCCTCCGCGGCCGACTCGTATTCACCAACGGCGTCTTCGATCTCATCCACCGGGGACACGTCGACGTCCTGATCGGGGCGCGCCGCCACGGGGACGCGCTTGTCGTCGGCGTTAATAGCGATCGCTCCGTCCGTCGGCTCAAAGGGCCGGACCGTCCCGTGCGAGCAGAAGCGGAGCGCAGTTACGTGCTCGCCGCCCTCGAGCCGGTCGACGCGGTCGTTGTCTTCGACGAAGACACTCCGTTGGAGCTCATCCGTCACCTGCGCCCGGACGTCCTCGTGAAGGGCGGGGACTACAGCGAAGCGACCATCGTCGGCGCCCGCGAGGTGACTGCGTGGGGCGGTCGGGTCGCCGTGGTGCCGATCACGCCCGGTCAGTCGACTACGTCGATCATCGAGAGGCTTCGTGGAGAACCCGGCTAACGTCGCGCGCGTCGGCCGCGCGCCAACCCAAATGCGCCCCGTCGCGCTCGAGCGGCGAGTTGCGACCTATGCGGAAGGCTCCTGCCTCGTGTCCTTCGGGGCAACTCGCGTCCTCTGCACGGCGTCAGTCGAGGAGGGAGTTCCCGCGTGGAGGCGGGGAAGCGGCGCCGGGTGGCTGACGGCGGAGTACTCCATGCTTCCACGCGCCACGCGGACGCGCACTCCCCGCGAGCGGCAGCAGCTCGGCGGACGCACGCAGGAGATTCAACGGTTGATCGGACGCAGCGTACGCGCGATGCTGGATGACCTTCGCTTCGGCGAATACACCGTTCGCGTCGACTGCGACGTCCTCCAAGCGGACGGCGGCACCCGCACGGCAGCGATCACGGGCGCGGCCGTCGCCGTTGTCGATGCCTTCAACTGGATGGTGGAGCGCGCCATGCTTCGGACGTCCCCGGTGCGCCGCCGCGTGGCGGGTGTCAGCGTCGGCGTCGTGGGCGGCGAGCCGCGCCTCGATCTCGACTACGCGGAGGATGTGGCGGCAGTCGTCGACATGAACGTCGTCATGAGCAGCGAGGCGCGATTCGTCGAAGTTCAAGGAACCGGCGAGCACGGAACGTTCACGCGCCAGGAGCTCGACGCACTCCTCGAGCTGGCCGAGGCTGGCGTTCGGACCCTTGATCAGGCGCAGCGCCACGCGCTTGCCGCTTGAGGGTCGCACCCGCTCCAGGCACGATCGTGATCGCGACTCGTAGCGCGGGGAAGTTACGGGAGCTGAGACCGATGTTCAGTGCGGCGGGACTTTCCGTTGCCGACCTCGCCGAGCTCGGGATCTCTGAAAGCGCCGAGGAAGAGCTGCTCGAGCGGTACGAGACGTTCGAGGAGAATGCGCTCGCGAAAGCGCGTTACTTCCATCGACGAATCGGGATGCCCGTAGTCGCCGACGATTCGGGACTGGAAGTGGACGGCCTCGGAGGTCGTCCCGGCGTGCGGAGCAAGCGTTGGAGTGGGCGCACCGACCTGAGCGGAAGAGACCTCGACGAGGCGAACAACGCGCTGCTCCTCCAGAGCCTGCGAGGTGTCGCGGAGCGGCGCGCCCGGTACGTCTGCGTAGCGGCGTACGTGGCCGGAACGCGCGAGCTGACTCGACGTGGCGAGGCGCTCGGCGTGATCGTCGACGAGCCGCGAGGGGCGGGTGGGTTCGGGTACGACCCCTACTTCGTCGCCGCCGGAACCGGACGTACGTTCGCGGAGCTGAGCGTGTCGGAGAAGGAGGAGTTGAGTCATCGGGGGCGCGCGTTTGGCGCGCTCATCCGTGCAATCGCCGGTGTCGGTTGACCTTCGCGTCGGTGTGGGCTAAATTCAGTGGCTGTTCGCGGGGCGTAGCGTAGCCTGGTATCGCGCCTGCTTTGGGAGCAGGAGGTCCCCGGTTCAAATCCGGGCGCCCCGACCTCGCCGCGGGACGCTCGCCAGGGTTCAGTCGGAGTGGACGTCCCGCCACGTGACGAGGCGCCAGTAGCTCAGCTGGATAGAGCAACAGCCTTCTAAGCTGTGGGTCGGGGGTTCGAGTCCCTCCTGGCGCACCAATGCGAGGCCGATGGGAGCGGGCCGTTAGCTCAATTGGCAGAGCAAGCGACTCTTAATCGCTAGGTTGTAGGTTCGATTCCTACACGGCCCATGGCAGGCGCGGGTTATGCGCCGCAGTGAACGCCCAAAGGGGGACTCTCGAGGAGGGTCCCCCTTGCGTGTCGTATGAGTGGCCAGGCGTTGTGGAGGGGCTAGGTCCGCGGCGCGTGGCGACCTCTTCGGTAGAACCTTGCGACGCGTAAAAATCTGATTATTCTTCGTGTCTCGGCAACGGGGCTGGCGGCCGTAAGCGGCGTCAAGATCAGCAGTTAGCTGCTGATGTGAACGACTCGGCGAGCGACGCCGGCTTCGGTGCTGCAGATTCGGAGAAAGGACGCGCGTGGCCTTGACGACGCCTCGCGAATGAGATAAAGTCAAAGGCTGTCGCTGATGCGACACCAAGCTTTTTGACAATCGATTTTGGAAAGGATGTGCGAGGCGGACTCGTTGATCCGGCGCCGTATCGGGGCACCGGGGAGAGTTCAGACCGAAAACATTCTGTGATTCGGACACGCTGTCTCACGCGACAGCGTGCGACAGCGATTTGAATCTGAGAGCTATGCGAACTTCTCTATTGGAGAGTTTGATCCTGGCTCAGGACGAACGCTGGCGGCGTGCTTAACACATGCAAGTCGCGGGGGGGTGGGGGCAACTCTACCCAACCGGCGGACGGGTGCGTAACACGTGAGCGACCTGCCTAGCTCGAGGGGGATA
>JBHELH010000118.1:0-3113 GCA_046263215.1 Gemmatimonadaceae bacterium | reverse complement strand
GCGCTGCCGATCGCGATTCCCGCGAGCGTCAGTGCGACTACCTGTCGGATCACCATCCCGAGCACGTCGGCGCCGCGCGCGCCGAGGGCCACGCGCACGCCGATCTCGTGCGTGCGCTGCGCGACGCTGTACGAGATCACGCCGTAGATGCCAGCGGCCGCCAGCAGGAGCGCGAGCGACGCGAACACGACGAGCATCAGCATCGAGAACCGCGGCCGACCGAGGGACCCGGCGATCGCCTCCTCCATCGTCTGGACGTGCGCGAGCGGGACCCGGTCGTCCACGGCCGCCAGCTCGCGGCGCAGGAGTGGCACGACGCGGTCCGCGGGGACGCGGGTTCGCACCGCGAGCCAGAGCGAGCGCGCGCTCCACTGCGCGAGCGGCACGTACATCGTTCCCCGCGTCTCCCGCGCCAGGCCGTCATCCTTCACGTCGTTGACGACGCCGACGATCGTCATCCAGGCGCTGTCGGCCTCGCCCAGCCCGATCCGTCGACCGACGGGACTCCGGCCGCCGAAGAGGCGACGCATCACCGTCTCGCTGACGACGGCGACCCTCGGACGGCCCTCCGCATCGCCGGATTCGAGGCCGCGACCAGCGAGGAGCCGCATCCGCATCGTGCGGAAGTACTCCGGGCTGGCGATCACCCCGTTGACGAACGGCTCCGGCCCTTGGCCGGCCTGCCCCCCCTCGACCGTCACGCTGCTCTGCCAGGTGGACGACAGCGGGATGTCGGTCGAGAGCGCGGCGCCCTCGACGCCGGGGAGCGCGCCGATGCGCCGCCTCAGCTCGTCGAACGCTGCACGCCGGCGGGCCTCGCTCGGATACGCTCGATCGGGGAGCTGTACCTGCGCGATCAGGACGTTGCGCGGGTCGACGCCGGGGTCGACGCTCGTTAGCCGCGCGAAGCTCCGCAGCAGGAGGCCCGCGTTGGCGAGCAGTACGAGCGCGAGCGCGACCTCGGCCACCAGAAGGCCCGTGCGGAAGCGGAGGCGTGCCCGCCCCGCGGTGGCGCCGCGGTCCTCCTCCCTCAAACCGGTCACGACGTCGCGCCGCGTCGCGTGCGCCACCGGAGCCAGGCCGAAGAGAATGCCCGTGAGGAGCGACGTCCCGAGCGCGAAGGCGAGTACCGTCCCGTCGATCCCGATCTCCGCGAGCCGCGGCACGTTGCTCGGCCTGAGCGCCAGCAGCAGCTTCACCCCTGCCCACGCCAGTCCGAGTCCCGCGGCGCCACCCACCAGCGCGAGCGCCAGACTCTCCGTGAGGAGCTGTCGCGCGATGCGCCCGCGACCCGCGCCGAGCGCGACGCGCACCGCGAGCTCACGCTGGCGCGTGGCGGCGCGACCGAGGAGCAGGTTCGCGACGTTGGCGCAGGCAATGAGCAGCACGAGCGCGACCGCGCCCGAGAAGACGAGGAGGGCCGGCCGAATGCCGCCGACGATGGTTTCCCGGAGTGGAGCGCCGCTGGCACCAATGCCGTCGTTGACGTCCGGGTACTCCCGCTGCAGCTGGCGGGCGACGGCGCCCAGGTCGGCGCGCATCTCGTCGATCGTCACGCCGGGCTTGAGCCGGCCGAGCCCGATCAGGCCCGGGTGGTTGCCGCGCGCGTACCTCAGTGTGTCGGCGGTGAACGGACCGACGGGAACCCACACGTCCATGTTGCCGAGCCGAAATGCCTCCGGCAGCACGCCGACGACCGAGTAGCTGGTCGCATCGAGCGTGATCGTCCGGCCGACGACGCTCCCGTCCGCGCCGAAGCGGCGGCGCCAGAAGCCGTCCGTGAGCACAGCGACGCGCTCGGCGCCCGGGCGATCGTCCTCCGGGCGGAACCCGCGGCCGAGCGACGGCGCGATGCCGACGACGTCGAACAGGTTGCCCGACGCCACTCCCACGCGCACACGCTCAGGGTCGCCACGTCCCGTCATCGTGAACTCACGCCACGGGTTGTAGACGGCGATCTGCTCGAACATGCGCGTCCGCCGCTGCCAGTCCCGGTAGTTCTGGTAGGAGACCGTGATCTCCGGGATGTCCCTCGTCGTCTCCCACAGCACGACCAGCCGCTCCGGGTCGCGCCCCGGGACCGGTGTGAGGAGGACGCCGTTGACGACGCTGAAGACGGCGGTCGTCGCCCCGATGCCGAGTGCGAGCGTGAGCGCGACGACCGCCGCGAACCCCGGGCCGCCGCGCATCGTCCGACCCGCGAACCGCAGGTCCTGCCAGATCTCGTGGGCCAGCTCCGCTCGTCTCACCGTCCGCGTCCTCCGCCGATCGATCTCCAGGCACTCGTCGCGCAGGAGCTCCATGTCACCGAACTGCTCCAGCACGCGCCGCCGCGCCTCCGCCGCGGTCATCCCGCGCGCGACGTAGTCGGCGACGCGCATCTCTACGTGGAACGCGAGCTCCTGATCCACCTCCGCGGCGAGGTCGCTCCGCGGCAGGCGGGGCAGGCGGCGCCACGAGCGCGGGAGGGAGAAGCCCACGCGAGCCTCAGCGCCTCACGCCGGTTGCGCCGGCGCCTCGAGCGCCGCGAAGACCGCTCGCGCGAACCGCGTCCACGCCGCGGCCTCGGCGCGTAGCTGCGCGCGACCGCGCGGCGTCAGCGCGTAGAACTTGGCCTTGCGGTTGTTCTCGGACACCCCCCACTCCGACTCGACCCAGCCGCGCTCCTCGAGTCGGTGGAGCGCCGGGTACAGCGTGCCCTCGCCTACCTGGAGGACGTCGCCGGTCGCGCGCTCGATCCAGCTCGCGACGCCGTAGCCGTGGCTCGGACCCCAGGACAGCGCGCGCAGCACGAGGAGGTCGAGCGTGCCGCGGAGGATGTCGACGGACGGAGCGGGAGACATCTTGTAGCCTTCCCCTTGGGTTTCGATGGGGAAGGTAGCACCACTCCCATCGGAACACAAGGGGAGAGGGATGGACGCCGGCGTGAACGGATCGGGGGAAAAGTCCGCCGTGGCAACCCGAGCGTGACTGGCGGCGCAGGTCCAGACAACCCCAAGCCCGGCGCTGCGCGCCGGGCTTTACCGCGCCTGGTGGCTTCGGACGACGCTGGTACGTCCAACACGTATGATGCGCGCGGCCCAAGGTGCAGGCCCCGCGCGCCCTGCCACAGC
>JBHELH010000117.1:0-3249 GCA_046263215.1 Gemmatimonadaceae bacterium | reverse complement strand
CCGGCGGCATCAGCTGGCAGGTCGCCTCGACGCCGGTCCGGGCCGGGATGAGCTCGCGCGGGATCTTCTCGATCGCGTTCGCCGACGCTCGGCGGGGCGTCGCCGTGGGTGGCGACTACCAGCGCCCTGAAGACACGGTCGCCAACGTCGCGGTTACCGACGACGGCGGCGCAACCTGGCGGTTAGCGACCGGGCGGCCGCGGGGCTATCGCTCCGGCGTCGCCTACGTGCCGGGGACCGACGGGCGCGCCCTTGTCGCCGTCGGCACCTCGGGCTCGGACTACTCGACTGACGGCGGGGAGACGTGGACGCCAGTCGACACGGTCGGGTTCAACAGCGTCGCGTTCGCGCGCGGGCGGAGCACGGCCGGGTGGGCAGTCGGCGCGCGCGGGCGGATCGCGAGATGGGTCGGCCCGCTCCCAGGAGGCGCGGTATCGGCGCAGCGCATCCACGTCCGCAAGGAGCCGCCGTGACGCCGCGGAACGCCGCTCACCCGTTCGCGCACCTCGAGCCGTTCAAGGACGAGGACACGCTGCACGTCATTATCGAGACGCCGAAGGGGAGCCGCAACAAGTTCAAGTTCGACCGCGAGCGCGGTGTGTTCGAGCTGGGAAGCGTGCTCCCGGCGGGAGCGGTCTTCCCCTTCGACTTCGGCTTCGTCCCGGGGACGAAGGGCGACGACGGGGACCCGGTGGACGTGCTTGTGCTCATGGACGAGCCGGCGTTTCCGGGCTGTCTGATCCGGTCGCGGCTGATCGGCGTCATCGAAGCTGATCAGGTCGAGCGCGACGGCACGCAGGTGGAAAACCACCGTTTGATCGCAGTGGCCACGAACTCGTGGGCGCACCACGACGTTGCGACGATCGAAGACGTCGGCGAGCGCGTGATCGAGGAGATCGAACACTTCTTCGTCTCGTACAACGCTGCGAAGTACAAGACCTTCACGCCGCGAGGGCGCTACGGCGCCAAGCGCGCGCGGCGGATCGTCGAAGAGGCGATCGTGAAGAAGGAGAAGAAGGTGTCGAAGAAGAAGGAGGAATGACGATGCACCCGCGCCTTGCCGAGATCGTTCGGTACGCCGACGACCGTCGTGCGGAGCTCGAGGCGGCGGCGCTCCGCCTCCCCTACGAGCGGTGGAGCGAGCGGCCGGCGCCGGACGAGTGGTCGGTCGCCCACGTGTTCGACCACCTGCACATCTCCGAGTCCGGAACCGCGCGACTGCTGGCGAAGCGGATCGCGCGCGCGAAGGAGGCCGGGCTCGGGCCGGAACAGTCCGACGAGTCGATGATGCGGTCGCTCGACTGGTTCCCGATCATCGATGGGCCGAAACGTCAAGCACCGGAGCTCGTCGTGCCGCGGCCCGATGCGCGCGCTCCCGAGGTCCACGAGGCGCTGCGCCGGTCGCGCGCCGATCTCCACGCGGCGCTTCGCTCGGGCGAAGGGCTCGCCCTCGGCGAGGTGACCGCCACACATCCCGTGCTGGGCGTGCTCAACGTGTATCAGTGGGTACTGTCCGTCGGCCAGCACGAGGCGCGGCACACGCGCCAGGTGGCGGACATCGTGCGGCGCCTCGGCTAACCTACCACGCCCACCCGCCGCAGCTCACGCGGAGCAAGGGACCGGGAATGCCGAAGTACGTGTAGTAGCGGACCTCCGCGCGCCAATCCGCGTACGGCTCGCGGCCACCCGGTTCGCCCGGCGGGCAGTGGGCAGGGTCACGCCAGACGCGCCGCACGCGGGCGGCGGGAAGCGCGAGGCGGGTGACCGGGTTGTCATTGTGCATCCAGGCAGCCTGATATGCTTCCTGTGCGATGTAGGCGTATGCGGGGTCCGCGTAACGATCGAACGGCTCGATGCCGGTCCGGATCGCCCAGAAGGGCGCAAGGGCCCAGCCTACGAGACCGCTGACGAGCGCCGTCCATCGCGCGCGTCGGCGCCAGGTTGTCGCCCGGCCCGCGGCGCCGGCGAACCACGTCGGCGGAAGCACGAGGACGAGTGACGCGCCAATCGCGATCGCGAAGGCCGTCATGCCGACGGCCCGGCCAACGCTCCAGATCATGCTCTCCCACGAGAAACGGACCCTTCACGGCCGCCCACGCGGCAGAGGATCCCCACTCGTGGTGTACGCCGGCGGGACGTAGAAGTTCAGCGTCCGGAGCGGGGTCCGACCCGAGTTCCGGAGCTCGTGCGTCTCGCCACGCTCGATGAGGACGAGCGAGCCGGCGCGAAGCGCATGACGCTTGCCGCTGACGATTGCCGTTCCGGTACCGGACAACACATACAGCCACTGATCCGCGCCGCGGTGCCGGTTATCCGGGCCGCCCTCGGAGTCGCCGGGCGCGAGCACCATCTCTGCGGCCTGCGAGCGCCGGTTGCTGATTGCCACGCGGAATCCTTCGCCGAACCGGAGGTGCTTTCGTTTCATCGCTGGCTCCTTGTGCGCGTAGCGGCCGCAGACAGCATGCCGGCCGCTATACTAACTCCGGATGACGAAGCGTCCGAGCCGGAAGAAGGCTGGTAGCAGGAGCGCGTCCGCGGGCCGCGAGGACCCGCGCCCGCCGGACGCGCTCGCGTCGTTTCACCCGGTGGTGCGCGACTGGTTCCGCCAGACGCTGGGGGAGCCGAGTGAGCCGCAGCGCCGCGGGTGGCCGGCGATCGCCGGCGGCGACCACGCCTTGATCCTCGCGCCGACCGGGACCGGCAAGACGCTCGCCGCGTTCCTCTGGGAGCTGAACGCTTTCATCACCGAAGGGCTAGAGGCGCCCCTCGCCAACGCGATCCATCTCCTGTACATCTCGCCGCTCAAGGCGCTCAACAACGACGTGCAGCGGAACCTCGAGCGGCCGCTGGCGCAGCTCCGCGATCGCTTCGAGCGCGCGGGCCACGCCTTTCCGGAGATTCGCGTCGCCGTGCGTACCGGCGACACGCCCGCCTCGGCGCGCGCCCGAATGCTGCGCCAGACGCCGCACATTCTGATCACGACGCCGGAGTCACTCCACATCATGCTGACGAGCGTCCGGGGCCGCGGGATGTTCACCGCGCTGCGGGCGGTGATCGTCGACGAGATCCACGCTGTCGCCGGCACGAAGCGTGGTGCGCACCTCGCGCTGACGCTCGAGCGGCTCGAGCGCCTCTGCGAGCAGCCGCCGCAGCGGATCGGGCTCTCGGCAACGCAACGACCGTTGGAGGAGGTGGCTCGTTTCCTTGGAGGGTTGAGGGTGGAGGGTGGAGGGTGGAGCGAACCGGGTG
>JBHELH010000116.1:0-18199 GCA_046263215.1 Gemmatimonadaceae bacterium | reverse complement strand
CGGGCGTGAGAACCTCGACGCCATCGACTTCTTCCGGCAGCTCAACGACACGATCCACGCCGACGCGCCCGGCTGCGTGACGATCGCCGAGGAGTCGACGGCGTGGCCGGGCGTGACGAAGCCGGCGAACGAGGGCGGGCTCGGCTTCACTTTCAAGTGGAACATGGGGTGGATGCACGACACGCTGCTCTATTTCGAGAAGGAGCCGATCCACCGGCGGTTCCACCAGGATCTGCTCACGTTCTCGATCATGTACGAGTACACCGAGCGCTTCATCATGCCGCTGTCGCACGACGAGGTCGTGCACCTCAAGAAGTCGCTCTTCGACAAGATGCCGGGCGACCAGTGGCAGAAGCTGGCGAACCTGCGGCTACTGCTCGCCTACCAGTACACCCGGCCCGGGAAGTCGCTGCTCTTCATGGGCACCGAGCTCGCGGTGTGGAACGAGTGGAACCACGATCAGAGCCTGGACTGGCATCTGGTGCACGACCCGGCCCGCGCCGCGTTCCAGCGCTACGTCGAGCGGCTCGGCGCCATCTATCGCGCGTGCCCGCCCTTCTGGCGGAACGATCACTCTTGGGAGGGCTTCAACTGGATCGACATCGCAGACCGAGAGAACTCGACGCTCTCCTACGTCCGCTGGGACGGGTTCGAGCACGTCGTCGTCGCCTTGAACCTGACCCCCGTCCCGCGCGAGCACTACCGCATCGGCGCCCCGACCCCGGGTACCTACGTTCAGCTCATGTCGACCGACGACATGGAGTGGGGCGGCAGCGGCTACGGAACCGCGCGGCGCGTCGACACGGAGCCGGCGCCGTTCCACGGGTACGCGCAATCCATGACGGTCACGCTGCCGCCTTTGGGAGCGGTGGTGTTGGCACGCGCCGAACACGCTGCGGCGTGGGGGCTGTGAGAGAAGCTTGTGAGCTTGTGAGCTTGATGGCTTGTGAGGAACTACTGTGGCCCCACAGAGGTGACCGAGGGCGTCGCGGCGTAGCCGCGCCTCCCAAGCCCACAAGCTCACAAGCTCACAAGCCAGCTGCACCATGGCCCTCGAAGTAGCGACTCATCGGCCCCTACTACGGGCGCTGTCCGAGGAAGTCGGCATCATCCCCGGTTACCGCGACCAGACGGGCGCGGAGTGGCGGGAGACGTCGGACGAGACGCGTGTGCTGCTGCTCGCGGCGATGGGGATCGACGCGTCGACGGAGGCCGCGGCCGAGGCGGCGCTCGACCGGCTGCGTCGAGAACGCACCGAGCGGCTGGTGGAAGTGGCGCGCGTGGTGGAGGCCGGCGCGGCCGACGCCGACCACGTGGTCGTCCAGCTCGCCGAGCCGCAAGCAGGGCGCGTGCGGTGGGAGCTCGAACTCGTGGAGGAGTCGGGCCGCGTTCACGAGGCGTCGGGCGAGGAGCCGCACGGCGCAGGCTACACGCTCACGCTTCGGCTGCCCGCGACACCGCCCCTCGGATACCACCAGCTCCGCGTAGCGGTTTGGACGGAGCGCGCCTCGGCGGCCGCGGAGCAGTCTCTGATCGTCGTCCCGCGCTCGTGCGTCCGCGCTGGTGAGCTGCTCCGCGGCGGCAAGGGGTGGGGGCTGATCGCGAACCTGTACACCCTGCGCAGCGACCGAAACTGGGGTGTCGGCGACCTGACCGATCTCGCCGAGGTCCTCGAGTGGGCCGGCGAGCTTGGCGCCCAGTTCGTGGGCGTGAATCCGCTCCACGTGCTGCACAACCGCGGGACGGAAGTGAGTCCGTACAGCCCCGCGAGCCGTCTTTTCCGCAACCCGCTCTACATCGACGTCGAGCAAGTCCCGGAGCTGAGCTACGCGGCGCGAATTCGGGCGCGACTGGATGCGCCGGAGCTCCTCCACGAGCTCGAAGAGCTCCGCACGGCCGACCGTGTGGATTACGAACGCGTGATGGACCTCAAGCTCTCCGTGTTGGAGTCACTCCACCGCGTCTTCCTCGAACGCACTGACCTCGAGCGGCAGCACGCGTACGAGGCATGGTGCGCCGAGCGTGAGCCCGAGCTGACGGATTACGCGACGTACATGGCGCTTGCACGAGGAGGGAGGAGGGAGGAGGGAGGAGAGAGTCCGCAGCACTCCCCCCTCTTTCCTCCCCCCTCACTCCTGCCTCCTCTAGGGCCGGACTGGCGCTCCTGGCCGCACGAGTTCCGCACGCCGCGCACGCCCGCCGTGCGCGAGTTCCGGCGGTCGAACGCCGCGCTCATCGACTTCCACCGCTGGCTCCAATTCGAGACGGACAGGCAGCTCGGAGAGGCCGCCGAGCGCGCACGCGCGAGCGGACTCGCGATCGGATTGTACCAGGATCTGGCGATCGGCACGTCGCCGGCGGGGAGCGATACGTGGAGCTTGCCCGACCTCTTCGTGCGCGGCGTGTGCATCGGCGCGCCGCCCGACCCGTACTCGGCGACGGGACAGAACTGGGGGCTCCCGCCGATCGACCCGCGCCAGCTCGCGCAGGACGGATATCGATACTTCATCCGCCTCGTGCGCGCGGCGTTCCGCCACGCCGGCGCGCTGCGCATCGACCACGTGATGGGACTCTTCAGGGCGTTCTGGATCCCTGAAGGGCACACGGGCGCCGACGGCGCGTACGTCCGTTACCCGTCCGACGACCTCCTCGGCATCCTCGCGCTGGAAAGCGTTCGCAACAACGCGCTCGTCGTCGGCGAGGATCTCGGAACGGTCCCACCCGACGTCCCGCCCGCGCTGGAGAAGTGGGGGATCCTGTCGTCGAAGGTGCTGTACTTCGAGCGCGGCGACGGCGGCTCGTTCCGTCCGGCGGATCGCTATGCAACCGAGGCGCTGGCGACGGCGAACACGCACGACATGGCGACGCTCGCCGGCTTCTGGGAGGGTCGCGACGTCGAGCTGCGCGCCGAGGTTGGACTCATCGAAAAGGACGCGGTCGACGCCGCATGGGAGGAAAGGGCCCGCGACAAGCACCAGCTCGTCCGGGCGCTGAAGAAGGCGCGCGTGCTCGACGAGCGCGTCGACGCGGACGTGGACGACCCGCCGATCTCTGACGCCGAGCTGCGCGGGGCAGTGCATGACTTCCTCGCGCTGACGCCGTCGGTGCTCGTCGGAGTTGCGCTCGACGACGTCGCGGGGGAGACGGACCCGGTGAACGTCCCGGGGGTGGGTCCGGACAAGCACCCGAGTTGGACGCGTCGGATGAGCAAGAGCCTGACGGAGCTCCGCGAGGATCCGGAGACGAGCGTGGCGTTGGGCACCCTTCTGCGAACTGAGCGAGGCGGCAGGGAGAGTTCCCAGTTCCGAGTTCCCAGTTCCGAGTAGAAGCCGCGGGGAACCGGGAACTTGGAACTGGGAACTTTCTTCGGACGTACTTGGATGCTCACATCGACATATCGACTTCAGGTTCACAAGGACTTTCCGCTCGCGAAGGTCCGCCAGATCGTCCCCTATCTCCGCGATCTCGGGATCTCGCACCTCTACACCTCGCCGCTGCTCGCCGCGCGGCCGGGGAGCACGCACGGGTACGACGTCGTCGACCCGTCGAAGGTGAATCCGGAGGTCGGGACGGAGGAGGAGCTCCGGGCGCTCGCGGCCGAGGTGCACGCGGCGGGCATGGGGATCGTCCTCGACATCGTCCCCAACCACATGGGGATCGGGAACGACAATCCATACTGGCAGGACGTTCTCACGCACGGGCGGCAGTCGCGGTACGCGCGCTGGTTCGACATCGACTGGGACGCGCACTCCAAGCGGCGGGGCAAGGTCGTGCTGCCGGTGCTTGGCGACGAGCTGGCGACGGTACTCGACAAGGGAGAGCTCGGCCTCGACATCAGCGAGAGCGGGGGCGTCCGGCTCAAGTACTTCGACAACACGTATCCGCTCGATCCGGCGACCGTACCGCCGCAGCTGCAGCTGGTCCAGTTCGATCCGAACGCCAAGCCGGCCGCGGAGGAGTGGGTCTGTGGCGAGGAGGGCAAGCGACGCCTGCGCGCGCTGCTCGACAAGCAGCACTACAAGCTCGCCTTCTGGCGTTGCGCGCCGAGCGACATCAACTACCGCCGCTTCTTCGACATCAACGACCTGGCCGCCGTGCGGATCGAGGATCCCGAGGTGTTCGCCGAGACGCACGCCAAGATCCTCGAGTGGGTGGCCGACGGCATCGTCGACGGACTGCGCATCGATCACATCGATGGGTTGATGGATCCGGTGGGGTATCTGGAGCGGCTGCGAGAGGAGGTAGACCGCAGGGTGGAGGGTGGAGGGTGGAGGGTGGAGAGAGCGCGGCAGTCTCCACCTTCCACCCTCCACCCTCCGCCCTTCCCGATCTTCGTCGAAAAGATCCTCTCACCCGGCGAACACCTACGTCGCGAGTGGCCGGTTCAGGGGACGACCGGCTATGAGACGCTGAACGACATCGAGTCGATCTTCATCCACTACGACGGCGCGTGCGCGATCGAGCGGATGTACCGTCGGATTCGGCGACTCGCGGTCGACGGACGTGAGGTGACGTTCGAGGCGGTGGCGCGCGAGGGCCGGCTCAAGGTCCTGCGAGGCGCGCTTCGCGCCGACCTCCGGAGGCTGGCGCGTCTCCTCGTCCCCGTGATGGCGGCGCGGGTGCACCGGGTGCCGGAGGGCGGAACGGCGAATCCGTCGAGCCTCGCACCGCCCGATTCTCTGACCGAGCGCTCGATCGTCGACGGGTTGACGCAGCTCGTCGCGTCACTGCCTGTCTACCGGACCTACATCGACGGTCGTCAGCCGCTACCGCATCCCGACGACCGTGCGGTTCTCGAGCGCGCGGTCGCACGCGCCGAAGAGCACTGCAACGAGATCGAGCACGCGGTCGTCCAACAGATCGCGAAGGTCTTTCTGGAGCCGCTCGACGAGCGCGACGGGATGCGCGATCAGCGGCTTCAGTTCATCGCGAAGTTCCAACAGACGAGCGGCCCGGCGACGGCGAAGGGCGTCGAGGATACGGCGCTCTACGAGTACGTCCCGCTCGCGTCGAGGAACGAGGTCGGTGGTGAGCCCGATCGGCCGCTGCACGACGCCGTCGCGCGCTTCCACGCGGCGAACGGCGAGCGGGCGCGCGACTGGCCGCTGGCACTCGTGTGCACGAACACGCATGACACGAAGCGGAGCGCCGACCTTCGCGCGCGGATCGACGTGCTGAGCGAGCTGCCGCGCGAGTGGGAGGAGCAGGTGGCGCGGTGGCGCGGCCTCAACCGCGCGCACAAGACGTCGGTAAAGGGCAAGCTGTCGCCGGATACGAACGCGGAGTACCTCCTCTATCAGACCCTCGTCGGCTTGTGGCCGGCGCGGCGCGCGGTACCGGCCGCAGGCGGCTCGCGCACGCGAGGCGAGGGCGACCTCCCGGAGCGCGAGTGGTTCGAGGGCGTCGCGGCGCGCCTCGAGCGCTACATGCTCAAGGCGGTCAAGGAAGCGAAGACGCACACGAGTTGGACCGATCCGGACGAGGAGTACGAGAAGTCCGTGAAGCGGTTCGTGCACGCGATCCTCGACCGTGAGAGCAACGCCGAGTTCCTCGCCGACGTCGCGCGCTTCGCGCTCGGCGTAGCATGCGCCGGCCTCTGGAACGCACTCGCGCGCACGTTGATCCACCTCACGGTTCCGGGGACGCCGGACACGTACCAGGGGGACGAGCTGTGGAACTACACGCTCGTCGATCCCGACAACCGGCGTCCGGTGAACTACCAGCACCGGCGTGAGTTCCTCGCCGAGCTCGCGCCGGCCGACGCGGGGGCCGACGCGCGCGCGACGCTCCTGCGCCAGCTCGCCAGCGATCCCGCCGACCCGCGACTGAAGCTGCTCGTCGTCCGCCAGGCACTCCAGGCGCGCCGTTCGATGCCCGAGCTCTTTCGCGCGGGCGAGTACGTCGCGCTGCGGTCAACCGGCGCGTGCGCGGATCACGTCTTCGCGTTCGCGCGCCGGCGCGGCACGGACGCGGCGATCACCGTCGTGCCGCGGCTCGTCGTCCCGCTCATCCGCGGGGCCCGGAAGCAGGTGACCGGCGAGGCGTGGGGAGACACGCGCGTCATCCTGCCGCCGGATCTCGCGGGTCACGCCTGGCGCTCCGCGCTCACGGGCCGTGAGACGCGCGCCGCAGGCGGCAGCGATAGCGGCAACACGCTCGAGCTGTCGACGCTCTTCACCGAGCTGCCGCTCGATCTGCTGACGGGGAGGGGCGAGGAGGGAGGAATGAGGAGGGAGGAATGAGGGAGGAGTGGTGTGGACTCCCTCCTCCTTCCTCCCTCCTCGTTCCTCTTTCCTCCCTCCTCCTTCCTCCTCCCCCTCCCGCTAGTCTCGCTCTTTCGCCGGCGCCGCGCCCGCGTCGCGGAGCACCGCGGTCTTCCCTTCGTGGCCGAAGGCGAGCCGGCCAGTCTTCTCTAGCGCGGCGATCGCGTCGCCTGACGCCTCGAGGCTAGCGTTCACCGTCACTGGGCGATCGAGCAGCGCCGAGTCGCGGACGGTGACGTCGTACGCGTACCAGCGGCCGATCTGCTTCAGCGCGTGCCGCAGCGGGCGGTTGCGGATCACGAATCGACCTTCGGTCCAGCTCAAAGCCTCCTCCAGATCGGCGGCAGACGCATCGCGGATCGTCCCATCCTTCGTCACGACCACGCCGCGCTGCGCAGCGACCTCGCGCGATTCACCGCCCGCCTTGACTCGCACGCTCCCTTCGCGCACGCCGACGACGATCGTCTCGTCCGCCGGGTAGGCGTGCACGCCGAAGATCGTTCCGGTCGCGGTGACGGTCGCGTTGCCGGCGCGGACGTAGAACTCGTGCTTCTGCGCCGGGGCCGCGGTGAACAACGCGGCACCCTCGAGCTTCACGGCACGCACGGTCGCGCCGAAGTCCGGCGCGATGACGAGCTTCGTGTCGGCGCCGAGGGCGGCCTGGCTACCGTCGAGCAGCGTCACGCTGGCCCGCTGACCGGTCAGCGTGCTGACGACGCGCGCGTCGGACGACGCGAGGGCGCGCGAAGCCGCGGCGTCCGCACTGGACCGCTCGACCCACCAGAGTGGCGCGACGATCGCGGCCGCCACGCCGGCCCCGAGGGCGACATGCCCGAGGCGCAACCGCCGCTTCCCGATCGATGCGACATGCTCGGCGGCGTCGTGTCGGTAGCGGTCCGACGCTTGCGCGCGTGCCGCGGCGTGCGCGTCAGGTGACTCAGTGCTGTGCAGCGACGCGGCCAAGTGACTCCACGCTTCGTCAACGGTCGACTCGTGCTTCGCGTGCGCCGGAACGCGCACGTGCGCGCCGGCCTCGAACCGATGGAGCATCGCGAGGCGCTTGTTCTCGCGCGTGGCGCAGTCGGCGACGGCGTTGTGGAGGAATCGCTCGAGCGCTTCGGGCGTCTCGAACGTCGCGCGCTCCTCCCAGACGCGCCTGAACGCCCCCTCGACGACGCGCGAGGCGCTCGTACGGTCGTCGAGCCGCTCGGCCGCCTCCTGAGTCAGCGTTGGGAAGCTCTCCCGGAACAGGCGTTCGAGCGAGCGCTCGTCGCCGATCCGGATTCCGGCCAGCACATCCTGGTCGATGCGTGGTAACGTGGTTGGCATGGCGGGACCTCCTGCCGAGAGGTTGGCGGCTGGTGCCAACCAGATGTGCGACGCAACGGTCGTGCGCGCCAGACGAAGATGCTGGGTTCGCCGTGTCGCGAACCCCTGAGCTTGCTCGGCTGTCGGGCCTATAATCCACGTCCTCATGTCGGGATTCGTACGGAGCGGCCGCACATGCTGCTAGCTGGCGACATTGGCGCCACGCACGCGCGTCTGGCGCTCGTCTCGCTCGAAGCCGGCCTCGCCCGCCCGGTGCGGGAGGCGAGCTTCCCGAGTCAGCGCTACCCGAGCCTCGAAGCGGTCGTCCGCGAGTTCCTCGGGCCGCCGGCGCCGCCGGTGGATCGGGCTGTCTTCGCCGTCGCCGGCCCCGTCGTGCGTGGGGCGGCCGAGCTGACGAACCTGGGCTGGGTCATCAGCGAGGAGGGTCTGCGCGACGCGCTCGGCGTCGCCTCGGTCCGCCTGCTGAACGACGTCGTCGCGCTCGCGTACGGGGTCCCGCGCCTGGCGGAGGACGCACTTCGCACGCTGCAACGCGGCGCAGCCGAGGCGCACGGCGCGATCGCCGTGGTCGCGCCGGGCACGGGACTCGGCGAAGCGTTTCTCACGTGGGACGGCGACGCCTACAGGGCCCATCCGGCGGAGGCGGGTCACACCGATTTCGCCCCCGCGGACGAGTTGCAGGGCGAGCTCCTCGCGTGGCTACGGGGGCGCTTCGACCACGTCAGCTTCGAGCGCGTCTGCTCCGGCCAGGGAATACCGAACCTCTACGACTTCCTGAAGGAGCGCGACGCCGCCCCGGAGCAACCGCTCCTTGCCGAGCGACTCGCGGCAGCCGACGACCGGACGCCGCTGATCGTCGACGCCGCGTTCGACGAGCGCGCGCCATGCGCGCTGTGCCTGGCGACGTTGGACCTCTTCGCGGCCATCCTTGCGGCGGAGGCGGGGAACGCGGCGCTCCGCGTCCTCGCGACCGGCGGCGTCTACCTCGGCGGCGGCATGCCGCGCCGGGTCCTGCCGTTGCTCGAGCGGGAGCACTTTCTCGAGAGCTTCCGCTCGAAAGACCGCATGGCGGCGCTGCTCGCCGAGATCCCGCTCCACGTCATCGTGGCGCGCGGCGTCGCGTTGCGCGGGGCGGCGTACGTCGCGCTCACCCGGACGGCCGCGTTGTGAGCTTGTGAGCTTGTGGGCTTGTGAGCTTGTGAGACAATCGTTCACTGCGCCGTCCGCAGTCCGCAGTCGGCTGACTCCAGCGTCAGCACCGCGTTGCCGATGATCGGCATCGTACTCTCGATGCGCACGGGCAGTCGACGCTCGTCGTCGCTGAGGTGGATCCGGATGACGCCTTCGCCCCGGTAGCGGCGCAGGTCCTTCACCCGCAGCTCGAGAAGAACCGCGCGGAACTCCCCAGCCGGCGTCTTCACGGTCTCCCGTCGGACGACCCGCACGCTCGCGGGATTCCGATCAGACTCGAAGTGTCTGTCGAGTCGGTACGTGGCGTCCGGCGTGAGGGGCAGCGTCCGGATTACGTACATGAAGGAGAGCTCGTCGAGCGGTGCATCAGTCGGGCTCGCGCCGGCGCGTCCGTCCTCTGCTTCCCAGCGGCGACGCTCCGGGTAGAGCTCGATGCGCTCCGTATGCCTGGACAGCGGATGCCGCTCGTGCTTGTGGAAGCGGAGCGACGCCATGGCAACGGGATCGAACCACGACTCTGTGCGATCGACGGCCTTCACCGGACCGAGCCCCGCCTGGAAGTCGAACCGCAAGACATAGACGCTGCGGCCACGCACGCTGACCGGCCCTTCGATGCACATCGCCCCGCGTCCCGTTATGCCCATGCGTGCAGCGTGCGCGCGAAAGGTGAGACGTTCGCCGACGGCGAACGGGAGCTGGTTGGGTGCGGAGGTCGTCACGACATCCAATGCCTGCATGCGGGGTCGACTGCAGCCGACTGCGGACTGCGGACTATAACCTTTCGGGATGCTTCTACTGCGGGCCCGAAGGTTCCCGGGGCCGTGAGTCCGCAGTCGGACGCAGTCCGCACTCGTCTCCCGTCGCGCTCGCCCGCGCCCGTCGTTAACTTGCCGCTGAGCCTGTAACAATCGTACATCAGCTCGGCGCAACGTTGTCACGGAATGATCGTCTTACCGCGTACCAACGGCGGAACGACCTTCCGGACCGGCGTAAGAGACCGGATAACCGGATGATTGCTCTTCCATGTTTGTCGAGCCAGCTTCCGTCGTTCCTCCTCAGCTCGCGACGGGCTCGCGCGTCGCGGCTCTGCCCGCCGGTCGTTCCGGCGAGCAACCCCTCTACTAAGTCGAACTAGTGGCACGGATTACTCGTCCCAACCCTCGCGGCGATACCTTCCCGCCAGGTGGGCGCGACCCACGTCAGGGATGGGGTCAGTACGCGCAGCGGGCGACACCCGAGGCGCTTCCGTGGCTCTTCGAGGTGGACATGCCAACTGCGATGTTTAATTCGTCCGTCGCGTACTTCTCGATGGAGATCTGCCTCGAACAGGCGATCCCCACGTATAGCGGTGGTCTTGGCGTTCTCGCGGGCGACACGCTGCGATCCGCAGCCGACCTCGAGATTCCCATGGTCGGCGTGACGCTGCTCCACCGGAAGGGCTATTTCCAGCAGCACATCGACGCCGAAGGCAACCAGATCGAGCGCCCTGTCGAGTGGCGTCCGGAAGAGATCCTCGAGCGGCTCGACGTGACTGTGACGGTCAACCTCGAGGGCCGCGAGGTTCGCGTCCGCCCGTGGAAGTACATCGTCAAGGGCGTCGGCGGTCACGAGGTGCCGGTGCTCCTCCTCGACACCGCGCTGCCGGAGAACTCGGCGTGGGACCAGACGCTGACCGACAGCCTCTACGGCGGCGACAGCTACTACCGGCTCTGCCAGGAGAGCGTCCTCGGCCTCGGCGGCGCGGCCGTGCTTCAGGCGCTCGGCTACGACGGCGGGACGCTCTACCACCTGAACGAAGGGCACGCCGCGCTGGTGACGCTCTGCCTCCTCGAGCGGCAGCTCAACGGGCGCCCGCAGTTCGAGGTGTCCGAGGACGACATCGAGGCCGTGCGCCGCCGCTGTGTCTTCACGACGCACACGCCCGTCCCCGCGGGACACGACAAGTTCCCGATGGAGATGGTGCGTCGCGCCCTCGGCCCCGAGCGCGCGCAGCTCGTCGAGCGCGCGCACGGCGTCGTCGACGGGCAGCTCAACATGACGCACCTCGCCCTGTATCTGACGCGATTCGTCAACGGGGTCGCGATGCGCCACCGCGACGTCTCGCAGGGCATGTTCCCCGGTTATCCCATCGACTCGATCACCAACGGCGTGCACGCCGTTACGTGGACGGCCGAACCGTTCCGCGAGCTCTTCGACCGGCGCGTCCCCGAGTGGCGCTCGGACAACTACTACCTGCGCTACGCCGTCGGGATTCCGCTCCAGGAGGTCCGCGACGCGCATGAGCGCTGCAAGCGGGAATTTCTGACAGAGGTCGAGCGGCGCTCCAAGATCACGCTCGACCCCAAGGTGTTCACGATCGGATTCGCGCGCCGCGCGACGCCCTACAAGCGCGCGGACCTGATCTTCTCGTCCCCCGAGCGTCTGGCGCAGATCGGGAAGAGCGTCGGTCCCATTCAGATCGTCTACGGCGGTAAGGCCCACCCGCATGACATGGGGGGCAAGGAGCTGATCCGTCGCATCCACGACGCGGCGAAGCGGCTCGGCGAGTCGATCCGCGTCGTCTATCTCGAGGGGTACGAGATGGAGCTCGCGCAGAAACTCGTCCCCGGCGTCGACCTCTGGCTCAACAACCCGATGAAGCCGCTCGAGGCGAGCGGCACCAGCGGCATGAAGGCCGCCCTCAACGGCGTCCCGAGTCTCTCGGTGCTCGACGGCTGGTGGATCGAAGGCCACGTCGAGAGCGTCACAGGCTGGTCGATCGGCAGCGGCATCGAGCCCGAAGGCGACCCGCTCAAGGACGCGAACGACCTCTACGTGAAGCTCGAGCGGACGATCCTCCCTCTCTTCTACGGCCTGCCGATGGCCTACGCGCAAGTCATGCGCTCGGCGATCGCGCTCAACGGCTCCTTCTTCAACACGCAGCGGATGGTCGAGCAGTACGTGCGTAACGCGTACTGGCCCCAGAAGCTCGAGGCGACGTCGGATCCGGTGGCGAGTGCGGCGTTGGTGTAGGAAGGGCGGAAGGGCGAGGGCGGAACGGCGAGGCGTTCATCGTTGGGGACGCCGATGGCCGCGGAGGAAAGGCGATGGCCGCGGATACCTCCGTGCGCCCGACCCGGCCGCCCCCGCCGGCCCGTGAGAAGACCTTGGCTACACCCCCGGGACGCTACTAAGCGCGTGGGCTAGTCTGCTCGCCTAGTAGCGTCCCGGGGGTGTAGCCAAAGCATCGTCCGGGCTCGTGGCCGTGTGAAGTCTGGAGCGCAGAGGGGGAATCCGTGCGTCTTCGCCGTTCGCCGATCCGCGGCCATCGGCGTGCCCAACGGACAACTCGAAAACGCCGTCGCTCTTCCGCCCTCCGGAACCAACCCTACGGCACCGCCTTCTCCAGCTCCTCCTCCATCTCCCGCTCCTTCCTCAGCGCGCGCATCACCGTTCCCCCTGCCACGAGCGCGCCGAGCAGGATGTAGATGTAGAAGGTGTAGAAGCGCCACCAGAGCAGCGCGGCGCCGAAGATCGAGGGCGGGATGACGTCGCCGAGTGTCGCGCGGAACACCACCTCGACCGCGCCGCCGCCGCCGGGGACGGGAACGACGACGGCGCCGTACATGATGCTGAACGGCCAGAGCGCGAGCGGCGCTAGCGGCAGTCCTGGAACTGTCGGCAGGATGAGCGCAGGAAGCACGGCCAGTCGTACTGCGACGTGGATGGTCGACGCGAGGAGCGAGAGGACAGCCGGGCCGAGGTCGACGTCCTTCACCTGATCGACCGTCCGGCGCACCTGACGGAGCCATCGCTGGACGACGCGCCAGCGACCGGAGTGCAGCCGCAGGCGGAGCGCCCAGCGGGGCGGTGGGCCGCTGGCGCTGCGGCGTGAGAGGAGGAGGCCGAGCGCGGCCATCGCGAGCACGAACACCGAGTAGCCGCCGACGACCCCGACGAGCGCGCCGAGTACCGGGCCCGCGCTGTGGAAGATCATGGCGACGACCGCCACGACGACGGCAAGCGACAGCGCCTCGAGGAACAGCTCGGCGAACAGGATCAGGAGCACGCTCGCCGGCGCGAGCTTCGCCTCGGCGAGAATGAGATAGCGGGCCGGCTCTGCGCCCGACCGCGCCGGCGTGATCGCCGCGCCGAAGTCGCCGCCGAGTGAGGTGCGTACGGCCGTCACGAAAGGGAGCCGGAGTCCAAATGCCTGCGCGCTCCAGACGAGCTTCTGCGCGCGCGCCGCCACCTCCAGCACCACAGCCCCGAGCGCGAGCAAGTGCGCCGCCGGCGGCAGCGTGAGCCGCATCCCGCCACGCGACCAGTCACTCGCGATGATGTAGATCGAGACGCCGAACAGCGCGGCGAACGAGAGCGCCGTGATGAGCCAGCGAACTGGGGTCAACCGACCGAGGGTGGAGGGTCGAGGGTGGAGGGTGGAGAGGTCGCGAGTTTGGGGCCGGAATCTACGCGCCCCTTACTGCGTCCGCTGTCTCTACCCTCCACCCTCTACCCTCGGCCCTCGGTTCTCAGTACCTCGAACCTCGACCTCTTCGGCCAATTTCTTGCCCGTTCCTCGCCCTCGTGACCCCCGAACCCAACCGTACCTCGACCATCACCGTCCGCGAACGCTCCGCGCGCGACATCGCGGGCGGGCGGCGGATTCTGTTGTCCATCGAGGACGGCGAGCACGTACCCGGACTGCTGCTGCTGCCGACTTCGCGCCAGCGCGCGCCGGCCGCCCTGCTCCTGCACGGCTACAGCTCGCGCAAGGAGCGGATGTCGGAGATCATCGGGATGTCGATGCTGCGGCGTGGGGTGGCCAGCCTCGCGATCGATCTGCCGCTGCACGGCGAGCGACACGGCGACGTCGAATCGCTCTCGTACCGCAACCCGTTCGAGCTCGTACAGCGGTGGCGGCTGGCGATCGCGGAGACGCGGCTCGGTCTGCGCTTTCTCTCCGAGCACCCGGCGATCGACGGCGCGCGGCTCGCGCTCGTCGGCTACTCGCTCGGCAGCTTCCTCGGCGTCATCGCCGCCGCGGAGGAGCCACTCGTGCGCGCGGTCGTCCTCGCCGCCGGCGGCGACCTGCCGGCGCGACTTCCGTTCGCCGCCATCATCCGCACCGTTGCCGACCCGCTGCGTGCTGTGCGGAAGCTCGCGGGTCGTCCGCTGCTGATGGTCAACGGCCGCTTCGACCGCACCGTCACCGCCGACCAAGCCCAACGCCTCTTCGATGTCGCCGCGGAGCCGAAGGAGCTGAGATGGTACGCCGGCGGCCATTGGCCGCCGCCGAACGAGGTGGATGCGGCGGTGGAGTGGCTGGAACGGCGGCTATCCGCTATCGGTCGTGCGAAGCGCGACGCTATCAGCTAACAGCTATCAGCTATCAGTAGCAAGGACGGCGGCCCTGCGGGCCGCTGATTGGGGTGAAGAGCGTCGCGACCGAGCACGAAGCAACCAGATGCAGCAAAGCCCGGCGCGGAGCGCCGGGCCGTCCAAAGTACGGATAGCTGATAGCTGATAGCTGATAGCTGATAGCTGATAGCTGATAGCTGATAGCTGATAGCGTCGCGCGCGCAGCGCGCGAACGTCACCGCTCCCACCGCACCAGCGGCGCATCGACAACCGCCGCCTGCACGACGTCAGAGATCGCCCTCCGCACGGTCGTGTGCAACTGACTCACTCCGCGCGAGCTCACCCTGTTCGCTACCAACACCACAAACAGGCCCTTCTCGGGGTCGATCCATATCATCGGGCCGGTGAAGCCGGTGTGGCCGAAGCTGCGGGGGGAGAAGTAGTCGCCGGCGCTGGATTCGGCCGCCGGCGTGTCCCAGCCGAGCGCGCGGCTCGAGCCGGCGTCCTGGGGAGCGGTCCAGCGGGCGATGGTCGCGGGGCTCAGGAGGCGGACGCCGTCGTAGGTGCCACCGTTCAGCAGCATCTGCGCGAACACGGCGAGGTCTCGCGCGGAAGAGAAGAGGCCCGCGTGTCCGGCGACGCCGCCCATCCCCCACGCGTTGCCGTCGTGTACGACGCCCCAGAGCAGACCGCCGCGCGTCGAGTCAATGGCCGTCGGCGCGATGCGGCGACGGAGCGCGACGTTCGTCGTGTCCGGACGGAACATCGTCTCGCGCAAGCCGAGCGGGTGGAAGATGCGCTCGGACGCGAAGGCGTCGAGCGGCTGACCCGTGATGCGCTCGATGAGCAGCTGGAGCACGATCATGTCCCAGTCGCTATAGATGGTCTCCGTCCCGGGCAGCGCCTTGAGCGGTCGCTGCGCGATCTGCCGCAGGTACTCCTCGCGTCCGCGGAACTCACGGTACAACGGCGCGTAGGCCTCCAATCCGCCGCGGTGCGTCAGCACCATGCGGACGGTGATCGACGCCTTCGCCGCCTCCCCGTTCACGAACTCGGGGAGAAACGTCGACACTTGCTCGTCCAGGTCCAGGCGGCCCTGCTCCTCGAGCATCATCGCCGCCGTGGTCGTGACGACGACCTTGGTCAGCGATGCGACGTCGTAGATCGTCGACGTCTCCGTCTGCACGCCGCCCGGGCCCCAGTCGGTGAAGCCGTAGGCTTTCATGTGCACGAGCCGACCGTGCCGCCCGACGGCGAGCACGGCACCTGGGGCAAAGCCGTCGGCGAGCGCGGCCGCGATCACCGAGTCGAGCCGCGCGGTGAGCGAACGGTCCATTCCGACCGATGTCGGTGATGCGGTCACGAGCGTCGCGGTCAAAGGCACGCGAGACGAGCTCCGGATCGCAGACACCCCCGTCACGACGCGCGGCGCCGTGGGCGAGCGCGGCGACGGGCCCGGACCGACCGGACGCGCGCAGGCCGAGACGAGAAGAAGGAGCCAGCCGTAAGACGCACGCATTTATCAGAAGCTATCAGCTATCGGTGCGGGCTACGCCCGCACGCTATCAGCTATCGGTGCGGGCTTCGCCCGCACGCTATCAGCTATCCGCTATCAGCTATCAGTAACACGGACCGCCGGCCTGCGGCCGGCGTGATTTGATACCCCATAACCGCGACTTAGGAACGCCCTCAGCCAATCAGCGGCCCGTAGGGCCGCCCTCCATACTACTGATAGCGGATAGCTGATAGCTGATAGCAGTGTATGCGCGCGCTACGCGCACGCATACACCTCCATCCACGGCGCCAGGCCCGTCCGCCCGTCGGCGCGCGCGATCGGCGCGATCAGCGCCTTGAGCAGCCGCTCCTCTATCGCAGCCCACGGGCGGGTCCACCGGTCGGCGATTGGTACGAGCACGTCGCCGACGATCCGCTGCACGCGGAACCCGCAATCGTGCAACAGCCGCGTGACAGAGCCCGGGCTGAAGCCGTACCGGTACGGGAAGGTGAGCAGGTTGTTGTGCGCGAGGAGGAGTCGTGCGGCGGGGGCGGCCCGCGTCGCGAGCAACGGACGCAGCCGCGCGTAGAAGGCGCCGTTCGGCACGCGGAGCGCGAGCACGCCGCGCGGCGCGAGCAGGCGTCGTGCGGCGACCGTCGCCGCCCGCGGGTCGGGAAGCTGATCGAAGCAGTTCCAGAAGGCGACAGCGGCAAATCGGGCCTCGAGCGCACCGTCGCGGGCGAGCTCCTCGATCGTTCCGATCGTGACGCGCAAGCCGAGCGAGCGCGCGTGCGCGCCGGCGGCTTCGTTGACGTCGACACCCTGGAACCGCCAGCCTAACTCGCGTGCCGCGGCGAGAAAGCCGCCGACGTAGCTCCCGACCTCGAGTCCCGTCCCGACGCGGCCGCCGACTTCGCGCGTCAGGCGCCGCGCCTGCGCGCGGTAGGCGTCGCGCTGGGTCTCATGGAGCGACGCCAGCACATCGGTCGTCGGGGCTTCGTCACTGTACGCCTTCCTGAGCTCGTGCGCCCGCTCGACCGGGTTGCGATACACGAGGCCGCACACCGCGCAGCGCACGAGCCGGAGCGGTGGATGCTGCGAGAAGGCGAGGCGGTCCGTGAGGTGCTCGGGCGGCGTCTGCGCGCGGAGCCGTCGCGTGTGAAACGCCCACAGCGCTTCGACCTCGCCCCGCATCGAATCGGCGTCGGCGAGCTCCCAGCCGTCGGCGCTGCCGCAGACGATGCATCTGGCAAGCTCGTACGCGGGGGCGCTCATGCCGGCCTGAAGCGCAGCAGCCGTGCCGACGACGGCGCGGATGTTGAAATAGGGGCCAGTGTTTCAACCGCGATGGAGCGTGACCACGATGCATCTATCCGTTCGACCAACTCGGCGCAGCCGGCGCCTGCTTGGTATAGGAGTCTCGTTGACCGTCGGCGTCCTCGCGACCGCTGCAGGTACGTGGCCCGAGGCAGCACGCCGGCCGGCCACCGAACTGCCCGCCGCCAATGGCGTTCGCCTGCGGGCCAGCCTGAGCCAGAAGCGGCTCGTGATCGAGGACGGCGGCCAGGTGGTCCGCGAGTTCGGCATCGCCGTCGGGCTGCCCAGCAACCCGACGCCGCGCGGCAACTTCTTGATCCGGCGCATGATCTGGAATCCTGCCTGGATACCACCCAAGAGCCCATGGGCCCGCGGGAAGAGGGCCCGACAGCCGGGCGATCCGAACAGCCCGATGCAGGCGGTGAAGATCTTCTTCAAGGAGCCGTACTACTACATCCACGGCACCAACGATCCGAAGAGCATCGGCAGCGCGGCATCGCGCGGCTGTCTCCGCATGACCCCGGAGGACGCGGCCGAGCTCGGGGCCTACCTCATGGAGCACGGGGGCCAGCCGCGTGAAGAGAGCTGGTTCCGCCGGGTCTTCCGCTTCGGCCGGAGCACGGTGATCCACCTCAACAATCCGATCCCGTTGACGATTACTGCGTGAGGAGGGAGGAGGAGAGAGGTGGGAGGTGGGAGTAACGAGGCGAGCTCCCCGCAAGAAAACGGGCCGCGCACCGCGCGGCCCGTTCTTCCTTCTCTCCTCCCACCTCCCACCTCCCAAACCTCCTCTTGACTTAGTCCACAGTAATTATGAACTTAGGGTATCCTAAAAACTCGCCCGCACGTTGCCACTGGCCGACCCTCTCAGTCGTAAGGTCGTGCGTATCCGTTCTCTGCGACTCGACGTCGCCACGTGGATCATCGTGGCGGCGACCTGCAGCCTCGTCGTCGGGGCATGCGATCATCTCGCCACCCAGGCGCCGCCCGACGGTGACGTCTTCGACGGGCCCGTCGACGGGCTGACGGCCGCCGAGCTCGCGGCCTTCGCCCGCGGCGACGCGGAATTCGAGCGGCGCTTTGCTCCGAGCACCGGACTCGGGCCGATCTTCAACAACGCGTCGTGCGCCTCCTGCCACAGCGGAGACGGGCGCGGGTTCCTCGACAACGCGCTTCAACGCATCGGCAGTGAAAGCGACGACTTCCTGCGCGGCGTCGGCGGTCCGCAGATCCAGGACAAGGCGATCCCCGGCGCCGAGCCGGA
>JBHELH010000115.1:0-3113 GCA_046263215.1 Gemmatimonadaceae bacterium | reverse complement strand
GTGCGCCCGTCGCGGGAGACACGCGTCACTTTCGTGTCGAGCAGGATCTCCACGTTTTCGGCGCCGAGATGCCGTCCGAGCAACCTGGCGAGCTCCTCGTCCTCTCGCGGCAGGAGCTGCGGCGCTGCCTCGAGCACGCGTACCGTGGTCCCGAGGCGCGCGAACGCCTGTGCGAGCTCGAGCCCGATCGGCCCCGCGCCGAGCACGAGCAACGTCCCCGGCTGGCGTTCCAGTGAGAAGATCGTCTCGTTGGTGAGAAACGGGACGTCGGAGAGCCCGTAGATCGGCGGCACGGCCGGCTTCGACCCCGTCGCGACGACGACGCGCTTGGCGCTCACTACGCGACTGCCCACGCGGAGCGTCCGCTCGCCAACGAAGCGTCCGGTCCCACAGATGACCTCGACGCCGAGGGAGCGAAACCGATCCGGGCTGTCGTGCGGCTCGATCCGCCGCTGGGCGTCGTACACCCACTGCATCACCCGGCCGAAGTCCACGGTGGCGGCGGGCACGTCCACGCCGAATCGCCCCGCCGTGCCTGCGGCGTGCGCGGCGCGCCCGCAAGCGATCAGCGCCTTGCTCGGTACGCATCCGGTCCACAGGCATTCACCGCCGAGTCGATCCTGCTCGATCAGCGCGACCCGCGCCCCGATCCCCGCCGCCCCGGCGCTCGCGACCAGGCCAGCAGTTCCGCCGCCGATGACGATCAGGTCGTGCTCAGCCACTCGCTCTCGCTCGTAAGTCAGACGGTCGCGGGCCACCGGAGTGTGGCCAGCAGGAGGCAATACTTGAAGCTGCGGCGAGATTTCGGCCGATGGGGAGCCGTGCCGCGGACACCCGCCGGCTCGCCGGTTGCGTCGGACACCTATGGATGAGTCCAGGCATGTCAGAAGAAAACCACCGGTTCGATCGCAGCGCCGCGTCCCGTCGCGGAAGTGATTACGTCCGCCTCGCGGCGTTGGCGGCAGTCCTCGCCGCAGCCGCCTACGCGGCGTACCGGCTCGGGCTCTTCGAGTTGCGCGACCCGGGCCGGCTTGGCGACGCAATTCGACGAGCGAGAGACGTGCCCGCCCTCCCACTCCTGTTCGTGCTCGGGTACACCACCGCCACAGTCTTCGGTGTCCCGGGCACGGTGTTCACCCTTGCCGGGGGCGCGATCTTCGGCACCCTGCTCGGTTCACTGCTGAACTGGACCGGTGCCACGCTCGGCGCGCTCGGCGCGTACGCGCTTGCCCGGCGCCTGGGCAGCCCCGCCGTGCGGAATCTCCTCGGGCGACACGCCAGGGCTCTTGACGTGCTGACGTCCAGAGCCGGTTTCGCGACGCTCTTCCGCCTCCGCCTCATCCCGGTCGTGCCGTTCAACGCGCTCAACTTCGCCGCCGGTCTGGCACCGTCCCCGTTCCGTGCGTACGCCGTCTCGACGGCCCTCGGCATCGTCCCCGGAACAGTCGTCTACACGTACTTCGCCGACAGCCTAGCCGCCGGTGTCACCGGCGCGCGGCAGCGCGCACTCGTGCACGCGGCGATCGCGGGCGCGCTGCTCATTGCACTCTCGTTCGTGCCGCCGCTGGCGCGCCGCCTCCGGCGGAATCGGCACTAATACCTCGAACATCGGCGAGAAGACCCGGCACGACCGGTTACGCGAGCCGCCTTGCCCGCAAGCGGGGCGCGCGGCGTGCGAGAGTGGCGTTCCGCAGGAAGTCTCGACCCTTTACACCCCTATACCTCTATGTATGTTGGGGCGCATACCTAGAGGTATAGGGGTCTGATGGCCAAATACGATCTGCAAGGAAGTTTGGATCTCCTGGTGCTGAAGACCCTGGCACAGCGCGGCACGCTGCATGGATACGGGATCGTGCAACACATCCGGCATGCGAGCCACGAGTTGCTGCGCGTGGAAGAGGGCTCGCTCTACCCGGCGCTCCACCGCATGCAGCAGAGTCGATGGATCGCGTCGGATTGGGCGCTCACCGAGACGGGCCGGCGCGCGAAGTACTACACGCTGACCGCAGCGGGACGCAGGCGGCTCGAAGAAGCGGAGGGAGACTTCGAAGAGTTGGTCAGAGGCGTGCGCGCCGTGTTGCGTTACGCGTGAGATAAGCCATGACCGTGCTGCGCCGGGTCGCGAATCTTTGGCGGCGAGAGCAACTCGACGCGGAGATCGAGGAGGAGCTGCGGTCGCATCTCGAGATGGCCGCCGAGGACGCGGAGCGGGCCGGAATGTCGCCGGCACAAGCGCGCCGGGCCGCGCGGCTCCGGTTCGGTAATCCGCTGGCGATACGCGAGCGGACGGCCGAGGCGGATATGGCGCCGGTGCTCGAGGCAACCTGGCGGGACGTGCGCCACGCGCTCCGGCAACTGCGACGGTCACCGGTGTTCGCAGCGACCGCCGTCCTCACGCTTGCGCTGGGCATCGGTGCGACCACAGCGGTCTTCACGCTGGTCGAGCAGGTGATGCTGCGACAGTTGCCCGTAGCGCGGCCCGACCAGCTCTGGCGCATCGGCGACGCCGTTCGTTGCTGCTACTCGACCGGGTACGCGCAGAACAACTGGAGTTTCTTCTCGTGGGAGGCGTACAAGCGTTTTCGCGCCGACACTCCGGCGTTCGAGGAATTGGCAGCCTTTCAGGTCGGACAGGTTCAGTTGGGGATGCGGCGCGCGGGCTCGTCCGCTCCGGCGGAAGTGCTGATCGGTCAGTACGTCTCGGGCAATTTTTTCCGGACGTTCGGTATTCCCGCCTGGCGCGGGCGTGTCTTCACCGACGCCGACGACCAGCACGGCGTACCGCTCGTCGGGGTGATGAGCTTTCACACCTGGGAGGAGCGGTACGGGTCCGATCCGTCGGTGATTGGGGCGACGTACGTCATCAACGGCCATCCGTTCACGATCACCGGGGTCGCGGCACCGGGCTTTTTCGGGGCGAAGAGCGCCGCCTCGGGAATGCCCGATCTTTGGCTACCGCTCACGACCGAGCCGCTGATTGCCGGCGCGAGCACGCGCCTCGAGAATCCCGCTGTGGCGTGGCTCGATCTGATCGGCCGCGTTCGCCCCGGCACCAAGCCGAAAACCCTCGAGGCACAGCTGCGGCTAGAGCTTCAGCAGTGGCTGGCGAGCCA
>JBHELH010000114.1:0-3670 GCA_046263215.1 Gemmatimonadaceae bacterium | reverse complement strand
CCCCCGGGGAGCCACGCTCGCCCCGCGTTGTCATCCCGCAGGAGCGAGCGAAGCGAGCGAGTGCGGGGCACCCGCGCAGCGGGTCGTCTACTTGCACTGCTTTGTGGCGCGCGCCGTCAGAGTGGAAGTAGATCCCGACAGGCCCTCCGGGCCTGCGGGATGACAGGAGGGGCGGGCCGGAGCGTCCCGACGGTGTAGCCAAAGCATCGTCCGGGCTCGTGGCGGCACTGGGTGTCGGAGCGCCGCGGAGCTATCCGCGGCCATCGCCCTTCGCCGATCCGCGGCCATCCGCGTGCGCGCTCTTCCGCGCCGTTCCCCGAAACGAACAACGCCGTCGCTCTTCCCACCGGCCGGGCGAATACCTTGACATTCGACAACAACCAAACCATCCTCTCGCTACCTGTTGTCGAATGTCTAGGCACCAACCCGACGCTCATGACCGACAGAGCCGACCTCCTTCAGGGCACGCTCGACCTGCTCATCCTCAAGACCCTCGTTCTCGGGCCCCTCCACGGCTGGGGGATCTCGAAGCGGATCCGCGAGCGGTCGCGCGACGTCCTCCAGGTCAACCAGGGCTCGCTCTATCCCGCGCTCTACCGCCTCGAGGATCGCGGCTGGATCGAGAGTGAATGGGGGATCTCACCCGAAGGGCGGCGAGCGAAGTTCTACCGGCTCACCGCCGCGGGCCGCCAGCAGTTCGCCGCCGAGCGCACGCAGTGGCGCATCTTCGCGGCGGCGGTCGACAAAGTGCTCCAGGGCGCGTGACCATGCTGCGCCGTCTACTTCGCGTCTTCCGCGCGCGTACGCTCGAGCGCGACATGGAGGAGGAGATGCGCTTCCACGTCGAGATGGAAGCCGCCGACCTCGCCGCCCGCGGGATGGACGCCGCCGAGGCGCACCGAGTCGCGCTCGTCGGCTTCGGCGGCGTCACGCGCTTCAAGGAAGAGGGGCTCGAGGCCCGCGGCGCACGCTGGCTCGCCGAGGCCGGGCAGGACGTGCGCTACGCCGTGCGGACATTGCGCCGCAACCCGGCGTTCGCCGTCGTCGCGGTGCTCACAGCGGCGCTTGGCATCGGGGCGACGACGGCGGTCTTCAGTGCGGTCGACGGCGTGCTCCTCAAGCCGCTCCCGTTCCCCAACCCCGAGCAGCTCGTCACGGTCTGGTCGGCGAACCTGCGGCAGGGCGACGAGCCGTTCACGAGCTCGCCGCCCGACTTTCGAGAGCTGGCGTCGGCCGAGACCGGGATCGTGCGCTCGCTCGCCGCTTTCTACCCGACGGCCTTCACGCTCTCCGTGCGCGACGGCGAGCCGGCGCGCGTCAGCGGCGCGCGCGTCAGCCCGATCCTGTTCGCGACGCTCGGTGTGCCGCCGCAGCTCGGACGAGCATTCCTACCATCCGAGGGAGAGCACGGCGCACACCGCGTGCTGCTGATCAGCGCCGGACTCTGGGCGCGCGACTTCGAGCGTGACCCCGCAGTCGTCGGCAAGACGGTGACGCTCGACCGCGAGCCGTTCACCATCGTCGGCGTGATGCCAGCCGACTTCCGCTTCCCCGAGCGGCGCACCGACGCGTGGGTCCCGTTGGCCTTCGCGCCGGGGAACTCACTCAACACGCGCGGCAACTACTTCCTCCAGATCGTCGGGCGCCTGACCGCCGGGGCAACGGTGGCTCAGGCGCAGGACGCGCTGCACCGCGTCGCGGCGCGAGTTGCCGCGGAGCACCCGGAGGGGAACATGACGTCCGTCCGTGTGATCCCGCTTCGGGATCAACTGATCGGCGCCGGTGTTCGCTCCGCGCTGCTCGCTTTCCTCGGTGCGATCGCGCTCGTGCTCCTCATTGCCTGCGTCAACGTCGCGAGCCTCCTTCTCGCACGCGCTGCGGCGCGGCAACGAGAGCTCGCTGTGCGCACGGGGCTCGGTGCCAGCAGGGCCCGACTCGTCCGCCAGCTCCTCACCGAGAGCCTGCTGATCGGCGCGCTCGGCGGAGTCGCCGGCGTGCTCCTGGCCGTCGGCGGCGTCGCGCTGCTGCGCATCGCCGGCCCCGCTGACCTCCCGCGGCTCGACGAGATCGGCGTCGATGTGCGAGCGCTGACCTTCACGGCGCTGCTCGCGACCGCGACGGCGGTCGCGTTCGGCCTCGCGCCGTCGCTCCAGGCCTCGCGCGCAGGTGCCACGGCGGCGCTGCGTCATGGTCATCGTGCATCCCCAGGCGGATCGCGGCGACGCGCGCGCGAGGTGCTCGTCGCGGTTCAGATGGCACTCGCCGTGATCCTCCTCGTTGGCGCAGGCCTCCTGATTCGGAGCTTCGCGCAGGTAGCCCGCGTCGATCCAGGTTTCCGCGTGGAGAGCGTGCTCACCATGAACATTCCGCTCCCGCGGAGCGAATACTCGGACGGGGCGCGCATGTGGGCGTTCCTGGACCGCGTGCTGGAGCGGGTGCGTGCCCTGCCCGGAGTCCGCTCCGCGGCCGCCACTACGGCCCTCTCACTCGGGGGCGGCTACTGGGGCAAGCTCATCTCGTTCGCCGATCGCGCCCCGGCGACGAGCCTCGACCAAGTGCCACACGTGGGCTACCGCGTCGTCACTCGGGATTACTTCGCGACGATGGGCGTCGCGGTCCGCGCGGGCCGTGTGTTCGACGAGAGCGACCGCGCCGGCAGCCCTGGTGTAGCGGTGGTGAACGAAACGGCAGCGCGGAAGTTCTGGACGGGCCGGAGTCCGATCGGGACGACGATCTGGATGGGAGCACCGGAGGCGCTGATAGCGGGCCGGGGCCCGGCGACCTTCCGCTTTCCGCGCCTCCGCGTCGTCGGCGTCGTCGCCGACGAGCGGTTCACGGGTCTGGACCAGCCGCCCATCGTGGAGGTGTATCAGCTGAGCGCGCAGGTCACCGAGCGCGGCTCGGAGAAGTACCTGGTCGTCCGCAGCGACGCCGACCCCCTGGCGCTGGCCGCGGCGGTTCGGCGGGAGGTCCGCGCGCTCGACCCGTACCAGCCCGTGGCCGAGGTTGCGACGATGTCGCAGCTCGTGCACGTGGCGTTGGCCGAGCGGCGCTTCGGCACGGCGCTGCTTGGTGCGTTCGCGGCCCTCGCGCTCACGCTCGCGGCCGTGGGACTGTACGGCGTTGTCTCCTACTCGGTCGCCCAGCGCCGACCGGAGCTCGGCGTCCGCATGGCGCTCGGCGCGTCGTCGCGGCGCGTGCTCGCGTTGGTTCTCCGGCAGGGCCTTCGTCCCGCCCTCGCCGGAGCGGTCGCCGGCCTGGCCGGCGCGCTGGTGCTCACGCGCCTGATGACCAACATGCTCTTTGGCGTCGCACCGACGGACCCACTCACCATGCTCGCCGTGGCATGCGTGCTCATCGCCGTCGCGGCGGTGGCGAGCCTCCTGCCGGCCCGGCGCGCGGCGCGCGTACATCCCGCTGAAGCACTGAGGAGCGACGGCTGATGCGGCGGCTCGTGCGTAATCTCCTGCGGTCGCGCTCACTGGGGCCCGACATGGACGAGGAGATGCAGTTCCACGTCGAGATGGAAGCCGCCGACCTCGTCGCCCGCGGCGTTCCTCCCGACGAGGCGCGACGGCAAGCACTGGTCGCGTTCGGCGGCGTCGAGCGCTTCAAGGACGAGGGCCGCGACGTGCGCGGCGTCGGAGCGTTCGAGGACTTCCTGCGCGAC
>JBHELH010000113.1:0-4090 GCA_046263215.1 Gemmatimonadaceae bacterium | reverse complement strand
CGGCAACGCGCCGAAGTTGTATCGCGTGTCGCCCGCGGGCGTGCCGAAAAAGAAGACCTCCTGTCGCGTGGCCACGATCCGACGCCCGATCACGTCCGGAAGGACTTGCGCCATCCACGGACCGCACGCGAAGACGAAGCGATCCGCGTCGAGCGTGCCTCCTCCTTCCGAGAGTGTGATGCCCGACAGGCGCGCTCCCGCCGTCGGGCCCGGGCGCATCCACGCCTGCTTGTACTCTCCACCCTCGCGCACAAACGTCTCGCGTACCAGCTCGCACGCGGCCCGCGCCGTGACGTACCCCGCCTCTGGCTCGAAGAAAACGGTGCGCACATCGCGAAAGCTCAGCTGCGGGTAGCGCCGCGCGGCGTCATCCGGCGACAGCTGCTCGACCGAGAGTCCAACCGCCTTCATCGGCTCGATCGAGCGCCGCACATAGGCGTCGTCGGTCGCGCACATCCACAGTCCGCCCGTACGAAAGAGCACCTGGCGCTTCCACTGCTGTTCGGCCTCGCGCCAGAGGACGAGCGCGCGGGCGGCCATCTCGCTGTAGATCGGGACGCCGCCGTACACCGCGCGGATGACGCGCGTCTCGCCGCCGGACGACGCGCGCGAGTGTCCCGCGCCCCACGCGTCCACGAGCGTCACGCGCATGCCCGCGCGCAAGAGTGCGAGCGCGGTCCAGCCACCGAACGCGCCCGCGCCGACGACCGCGACGTGGTCGCGCGACCGGCGTGCCGTCCGTCCGCCGCCCGCAGCGTGCTCGCTCCGCGCGCCCAGCATCCCGAGTCGCGACATCAGCGGCGCGGCGACGACGGACCCGACGAAGGCGCGGCGCGACATTCCGCCGGGCACCTGTGTCGGTGCCGCCGACGATGCCGGCGTCAGGTCACTCGGTTGAGCGTTCCGCTCTGACGGCATCGTCGGAGCGCGAGCCTCTCCCTGAGTTCAGTACTGGAAGCCCAGGGTCACGCCGACCGTTCGCGGCTGGTTGGTCAGATAACCCACGCGGGCGCGGAGTCCCCGCTCCCGGTCGAGCGCGAGGAAAGCCCGCTCGTCGGTCACGTTGTTGACGAAGAGTGCGGTCTCCCAATTCGGGCGGCTCACGCCGACGCGCACATTGACCAGCTGGTAGGCCGGCAGCTCCGGATTGAACGTGAAGGTGGACGTGCTCAGGGGCCCGCCGATCGTGTTCGGCTCGAACGAGTTCAGGTTGACGGTGCCGACACCCGGGACAAGGTCGTCGATCAGTGTGAATCGCGAGCCGACGTGCTGGTACGTGCCGGTCAAGAAGGCCTGCGCCCCCGGCCGCAACGGCCACCGGTAGGTGGCGGCGGCGGCGGCCTGCACTCGCGGCACGCTGGGCAGACGGTTGCCCTCCTCGATGCCCGCCACGACGCTGACCTGCCCCGAAGTGCTGGTGGAGGTCAGGGTGGACCGCAGCTCGGAGTCGGTGAAGGTCGCCGAGACCGAGAAGTCGAACTGTTGGTTGGGCGCCGCCGCGAACTCGATCTCCGCACCTTGGCTGCGGGCCTTCGGCACGTTGAAGATCAGACGGGACGAGCAGGAGCCGGCGGTCACCGTCAACTGGAGGTCGCGGATGTCCATGTAGAACGCGGACAGGTTGAGCGAGGCTCGTCCGCCCAGCCACTGGGACTTCGCTCCGACCTCGTAGTTCCATGCGGTCTCGTCCTTCCAAGAGTTCCGGCCGCTGAACGTCACAAGATCTTCCGGCGTACAGAGCGGCACGTTGAGCGGGTCATTGATCCCGCCCAGCCGGAAACCTTTGGATGCCTGCGCGTTCAGCGTGAGCCTGTCGGTCGCTCGGAAGCTGGCAATGAAGCGCGGCGCAAGACCGTCGGCGCTGGTGGAACCCGGGACTGACACCACGGCTGTGCCGGTGTTGTCGTGCGCGAAGATGCCGTCGAATACCTGATCGCGCTCCTCCTCGAAGTTGTAGTAGCGCAACCCCGCGGTGAGGTCGAGACGCTCGCCTACCCGCATCGTGCCTTCGCCGAAGACGGCCCTCTGCTTCAGGTCGTAGGCCAGGTCGGAGAAGAACAGCTCGTCGCGCTGCGCCCGGAGTCCCTCGGTCGGGATATCGGTGCCGGCCTGGAATCCGGACACGATGAGGCTCTGGCCATAGTCGCGCCGGTTGCTGCTGTAGAAGCCGCCCACCAGCCACCGCAGGCGGTCGCGGCCGCCGGCTAGGCGTACTTCCTGAGTCAACACGCGGGATTGTGTCGCGTCGTCGAGGGGAGCGTTGAGCGTGTAAATGTCCTCCGGAAGGCCAATGCTGCCGCCCGTGATGCTCGCCGTCAGGGCGCCGGCATCGCGCACCACCAGGACGTCGCGATAGGTGTAGGAGGTGATCGACGTGAGGTTGAACCTTCCGAAGTCGTATCGCAGGTTCACGTCGCCCAGAATGAAGTCGTCGGTGAACGGCTCGTCGATCTGGGTGAAGTGCTCGCGCTCGCCCAGAGTCACCGAGGGCCGCGACGTCGTGTAGGGATTGGCCAGGATGTTGAACGTGTCGATGCGGTTCCAGCCGTCCATCCGCACCGTTTGGAAGACAACTCGCGGAGTGACGCTGAAGCGTTGGTTGGGAACGAACTGCAGGGCGGCCCGAACGCCGGTCCGGGTGCCGGTGTTGACGTTCTCCCGGACGCTGAAATCGGGCTGCACCGCGTCCATGTAGCCGCCCAACTCGTTGTGATAAACAACCGCGCGTGCGGCCGCCGTGTTGCCGAGGGGCACGTTCGCGCCGAGCTTCACGCTGGCGCCCGCGTTGCCGCCGCCGATCCAGCTGCCGCCGACCTCCCCAAAGGTGCTCCGCACACCGAGCTCGGGCTGATTGGTGATGTATCGAACGGTCCCCGAAAGGGAGCCGGCGCCGAACAGGGTCCCCTGCGGGCCGCGGAGCACCTCGACGCGCGAGAGATCGAACAAGTCCAGGTCCGGCGTGAAGAGCGAAAGAGAGATCGGTGAGTCATCCAGATACGCACCTACCTGCTCCTTGACGCCGGGCTGGTCGCGGGCGATCTGGCCGGCGGAGGCGCCTCGCATCGCAACCTGGCTCTGGCCCGGCCCCAGGTTCTGCACACTGAACCCGGCCACGTTGGCCGCGATGGCCTCGATGTTCTCCGCACCACGCTCCCGGAGCACAGTCGCGGTGGGAGCCGCGATGGAGAACGGCACGTCGGCCAGCTCCTGCTCGCGGAGCGTGGCGGTGACGGTGACCGCCTGGAGCGCCAGTGGCTCCAGCACCAGGTCCACCGCCGCCTCGCCTGTGAGCTGCACGTCCGTACGGGCGGCCCTTCGGAAACCGAACAGCGACGCCGAAACCGTGTAGGCGCCCGGGGCGAGGCCGGAGACGGCGTAAGCGCCGTCGGGTGCCGTCGTCGTGCTCCTCGTCGCGGCGGTGACGTTGTTCGTGACGGTAACCCTGACGGCCTCCCGCGCCGCGCCGGTTACGTCGCGCACCACACCGGTGATCCGACCGCTTGGGGTCTGCGCAGATGCGGGTACGCCGAACAAACCGGCGGCCAGCGCGACGAAGGTCAAGCGCCGGCTACCCAGACAGAGCATGAAAGCCTCCCCTCTCGAAAGATGGCCGTAGTGCGAATCGACTGTCCCGTTCGTAAGCGCGCGGTCAAACTTTGTCAATATTGCGGCGCGTCGTCACGCTTTCGGTCCGCGCGCGCTCCGGTCGATCTGGCGGATGGCGCCGAGGTGGTAGGCCAGGTGCACGACGTTGGCTATGACGCCGTTGAGCTCAATCTGATCCATCTCGCGCGGCTGTCGGAGAGCCGCGAGCCAACGCCGTACTTCGCTGCCAAGGTCGGCGCGCAGCGTCTTCCACTCGGCGTCCGAGACCTTCGAGATCCGCCAGCTCTGTGTCCAGTCGGCGTCGTCCCACGGATTCTCGCCGCCGCTCCATCGATTCAGGAGCGACAATCCATACCGCAGATGATCGACGTGCGCGGCGATGGTCGCGCCCCCGTTGGCCGACTGGGACGCCGCCTCGGCGGAGAGCTTGTCCAATGAGCGCAGCAGCCCCACGTCGCCCCGGTTGAGGACGAAGCATGTCTTG
>JBHELH010000112.1:0-19328 GCA_046263215.1 Gemmatimonadaceae bacterium | reverse complement strand
TATCCCCCTCGAGCTAGGCAGGTCGCTCACGTGTTACGCACCCGTCCGCCGGTTGGGTAGAGTTGCCCCCACCCCCCCGCGACTTGCATGTGTTAAGCACGCCGCCAGCGTTCGTCCTGAGCCAGGATCAAACTCTCCAATGATGAGAAAAGCTTGATTGCTCTACCGAACGCGACCGTCAGACGTGACGTCTGAGGTCACGTCCGGAATCACTTCGTGTTGGTTTTCTCTCCCCGCCGCCCACGAGAGCGGCAGATCAACGAGAGCCATCGCACGAATCACACACTCGATTGTCAAACAGCGCTTTGCAGCGTCCCCAAATGTTCCAGGGGACCGCTGAATTTAGCCGCTCAGACCTCGGAGTCAAGCATCATATCTGCGCGCGAACTGGCCCTATCCAGACGCACCTGCAGCCGTTCGCGCGACCCGATCGCCAGTGCCGCGATGCGCGTGCGGCGGGCACTACTATATGGCTACGCCAGCGCAGATCACACCCGCCAACGCAGTCGGACCCGCCCCTATTCGTCATATCGATGATGTCCCGGCCTCGGTCGCTCCTCTTCGTCGTCGTCGAACTCATCGTCGAGATCTAGAAGCTCGTCGTCCAGGTCGTCGTCCTCGTCGTCGTCGAGCTCGTCTTCATCGTCGAGCTCGTCGTCGTCAAGCTCCTCGTCGTCCTCGTCGTCATCGTCGTCCTCATCGAGCTCATCCTCCTCGTCGAGGTCGTCCTCGTCGTCGAAGTCGTCCTCGTCGTCGTCGAGATCGTCCTCATCGAGCTCGTCGTCGACATCCTCGTCGTCGAGATCGTCATCACCACGCCGGGCGGACAGCGGGAGCTCGGACGACCCGAACATCGCGAACATTGGAAAGATCTCCTTGCGGTGGGAGGGAACGGGGTGCAGCCGTCCTTGGGGAATCGCGTCGATGTCGATCGCGCTGATGTGTCGTCGCCGTGGCCGCGAGTGTCGCGGCGTGTCGCTTGTCAGGATGACGCGCGCTCGCGTTCCCGCCGGGCGTCGCGCGACTGCCGCTTCCGCTCCGACGCGCTGAGCGAACGCTTGCGCAGTCGGACTGCGCGCGGCGTCACCTCGATCAGCTCGTCGTCCTCGATATACTCGAGCGCCGCTTCGAGCGTCAACTCCCGCGGCGGCTCGAGCTGAACGTTCTCGTCGCTCGCCTTCGTGCGGATGTTGGTGAGCTTCTTCTCACGGGTCGGATTGACGTCCATGTCATTCGCGCGCGCGCTCTCACCGACGATCATCCCTTCGTAGACCGGATCACCAGGCTTCACGAACAGCGTGGCGCGCTCCTGAAGATTCGCGAGTGCGAACGCGACGATCGTGCCGTCCTCCATCGAGACGAGCGAGCCGCGTGTCCGACCGCTGAGCGGTCCCGCCCAGGGACCGTACTCGAGGAAGCGGTGATGCATGATCCCCGTTCCCCGCGTGTCCGTCAGGAACTCCGATCGGTAGCCGAACAGCCCGCGGGCGGGAATACGGTAGCGAAGCCGGACGAGCCCCTGTCCAGGTTGACGCATTTCCAGCATCTCGCCGCGCCGGGGACCGAGCTTCTCGATCACTGCCCCGAGATACTCCTCCGGCACGTCGATCATCAGCTCCTCGTACGGCTCCAGCCGCTCGCCGTTCACGCCGACGCGCGTGATGACTCGAGGGCGCGACACCTGGAACTCGTAACCCTCCCGCCGCATCGTCTCCATGAGGATCGCCAGGTGCAGCTCACCACGTCCGGAGACCGCCCACGCGTCCGGTGCGTCGGTGTCCTCGACCCGCAGTGCGACGTTGCGCTCGAGCTCGCGCATGAGCCGCTCTCGCACCTGGCGCGATGTCACGAAGCGACCCTCACGGCCGGCGAAGGGCGAGTTGTTCACGAGAAAGTCTACGGAGATCGTCGGCTCCTCGACGGCGATCCCTTCGAGTCGCTCCGGATGTGTGAGGTCCGCAACCGTGTGCCCGATCTCGACGCCCTCGATGCCTGCCAGGGCGACAATCTCGCCCGCCGACGCCTCCGGGACCTCCACCCGGTCGAGTCCCTCGAACGCGTAGAGCTTCGTCACCTTCCCCTGCTCGGCGGGCAGCGTGCGCTCGAACGGAAGCATCGCCACAACCTCCCCAACCTTCACCGTCCCGCGCTCGACCCGCCCGATGGCGAGGCGCCCAAGGTAGGGGGAGTGGTCGACGGTCGAGACGAGCATCTGGAACGGCCCGGCCGCTTCGCTCGGCGGGGCCGGGACATGCTTCACGATCACCTCGAAGAGGGGCGTCAGGTCCGCGGCCGGCACCTCGAGGTCTATCGTCGCGACGCCGTCGCGGGCCGACGCGTACACGACGGGGGCATCGAGCTGCGCCTCGTCGGCCTCGAGCTCGATGAAGAGCCCCAGCACCTCGTCGTGTACGCGCGCCGGTTCCGCGCCGGGGCGATCGATCTTGTTGATGACGACGATCGGCGTCCGGCCGAGCGCCAGCGCTTTCCGGAGGACGAAGCGCGTCTGCGGCATCGGCCCGTCGAACGCGTCGACGACGAGCAATACGCCATTGACCATGCGGAGAATCCGCTCGACCTCGCCGCCGAAGTCCGCGTGCCCAGGGGTGTCGACAATGTTGATCTTCGTCCCGTGCCAGCGCACGGACGTGTTCTTCGCGAGGATGGTTATCCCCCGCTCGCGCTCGAGCGGGTTGGAATCCATCACGCGCTCTTGCACGACCTGGTTCTCGCGGAAAGCGCCGGCCTGCCGCAGCATCTTGTCGACGAGCGTTGTCTTCCCGTGGTCGACGTGTGCGATGATGGCGATGTTCCGGATCTGCATAGCCGGTCATAATAGCCGGACGCGGCGGTGACATACAAGCAGGACCGTCCGCGGCCAATCAAACCGGCCGCGACGCCCCAGGACTCCGAAGGCCGCCACAGGCCTCTGGCAAAACATCCGAACGGCACATAGAGTGCGGCGAGGGTCCCTAGGGTGGATCCCCTTCTCACCGCTCTCCAGGAGGTGGCCGATGAATGAGCATGATGAGTCGTTGTCCGTGGACTATCCGCTTGGGCGGGGTTACGGCCACGACTACATGCGAGGAGGAGAGGTTCTCGGCGGCTACGGCTACGCCGAGCGCGAGGAGTACGCAAAGCGACGCGGGGAGCTGACGGGCGGCGACGACGGGGGTAGCGACGGCACTGAAGGATTGTCCGAGACCGAGCAATCGGAGCAGCGGGACACGTAGGACCGACGACTAGCGGCGGGACCCGCGCCGGGTCCCGAGACTTGTGCGGCGCGCCCCGGGGTTACCGGGGGCGCGCCGCGTGTCTTTTGTGCCGGGCTCGTGGAGCCGGGTAGTTAGCTACGGGTGGAGGTGGAGCTCGCGGTCGTACATCTCGGAGCACTCGAGCTGCACCGTAACGTGCTGGATCCCGAGCTGCTGCATCGCGTCGTGCGCGAGCTCGAGGACGCCCTGGTGCTGCTCGGCCCGGCGGACGATCGCATGGGCGCTCATGGCGATGACGCCGGACGTGACCGTCCAGACGTGCAGATCGTGCACCGACTCCACGTTCGGGAGCGCTTCGAGGCGCGACCGGACCTCGGTCAGCGTGATGTGCCTCGGACTCGCCTCGAGGAGAACGTCGACCGACTCCGAGACGAGCCGCCAGGCTCCGCGCACGATGAGCGCGGTGCTGATCAAAGATGCCGCTGGGTCTGCCGCGAGCCACCCGGTGTACCGGACGAGGATCGCCGCGGCGACCGTCCCGACCGACGCCAGCAGATCGCTGAGAACGTGGAGATAGGCGCCGCGAACATTCAGGCTCGTGTCGTCGGTCGGGTGAAGAATCCACGCAGCGGCAGCGTTGACGCTCAGACCGGCGACGGCGACGCCGAGCATCAGCCCGCTGGCCAGCGGCTCCGGCTGGCGAAACCGGAGGACGGCCTCGATCGCGATCCAGACGGAGATCAGGAGGAGCGCGGCGCCGTTCATCAGCGCGGCGAGGATCTCCCAGCGCAGGTACCCGTACGTCTTCTCCGGACGCCCCGGTTGGCGAGAAAACCAGGCGACGAAGAGTGAGAGCGCGAGAGCGCCGACGTCGGTGAGCATGTGCCCCGCGTCGGCAAGCAGGGCGAGAGAGTTGGATAGGAAACCGCCGACGACCTCGGCGACGAAGAACGCCGACGTGATGACGAGCGCGATGCGCAGGCCCCGCGTCTGGGCCGCCGCGGCACGTTCCCGGCGGTCGTGCTTGCAGTCGGGGCCGTGCGCCTTCGCCGGCTGGGGTGCCGCCGTCGCCACCTCAGGCCTCCCGCGCCGATCGAATGCGCCGCGCGATCCGCGCGCAGAGTACGATCGCTTCGATCATGCTCGACGGATCCGCTCTTCCGCGTCCGGCGATGTCGAGCGCCGTGCCGTGGTCGGGGGAGCACCGCGGGAATGGCAGTCCGAGCGTGACATTCACCGCGCTCCCGAACGAGGCGACCTTTATCGCGGTCATGCCGACGTCGTGATAGGGGGCGATCACCGCATCGAACGCTCCGCGCAAGGCGCGGACGAATACGGTGTCGGCGGCGAATGGGCCGGCGATGCCGGCGGCGCGCGCGGCGGGTGCGAGCACGTCGTCGTCCTCGCGGCCGAAGCGGCCGCCGTCGCCCGCATGCGGGTTGAGCGCACACAGCGCGATGCGCGGCTCGGCGATGCCGAACCAGTCGCGCAGCCCCTGGCGGGTCGTGGCGGCCGCGGCGAGAATCGCTTCCGTCGAGACGGCGTCCGGGACCGCACGCAGAGGGAGATGCGTCGTCGCGAGGACGACCCGCAGCGGGTGCGGCGCCAGGCGAGAAGACGTGAGCATCATCGCGACGCGGGAGCCGGTAAGGGCCGCGAGCATCTCAGTATGCCCCGGATAGTCGTAGCCGCCGGCGAGCAGCGCCGCCTTGTCGAGGGGTGCGGTGACGATTCCCTCGACGGCCCCCGACCGGGCAAGCGAAACGGCCCGCTCGACGGCGAGTCCCGCCAGCCGCCCCGCCATCGCCGTATCGGACCCTGGACGCCATTCGCCAATGGCCTCCGCAACCTGGACCCCCGCCCCCCGCGGCCCGACGATCACCAGCTCGGCTTCCGCTCGCACGCGCACGTCGGCGAGTGCACCGGTGACGATCTCGGGTCCAATGCCACGGGGGTCGCCAAGCGTGACCGCCAGACGGGCAGGCGCCCCCGCCGCGCGCTCAGCAGCGGGGGCGCGTAACCCGCGGCCCTCGCCGCCGGGAACGGCCCGCACGTGCGACCCGGTCAGCCGGCCGCGGGCGCGGCGGGCAAGTTGTCGAGGCGCACAGACACGTACGTCTGACGGCGCAGCGAGTCGAGCAAGCGGCGGATCGAGTTTTCCTGGCGGAGCTGATCGCGAATCCGCTCGCGCATGTCGGAAAGGGTGAACTCGCCGCCTTCGGCGGCGCTCAGCAGCTGGAGCACGACGAACTTCGGTGCGCCGGTCGGCCCCGCGATCGAGAACACACTAATGTCGTTGACCTTCACGTCGCGGAGCGCTTGCTGGTACGACTCCGGGAGCTGGGGCCGCGGGAACGGTGTCAGGAGACTCGTCTCCTCCTTGCTCGCATAGTCATGATACAGCTTGGCCAGCGAGTCGAAGGACGCGCCGCGCCTCCACGCGGCGGCAATGCTGTCCGCGAGTAGTCGCGCGCGAGCGATGTCGGTCGAGTCGATCGTCGGCCGGATCAGGATGTGGCGCGACTTCACCTCGCCCGGCTGAACGCGTTCGACGCGGATGATGTGGAAGCCGAACGGCGTCTCGACGACGGGGCTCGTCCCGCCCGGGGGGAGGCTGAAGAGCCACCACTCGAACGCGGGGACCATCTGGCCGCGGCGTGCCCACCCGAGGTCGCCGCCGACGTCCTTACTCGGGTCCATCGATTCGCGCTTGGCGATCGACTCGAAGTCGCCGCCGCGCTTCACCTCTGCGAGCAGTGACTCGGCCTTGGCGCGGGCCGCCGCCTTCGCGGCCGCCGAGGGCTGCGTCCCCATGACGATCTGTCGGAAGGTGACCGTCGGTTCCTTGCGCGGCAGCCGGCCCTTGTTCCGTTCGAACGCTTCGCTGACCTCAGCGTCGGTGACGGTCACCTGGACGAGCTTCCCTTCCTGCCGGAGTTTGTCGATCACGCGGCGTTGTATCTCGTCGCGCCGAAGCTGCTCGGTGAGGAAACGCCGGTACTCTTCCGGCGAGCCCAGGCCGGCGCGCTGGAGCTGCGTTCGGAACTCGCTCTCGCTCGCGAAGCGCTCTCGCACCTGCTTGAACTGGCGCTCGACCGAATTAGTCAGGTCGGCGTCGGGTACCTCGACCTTCAGCTCCGCCGCTTTCTGGACCAGCACCTCCTCATCGATCATCTGATTGAGGACGCTTCGCGCGAACTCGACGTACGCCGCCGAGTCGGCCGGGATTTGCCGGCCTTCCTGGCGCATGATGTTGATCCGTTCCTGGAGGTCGTACCAGGTGATCGGCTTCGTGCCGACCACGCCGACGACCTGGTCCAGCCCCACTCGCTGGACTGGAGCGGTGGCCGTCGCGGCAGGTCGACGCGGCGGGGAAGGCTGCTGCGCGGACACGTCGGCCGCGATCACGGTGGCAGCGACCGCGGTCCACAGGATCGTCATTCGCATGCGACTAGATACCCGCCCTCGCAGCGCCGGGTTCGCGATCACGCTCGCCGACACCTGGCTCACGGGCGCCCGGCCGGGGGGCGCCGGCCTTTGGCGCCGGACGTATCCTGAGCCGGCGGGGGTCCGGGGACGCCGGGCACCGGGACCTCCGAGCGGGGCTGCTGCGCGGCCCGCGCAGAATCCGCGCTCGCGCGAATCTTCGCAGCCCGCTCCGTCGCGCGATCGAGGCCCGCTCGGTTGATCGACGCTTCGTACTTCTCCTCGAGTGCGATCGCGAGCGGCACCGGTACAGGCACGAGCTGCGCCTGTCCGCTCATGACCCTGTCCATGAAGGTCTCGACACGCGCCGCCGCCAGTCGTTCGCGCTCCGGAGCGCTCTTCGCGCTATCGGCGAGAGACTTTGGCTCGACGCCGAGGCCCTGCCACACCATACCCACGAGCTGCGCCCAGTCACGCTGGAGCTGCGCACGCTCCTCGGGCGTAAACGTCACCTTTCCTCGATCGGCCTCGCGCAGCAGCAACTCCTGCCGGGCGACGTCGCGAACGAAGCCGCGGACCGCGCTGTCGGGGGCCGCCTCGAGCTGCTGCATCAGCCGCTGTGGGTTCGGAAGGCTGCCGACCCACTGCAGCAGGCGGCGGACCGTGAGCTCCCCGCCCTCGAACGTCGCCAGCTTGGCGCCATCCTTTCGATGCTCTCTCGGCTCGCGGACGGCGCGCTTGACCGCCGCCGGCGCGTCGCCCTTGACTTGCAGCTTGGCCCGCTCGGTCAGTTGCGCGTAGTACACGCTCTCCGCGCGCTGCTGCGACACTTGCGTGTAGCCGCGCGCGAACTCGTCCTTGTTCACGAGATCGTAGGGCAGCCGCTGGACGATGTGGTATCCGAACTGCGTCTCGACGAGGCCCGGCGTGATCTCGCCCGGCCGCGCGGCGGCGACGGCGTCCGAGAACTGCTTGACCATCTGCTCGCGCTGGAATACGCCGAGCATGCCGCCCCGGCCCTTCCCCGCCTCCTCGCTCGTATGGCGGGACGCCATCTGCGCGAAGTTCGACGTCGTGACCTGTGGACGCACCGACTCGGCGACGCGGCGCACCGAGTCGCGCTGCTGCGGCGTCATGTTCGGCTGCGTGGCGAAGAGAATGTGTCGCGCGGCGAACAGGTTCCCCGCCCCCTGCGAATACGCGGCTTCGTACGCCGTGTCCGGCCGCCACGTCCGCGACACCGAGTCCATGAGCTTCCGCACGCGGACGCTGGCCACGAACCCGGCCGCCGCCTCGTCGATCGTTTTCTGATCGTTGAGCGAGTCGCTCCGGGCCGCCGCCAAGCCCATGAGCTGGTAGTTCGTCCACAGCTCGGCGAGCGTGGCGGCGTTCTCGCGGGTAACGGGCACGCCGAGCCTCGAGCCGCCGAGCAGCTCGGCGAGTCGCGTGACCGACAGCTCCTGCGACCCAGCGCGCGCCGCCACGTCCACGTGGGCGGTGAACGCTTCCTTGAGACCATCGCAGCCGATCACGAGGGTCGTGCTGGCGGCGAGGGCGAGAGCGGCGGCGCGGCGGTTTGTCATAAGGTCGATATGTAAGTGGCTATCAGCTATCAGCTATCAGCTGCTAGTAGCAAGGACGGCGGCAGGTGCCCGCGAAGCGGGCGGTCGGGCCGCTGACGGGGTTGCACGGCGGACGGAGTTCGCGAGGAGCCACCAGATCAAAGCCCGGCCGAAGGCCGGGCAGGTCCCAAGTACTGATAGCGGATAGCTGATAGCTGATAGCTGATAGCGCCTTATCCGACCGCCTTCAGCGCCCGTACCAGCCCCTCCAGCATCGATCCGCCGCCGAGGCGCGTCAGCTTGAGGGAGAGCGGGCGCGCGCGCCGCACCTCAGCCTGGAACTGCACGTCGTGGAACGCCGCGGACAGGCCCTTCATTCGGGGGACCGCGGTGTCTCGGAAATTAATACGCGCCTCATCCCCGCGCACCAGGATGCCCTCGATGCCAAGCGCGCCGCCGCCGACCCGGAGGGAAGCGAGGGCGAGCATGGCCTCGGCCGTCGGCGGCGGAGGCCCGAATCGGTCGCGCAACTCGGAGCGTAAGCTCTCGACGTCTGCCTGCGACTCAGCTCGGGACAGGCGCCGGTACACGTCCAGCTTCGCGTCCTGGTCGGCCACGTACTCGTCGGGCAGGAAGTGCGGCACGTCGATCGACACGTCGGCTGGCGGCAGCTGTCGCGCGCCGTCGCCTTGCACCAAGCCACGCACGGTCTCCTCGAGCAGGCGCAGGTACAGGTCGAAGCCGACCGCCTGCACGTGGCCCGACTGCTCCGGCCCGAGCAGGTTGCCGGCGCCGCGCAGCTCCATGTCCTTGAGGGCGATGCGGTAGCCGGCGCCCAGCTCCGTGTGGTGCTCGAGCACCTTCAGCCGGCGCTCCGCCTCCTCGTCGACACCGGTATCGGGCACCATCAGGTAGCAGTACGCACGGCGGTGCGAGCGTCCGACGCGGCCGCGGAGCTGGTAGAGCTGGGCGAGCCCGAGGTAGTCGGCCCGGTTCACGAACATCGTGTTCGCATTCGGCACGTCGAGGCCCGATTCCACGATGAGCGTCGACACGAGCACGTCGACTTGGCCGTTGACGAAGCGGTGCATCACGTCCTCCAGCTCGCGCTCGCGCATCTGGCCGTGCCCGACGGCGACGCGAGCGCGCGGCGCGATTCGTCGCACGTGGTCGGCGACCGCCTCGATCGTCTCGATGCGGTTGTGCACGAAGAAGACCTGGCCGCCGCGATCGAGCTCTCGCGAGATCCCCTCGTCGATCAGCCCGTCGTCCCACGGCTCGACGTAGGTCAGCACCGGCGAGCGGTCCCGCGGCGGCGTCTGCATCAGCGTGACGTCGCGAAGCCCGGCGAGCGACATGTGCAGCGTGCGCGGAATCGGGGTCGCGGTGAGCGTCAGGACGTCCGTCTGGAGGCGAAGCCGCTTCAGCGCCTCCTTTTGTCGAACGCCGAACCGGTGCTCTTCGTCGACAACGATCAATCCGAGGTTCGCGAATTTGACGTCAGGACTGAGGAGTCGGTGCGTGCCGATCACGACGTCGACCTTCCCAGCCACGACGTCCGCGAGTACCGCCTTCTGTTGTAAAGCCGTCTGGAAGCGGCTCAGCACCTCGACGCGGACGGGGAAGTCGGCGAGCCGGTCGCCGAACGTGCGCGCGTGCTGGTCCGCGAGCACCGTCGTGGGCACGAGTACGGCGACCTGCCGCTCCGACTGGATCGCTTTGAATGCGGCGCGGACCGCGATCTCCGTCTTGCCGTAGCCGACGTCTCCGACCAGTAGCCGGTCCATCGGCCGCAAGCTCTCCATGTCGCGCTTCACCTCGTCGGTGGCCTTCCGCTGATCGGGCGTGTCCTCGAAGAGGAACGACGACTCCAGCTGGCGCTGCCACGCCGTATCGGGGACGTGCGGCGGGCGAGACGCGACCTTGCGACGCGCGTAGAGGTCGAGCAACTCGGCGGTCATCTCCTGGATCGCCGCGCGCGTGCGCTCCCGCTGCTGCGCCCAGCGCCGGCCGCCGAGCTTGTGCAGCCGCGGCGGCGGGGCCTCCTCGCCGACGTCGCTCGCCGATCGATACCGCTCGAGCTGATCGATGCGGTAGAGCGGCACGTTGAGCCGGTCGCCGCCCTCGTACTCGACGACCGCGACCTCCATCGTGCTCTGCCCGACGAAGATCGTCTCGATACCGCGATAGATCCCGACGCCGTGCTCGAGGTGGACGACGTAGTCACCGGTCTTGAGCGTCAGTGTGTCGAGCGCGGCGCCGGCGGCCGAGTAGCGGCGGCTGCGCCGCAGCCGCCGCTCGCGGCGGAAGATTTCATGGTCGGTGAGGACGCGAAGCCCGCGTTCTCCGGGCGCGGCGGGCGCGATGATGAACCCGCCGTCGAGCACGCCGACCGCGAGCGCGGCCGGCGAGGGGGTGGCTTCGCCTTCGGCGAGCAATTCGTCGAGGCGCTCGAGCTGGCCCTCGTTGTCGCAGAGGATCAGCGTCGGTATGCCGTCGCGGACGAGTCGCTTCAGCCGCTTGATGTCGCGCTCGATCGGCTCAGGAGGCCGAATGGGGAACGTGATCTCCGGCTGCCCGACGTCGGGAGCGGCGACGACGAGCGTGCCGAAGGCTTGCAACGTCTCGAGCGTGCGAGTCGGCGGCTCGAATAGCTCCTCACGCGCCGGGGCGTCCTCACCGCGGCGGCGAGCCAGATCGATGTGGTGCTGAGCCTCCTCCCACGTCCGCCGCAGCTCCGGCTCGAGATGCGTCGCGCTCGGCAGGACGAGAAGCGTGTCCGGCGGGAAGAGCGTGGTAATGGGGAGTCGCTCGAAGTTCTCGCCGCCGGCCGTGACGTGTCCATCAACGGGCAGGATGAGCACCACGTCGGCCGCGCGTGTCGAGCGCTGGCTCGTCAACTCGAAATGGCGCAGGTCGACGATCTCGTCGCCCCAGAACTCGGCACGCATCGGGTCGGCCATGCCGAAGCCGTACACGTCCAGGATGCCGCCGCGCAGGCTGAACTGCGCCACGTCCTCCACCATCGGAACCCGTTCGAACCCAATCGACTCGAGATGCGCGACGAGCTCCGACGGCCGACGATTGTCCCCCTTGCGGAGCTCCAGCCGGAGCTGCCGGAGCGCACGCGGCATGCGCGTGCGCTCGAGCAGCGCGCGCGCCGTCGTGAGGAGTATGCGCACCAGCCCGCGATTCACCTGTTCGAGTGTCTCGACGCGCTCGCCGGCGACCTCCATGTGGGGCTCGACTTCGCCGAAGCCCTCGCGCGGCGGGTAGAGCGACACCCTTTCGCCGCCCGTCAGCGTCCGCAGGTCGGCGAGCCACCGCTCAGCATCGGGCACCGTCTCAGCCGCGACGACGAAGAAGCGATCCGGAAGGCGGCTCGACAGCGCGGCGACGAGCGCGGCGTCGCTCGACCCGGCAAGTCCGGCGATGAGCCGGTGCTCGCGAGGGGCCGGGAGCGTGTTCAGGACGCGCGCGAAGGCCGGCAGCCGGTCGAGCGCGGCGAGCAACGACGTGAGTGCCACTACGCTGCCTTGCGAGTCCCGCCGGCGCCCGCGAGCAGTCCCTCGGCCGCGAGGGCGACGAGGGCGACGAGGAGGAGCGGCGCCCCCAGCGGGCGGCGCGTCGCCGAGCGGAAGGCGTCGCGTGCCCACTCGTCAGCCGTCGCTGCGACCACTGTGCGTCGAGCGCGGAGGCGGCTCCGGAGCTCGTCGCCGGTCAATCGCTCGAGCGCGGATTCCGTCGGCTCGGCATTGACGACGACGGCGCCGACGCGCCGAGCGCCCATGCTCAGGAAGTACGTTCCAGCGCGGTCGGGCGCGCGGACCGTCTCGCCGGCGAGGTCCGCGCGCGCGCCCGCCGGCGTCTCCATCGCATCGGCCCACGGCGGGCGGCGGAGCACCGCGCCAGGCGCAGCGTAGAGGACCTGCCCGGGCTCCCCGACGAGTCGTTCACCCAACGTCTCAGCGAGCCAGGGGACGAAGGATGCGCGAACGGGGAGAGTCGTCGCGTCCGGAGAGAGCGGTGACCCCAGGAGCACGAAACGAGGGCCGGCCACGATCCACGGCTCACGACCCGCGGTGGCGAGCGTTTCCGCCACCGCGCCGGGCTGGGGAACAAGCCGATACCGGTGCGTGACCGTCGCTCCATCTATACGCGCACCCCGCGCGGCGCTCTCGTCGCGCTGCGCGGGGCCGAATCGCCACGGAACGCCTGCTCGCTCGAGCGCGCGATTGGCGGCGCCGAGTCGAACCGGCCCGGAGGGCGCGAGAATCAGGGCAGGCAGCGTGGTCAGCTCGTCCGCCGGAACGACCGCCACGTCGCGGCCGGCGACTACACGCCCCGACTGGCGCAGCACATCGATAGCGCTGCGCGCGAACGGTCCCGCCGCTGGCGACACGTTCACGGCCGGGGCCGCGCCGACCCATACGGCGTAATGCCGAACGTTGTCACCCGGCAGCTCGTCCGGCTCGAGCTCGAGCGTGCCGCCCAGCCATCCCCGCTCGGGCGGCGCTGCTGCGACCGTGACCTCCTCGCCCGGGGCCGCGGTCCCGCGGAGCAGCACGCGACCCCCGATCGTCACCCGGTAGCTCGCGGAGTCCGTTGCGGCGATGCGCCCGGCGATCGTGCCGCGCGGCGTCCAGCGCACCGGTCTCGCCTCGGCGGCGAGCACCGCGCGGTTGGGCGGCGGCTGTCCGCGGGGTGCCCACACGAGCGTGTTCACGTCGCCCAAGTCAACGGGGCTCGCCCATGCTGTTCGCTGCGCGTCAGTGAGAAGCGCCACCTGGCGAGCGTCGTACCCCGACGCTCGCACGGCCGACGACGCCCGGGCGACCGCGAGGCGCAGGTCGCCAGCGCCGGCGAGCGGCTCGGCGCGGCCGATCGCGTCGCGAATTGCTGCAGCGGATCCACCGCGTACGCGGCCGTCGGCCGTGACGAGCCAGAGGCGGTCGGTCGGCTCCGCCTGCGCGGCAACAGCAGCCGCGGCGGCGCGGAACTGATCGAGGAGCGGGCGGCCGTCGGTCACAGCGGTGGTGCTCAACGAGTTGTCGAGCACGAGCGCGACCGCCGCCGGCGCGTGGCCCGCTCCCGCCGCCCACCGCGCCACGGGGCCGGCAGCGGCCAACGCGACGAGCAAAACCGCGAGCACCCGGAGCAACATCAGCAGCAGGTTCCGAAGCCGCAGCGATCGGCTGTGCTCGCGCTCCGCGCGCGCCAAGTACCGCGCAGCCGGGAACTCCACGCGCGTGCCGATACGACGCCGCAACAGATGGAGCAACAGCGGCACGGCGGCGGCGGCGGCGAGCGACAGCCAAAGCGGGGCGAGGAAGCTCACGGTAAGTCTTGGCGCGCGGCAAAGGCGCGGTGAAGCGGGACGCCAAACGGCGCGTCCGTGGTGATCACCTCGTAGCCCACGCCGAGCGCGGCGAGGGCCGTCCGCCACTCGGCGACGACCTGGTCGACGGTCGTCCGATACGCGGTCCGCACGTCAGCCGTGCTCGCGGGGACTTCGAGGGCGGTTTCGGGGTCGACGAATACGGCTTCGGCCGATATCGCCAGATCCCGCTCGGACGGATCCATGATGTGCAGTACCGTCACGTCGTGTCCGGCCGCGCGGAGGCCGCGAACGGCTCGCTCGACGGCCGGCACGTCCATGAGTAGATCCGAGATGAGCACGATCATGCCGCGTCGGCTGATGAGCCGCGCAGCCTGGGACAGTGCCTCGGCGGCGCTCGAGGCGAGGCCCGCTCCGGGCTCGTCGAGGGCGGCGACGATGCGGCGCCATTGGCCGCTGCGGGCGCGCGGCGGAACTGCGCTGCGCACCCGCTCGTCGAATCGCACGAGGCCGACCGCGTCGCGCTGTCGAAGGAGGAGCAGAGCGAGCGCCGCGGCGAGTCGCTCGGCGTACGCGAGCTTGGTCAGCACGTCGGGCGCGCCGGCCGGGCGCACGGGCCGGAGCTCGGCTCCGCTCCACGCCATCGATCGGCTGACGTCGAGGACGATCGTTGCGCGGAGGTTGGTCTCCTCCTCGTATTGCTTGACCACCCAGCGGTCGGAGCGCGCGGCGATCTTCCAATCGATGTAGCGGAGATCGTCGCCGGGCATGTAGGGGCGGAAATCGGCGAACTCCACCGAGAAGCCCTTGCGGGGCGATCGGTGCAGGCCGGCAAGAAAGCCGTCGACGATCCACCGGGCGACGATCTCGATTCGGCCGAGTGCGGCGAGGCTGGCCGGGTCGAACAGGTCGGCGCGCGCGGCGCGGGATGTCTCCATGCGAGCGCGAAAGCTAGCGAAGCTAGACGGGGGCCGGTCGGGGGGTCAAATTCGGGGCCCGAAACGTGCAGCCCTTGCAGGGCGAGCCCTTGCATCCTAGTCTGTATACAAAGCCCCAGCGGAGGCGCGGCATCATGGGCAACGGCCGGCTCACCCACCTCGCAATGCGGACGGCGATCGTCCTCCCGCTCCTCGTCACGGTGTCCGGCTGCGCCACCGCGGGCACGGTGCGGGGACAGGCCGTCGCGCGCGGACCGGAGTCGGAGGTCGAGCGCGGCCCACGCGTGCGGATCTGGACGACGGAAGAGTTCGCCTCCAGCTCGCGCGTGCGGACGTCGTTCAGGCTCGACGACGACGCGTACGTCATCGTGGTGAACGTGGGACTCGACGGTTACGCGCATGTCCTCTTTCCGGAGTCGCCGGAAGACGACGGCTTCGTGCGCGGCGGGCGAACGTATCGGCTGCCAAGCTTCTTCCCGGGATTCGCGACCTACTTCCGCGGATCGAGCTACCGCCGTTTCCACAACGCGACCGCGCCGTACGACGACCTTTACGACCCTTACGCCGGCTACGTGTTCATTATCGCGTCGTGGCGGCCGATGCACTTCCAGGTCGCCGAGGCGCTCGGACTCTGGGACGACTACCGGCTCGCGGTGTACGAGCGGCAGCTCGACCCTTACGTCGTGATGCACGACTTCGCCGAACAGCTCGTCCCCGGACGATCCCGCGACTACACGGCGCGCTTCGCGCGTTATGGCGCGTTCGGCGGAGGTGTCGCCCGCGGAGGCACGCTCGCGCTCTGCTCCTTCTACGGGTCGACGCTCGGGTACTACTCGCCGTGGTGGGCCTGGCAGGGCATCGGCAACTGGGGGGTTCCGGCGTACGGCATCGGGTATTACGGGTCGCGGTCGCGGTGCGGGTATGGGTTCGGCTACAGCCTCGTCGGCCGGCGCCCCATCGGCCGTAGTGTGGTCACCAATCCTCGTCCTTCCACACCGACCCACCCGCCCATCACGAGCGGGCCGAGGGCGCGGCCACCGCGTCAGGACCCGCGCGATCCGGAACGCAAGTCCCGACCGCGAGAACGAGCTCGGGGCGAGGCCGAAGAGGAGGAGATCGTCGACCTGACGCGTGCGACGCGCGCGCTCGCGCGCCGTGGTGAATCGGACGCGGGCCGCGTGGGACGCGCGCGAGGCGCGCTGTATGACTCACCCTCCGACTGGAGCCGCTCCGGGCGCGACGCGGGCGATCGTACCGGTCGCAGGGATACCTACAGCGGTGACCGCACGCGCCGCGAGAGCACTCGCGACGACCATCGGGCGAGCGCGCCGCGGCGTGACGCGACGCCGCGCTCGGAGCCGCGCCAGGAAGCCCGACCGCAGCCGGCGGCGCGCAGCGAGCCGGCATCACGCCCCGCCGCGGCGCGCGGCGAGCGTCCGGCGAAGCCGACCGAGCCTCACTAGCACCAGCCAGATCGACGTCTTCCTGACCGCCACCGCGCGCCGTCGTCGCGACGACGGCGCGCGGCTCGTCGTTTTGAGGCACTCTGGCGCGCGGCTATATTTCGCGCGCGCTATCGGTTTCCTCGCTCCTCGAGACGCCTTTGAAGCTCGACCACATCCGGAACTTCTGCATCGTCGCCCATATCGATCACGGGAAGTCCACGCTGGCGGACCGGCTCATCGAGGCCACGGGCACGCTCCAGAAGCGCGAGATGAAGGAGCAGGTGCTCGACACGCTCGACCTCGAGCGAGAGCGTGGCATCACGATCAAGCTCAACGCGGTGCGCATGACGTACACGGCGAAGAGCGGCGAGACCTACGAGCTCAACCTGATTGACACGCCGGGCCACGTCGACTTCACCTACGAGGTGTCGCGTTCACTCGCGGCGTGCGAAGGCGCGATCCTCGTCGTCGACGCGTCGCAGGGCATCCAGGCGCAGACGCTGTCGAACCTGTTCCTCTCGTTGGACGCCGGACTGGAGATCATCCCCGTCCTGAACAAGCTCGATCTTCCGGGCGCCGAGCCGGATCGGCGGGCCCAGGAGGTCCACGACCTGATCGGCGCCGACCCGACCCACATTCTGCGCGTCAGCGCGAAGGAAGGCATCGGGATCGAGCCGCTGCTCGAGGCAATCGTCGAGCGAGTGCCGCCGCCGACGGGCAATCCGGAGGGGCCACTCCGCGCGCTGATCTTCGACTCGTACTACGACCGGTACCGCGGCGCGGTTCCGAGCGTGCGTGTTGTCGACGGCACGGTCAGGCCGAAGATGCGGATCAGGTTCGCCGCCGGATCGGGCCAGGACTACGAGGTCGCGGAGGTCGGCTACAACCAGCTTCGCCAGGTGCCGGCGGATGAGCTGGGGCCGGGCGAGGTCGGGTACGTTGTCGCGAACGTGCGTTCGGTAAAGGAAACGCGCGCCGGCGATACGATCCTCGACGCCGACCACGCCGACGCCGAGCCGCTGCCCGGCTACAAGGACGTGCACTCGATGGTGTTCGCCGGCCTATACCCGACGGACACGACGCAGTACGAGACGCTCCGCGACGCGCTCGACAAGCTCCAGCTCAACGACGCGTCGCTACACTTCGAGCCCGAAACGTCGGTCGCGCTCGGGTTCGGGTTTCGCTGCGGGTTTCTCGGGCTGCTGCACATGGACATCGTCCAGGAGCGACTCGAGCGCGAGTTCGACCTCGACCTCGTCACCACCGTCCCGAACGTCGAGTACCACGTTTATCACACCGACGGGTCGATGGAGGTCGTCGAGAACCCCGCGAAGATGCCGGCGCCGGGTGTGATCGACCGCGTCGAGGAGCCGTACGTCAAGGCGCGCATCATGGCGCCCGCCGAGTACATCGGGCCGATCATGACGCTGGGAACGGAGCGGCGGGGCGTCTACAAGAACATGACGTACCTCGACCAGACGCGCGTCGAGTTCGACTGGGAGTTTCCGCTCGCCGAGATCATTCTCGATTTTTTCGACCGGCTGAAGACGATCAGCCGCGGCTACGCGAGTCTCGATTACGAGATGCTCGAATACCGCGAGAGTGACCTCGTGAAGCTCGACATGCTCATCAACGGTGACGCCGTCGACGCGTTCTCGGTCGTCATCCACCGCGACAAGGCGTACGAGTGGGGGCGGAAGATCGCCGACAAGCTTCGCGAGCTGATCCCGCGGCAGCTGTTCGAGGTCGTGATCCAGGCCGCTATCGGGAACAAGGTCATCGCGCGGTCGACGGTGAAGGCGCTGCGCAAGGACGTGCTCGCGAAATGCTACGGCGGCGACATCACGCGGAAGCGCAAGCTGCTCGAGAAGCAGAAAGAGGGTAAGCGCCGCATGAAGCAGGTCGGCTCGGTGGAGATTCCGCAGGAGGCCTTCCTCGCCGTCCTCCAGGTCGAGGACTGATCGCGTGCGCGCGCCGGCTCGCGTGTCGGTGGTGCTGTCGACGTACAACCAACCGCGCTGGCTCGAGAAGGCGCTCTGGGGCTACGCGGCGCAGCGCTTCACCGGCTTCGAGGTGCTGGTTGCCGACGACGGCTCCGGCCCCGAGACCGCGGACGTCGTCTCGCGACTGCGCGAGACGACCGACCTGCGGCTCGTGCACGTCTGGCACGAAGACCGCGGCTTCCGCAAGACGGAGATCCTGAACCGTGCCGTGCTCGCCGCGAGCGGCGACTACCTCATCTTCTCCGACGGCGACTGCATCCCGCACCCGGACTTCGTCGCGACCCACGTCGGCCTCGCGCGCGAGCGCTGCTTCCTGTCGGGCGGCTACATCAAGCTCCCGATGGCGGTGAGTCAGCAGATCACAGAGGACGACGTGCGCTCGTGCCGCGCCTTCGACGCGGCGTGGCTGCGCGCGCAGGGGTGGCGCGGAAGGCGTCGCGCGATTCGCCTTCCCCGCTCCGCCGCCGTCGCGACGCTGCTCGACGCGCTGACGCCGACGCGCGCGACGTGGAACGGCCACAACGCGTCGACATGGCGCGCCGCGATCGTCGCCGTGAACGGGTTCGACCTCGACATGGGTTACGGCGGCGAGGACCGCGCGCTCGGTGAACGGTTGGTGAACCTCGGGCTCCGCGGCCGCCGCGTACGTTTCCGCGCGTCCTGCCTGCACCTCGATCACCCGCGGCCGTACGCCGACCCCGAGGTCATTCGTGCGAACCGCCGCATCCGGGACGACATCCGGCGCACGGGTGACGCGCGCACGCGGCGCGGGCTGGCGGAGGTCGCGCGCGAGTCGGAGGGCGAGGCGCCGGGCCGCGCCGGCGCGCAGGTTCCCCTCTCGCCCGCCCTCTGACCTATGCCCGGGAGAAAGCGCCAGCGCTACATCGTCGGGGTCGATCTCGGCGGAACGAAGATCATGGTCGGCGCGCTCTCCGAGGACGGGAGCCAGCACTTCGGGATGCGGTCCATCCCCACGCACGCGGAGCAGGGGTCCGACGTCGTCGTCGACCGGATCATCGGCGCGATCGAAGGGGTGATCCTCGACACGATCGCCGAGACGAACGCGGCGCGGAAGGACTTCGTCGGGATCGGCATGGGGGCGCCGGGGCCGCTGGACCGCGAGCGCGGCGTGGTCGTCGTCGCGCCGAACCTCGGGTGGCGCGATTTTCCGCTGCGCGATCTCGTCTCGAGCCGCCTCGGGCTGCCGGTGACGCTCGACAACGATGCGAACTGCGCGACCGTCGGCGAGTGGTGGCAGGGCGCGGCGCGGGGCGGCCGCACGGTCGTCGGCTTCACGATCGGCACGGGGATCGGCGGCGGAGTGATCATCGACGGGCGCCTGTTCCACGGCGCGTCGGACGTCGCGGGTGAGGTCGGGCACACGACGATCGAGCTGAACGG
>JBHELH010000111.1:0-9133 GCA_046263215.1 Gemmatimonadaceae bacterium | reverse complement strand
GCTGACTGCCGTCGGGCTCGATCCGGCCATCTGGCAGTGGACACTCAACAGAAACCTCACGCCCGCGGACATGAGCCAGTACGTCGAGACGGCGCTCGCCGAGCGTCGCGCCGGCCAGTCGCTGCCGTTCGCGACCATCGAGCGCGCCCACCGGCGCGTCGAGATCGGGTGGACGTGGATCGGCCGCCCGTGGCAGCGAACGGTGGTCAACACCGAGGCGAAGTACCTGATGCTCCGCCACGCGTTCGAGGTCTGGGGGTGCATGCGGGTCGAGCTGAAGACGAACGCGAAGAACGAGCGGTCGCGTCGCGCGATCCTGCGGATCGGCGCGACGGAGGAGGGCACGTTCCGGAAGCACTATGTCAACGCGGACGGTACGACGCGTGACTCCGTGTACTTCAGCATTACGGACGACGAGTGGCCCGCCGTAAAGCAGCGGCTCGAGGCAATGCTCGGCGGCGCGTGATGCGACCGCGCGCCGGAACGCCGGCGGTGCGGCGGATCGAGCCGTCGGACGTCGACGCCTGGCACCGCATGCGGCGCAGGCTAGCCGCTCGCGTGACATGACCCGGAGCGGGAGGTGACGGTGGATTCGCGCGTGCAGGGGCTGGCCGCGCAGCTCGAGCTGCACTCCAGGCTCTTCCTCAACTGCCTCGACGGCGTGAGCGAAGACGCCGCGTCCGCGCGCCCGGGCGGCGCGAACAACATGGCGTTCATCGCGGCGCACCTCGTCGACGCGCGCCACTGGCTCGCCCGCCTCGTCGGCCTGGCGATCGACAACCCGTTCGCCGAGCGGCTCGCCAACGCGCGCACGATCGACGAGCTGACCGACTGTCCGTCGGTCGCCGAGTCCCGCGACGCGTGGCGGACGCTCGCCGGGCCGCTCGAGGCACACATCGAGACGCTCGACGCGGGAACCCTCGACCGGCCGTCGCCGATGCGCTTTCCCGTGTCGGACAAGTCGGTCCTCGGCACGATCGCCTTCCTGGTCCACCACGAGGCGTATCACATCGGCCAACTCGCGCTGCTGCGGCGGTATACGGGCTCCCCGGCGATGTCGTATCGCTAGAGCGGCCGCCCTGCTCGGTTCTTGCTAGAGAGGCGAGCGTGGACCAGACCACGCCCGTTCGGGCAGGCGCCGGCACGAACATCTCCGGGATCCGGCAGCTCGCGAGGCTCCTCGACGCCGCCATCCGCGTCCCGGGGACCAACGTGCGCTTCGGCCTTGACGCGATCCTCGGCTTGATCCCCGGCGCGGGGGACGTCGCCGGCGGCATCCTCTCCACGTTCATCATCCTCCACGCGGCCAAGCTCGGCGCGCCGCGCTCGGTGCTCGCGCGCATGGTGATGAACGTCGCGATCGACAGCCTCGTCGGGGCCGTGCCGATCCTCGGCGATCTGTTCGACATCGGCTGGAAGTCGAACACGCGCAACGCGGCGCTGCTCGAGCGCTACGCCGAGCGGCCGCAGGCGACGCGCGCCGCGAGTCGGCTCGCCGTCGCCACCGCGGTGGCGGCCGTCCTCCTGATCGTCGTCGGCATGATCGCGCTCGTCGCTGCCATCATTCGCGGGATCGCCGGACTCGCGTCCTGAGGGAGCGCACTGTGCCGATCGCGGAAATCGTCGTCAGCAGCCTCGGGGACTTGATCGACAAGGTCACACCCACAGAGCCCAACCCGCGCACCGGCCGCCGTCGCGACACCGGCGTGTATCGCGGTGCCTCGGACGCCTGCCGGCCGCTGCTCACGAGTCTCGACCGACTAGGCGGCGTCGAGCCACCGCACACGAAGCGCGACCTCGAAGCGCACATTCTCCGCAACTTCATCCGCTACTCGCGGCCGCACCTGCCGACAGCGCCGGTCAACGAGTGGGAAGTCCTCGTCGCCGCGCAGCACCACGGCGTGCCGACACGGCTGCTCGACTGGACGTACTCGCCACTCGTCGCCGCGCACTTCGCGACGACGGAGGCGCACGCCGGCCGCGACCGCGCGGTGTGGCGTCTGGACTGGCAGCAGGTGCACCGGGCGTTCAAGCTCCCGAAGCTCGCGCTGCTCATCGAAGACCTCGACCGCACGTTCGGCTCCGAAGACCGCCCCTTCACCCCGTGGACGCTCTTCGAGGCCGGCAGGCGCGAGAGCGACGCGTCCGACGAGGCGAACGCGTGGGACTTCGCCTGCATGATCGAGCCGCCCTCGCTCGACGCCCGCATCATTGCGCAGGCCGCCGTGTTCACGCTCTGCACCGACACCTCGCGCTCCTTCGACGCCTTTCTCGAGGCCCACGGCCTCGAATCGGCGCTCACGAAGTTCGTCATCCCGGACTCGGAGGCGTCGCGGTTTCGCGATCAGCTGGACCTCGTCGGGATCGACGAGCGGCGGGTCTTTCCGGACCTCGATGGCGTCGCCGAGGGGTTGCGGCGGTATTACTCGTAGCGTGGGGCGCGAGGCGGCCGGCACTACGCTATCAGCTATCGGTCGCCGCCCGCGGCGGCGACGCTATCGGCTATCAGCTATCAGCTATCCGTAGCAAGGAGGGCGGCCCTGCAGGCCGCGGGTCTGATGAACCGCGGCGTGGGAGTCCTATAAGGAGCCGCCGGGCGAAGTAAAAGCCCGGCCGCTTCCTGCGGCCGGGCAGTCCCAAGTACTGATAGCTGATAGCTGATAGCTGAAGTACTGATAGCCCTCCGCTTCTAGCGCGCTGCGCGCGTTAGAAGCGGAGTTGCCACCCGACCCGCACTTCCTCCGCCCCCTTCGTGACGAAAAACCCGTCCTTGAGCGGCACCGGGGCTGCGCTGGCGCTCCCCCCCGCCGCGGCGGCGTTGCGCGCCGCCATGCGGCGCAGCTGCTGGTGGGCGACCTCCTGGCCGATCGCGAAGCCGAAGACCGTTCCAACCCATTGATCCGACATCCAGTGCGCGCGGTCGGCGAACCGCGCCACCAAGACGGCGCCCGCCACCGCGTACAGCGCCGGCTCGACGACTCCCCACTTGAAGCGATGACCGAAGAACGACGCGCATCCGACGATGTTCGCGATGTGCCCCCCGGGGAACGAGTGCATACCCCAGGGAGCGCCCTCGATGTCGTTGAGCCGGATGTTGTACTGGTCGCCCGGTTCGGCCGCGGGCCAGTTGGGGTCCGTGCCGCGCGAGCTGTCGGGGCGCTCACGGCCGATGAAGCGGTAGAGAACCTGATGACGCAGCACGTTGTTCGAGAGCCAGGTGACGCCGCACCCGACGATCGCGTCGCGTACACCCTGCTTCTTCGTGATGATGCCAACGACGTACGCCGCACCCGCGACCGGCGCGAGCGCCCCGCCGCCGTACAACGCACCGTCCTTGCGGAACGGCTCGAGTACGTCGGTGAACAGCCTCGAATCCGCGTTGCGCACGAACCACCGATCCACGTCGTCGTCCGCCGGCGAGATCGCCACGCCCACGCCGAGCACCATCAGCCCGGTCAGCAGGTCGCGCGGGTGGGCGTCGAACGGCGACGTCCACACCGCCCAGATGTCACGAGCCGCGTGCTCGATGTCCTTCCCGATCATCGCCGGCACGGCTTTCTGCGCCGCTACCGGCCACGCCGCGGAGAGGAGGAGCACGCCGGCGAGCAGCAGCGAGCGTAAATGCGAGCGCCAATGTGAGCGCAACTGCATGATTCACCCCCGGGATACGTACGGTCGTACAGTCATTGAGGGCGCCGCTGCGCCCTCCCGGGGCCGGGGGGCAAGAGTTGAGCCGGTCTGGCTGTCAGTCGCCGCCTGCGGCGGCGACGCTATCAGCTGTCCGCTATCCGCTATCCGTAGCACAGAGGCGGCCCAGCGGCCGGCTGTTGGGTGACCCCTCACATAACCGCGCGCGGAGCCACCAGATGCAGCAAAGCCCGGCGCTTCGCGCCGGGCAGTCTCAAGTACTGATAGCTGATCGCTGATCGCGGATAGCGTGCGGGCGAAGCCCGCACCGATAGCTGATAGCTGATAGCCGCAGGTTCTCACCGCCCCGGGCTCGGCGCGACGTCCGCCGCGTCGCGATCGCGTGGGCCGAAGACTCTGTTACGTCCCGCGCGCTTGGCCGCGAGCAGCCGGTCATCCGCCGCGTGCAGCAGCTCGTCCGGCCAGGCGCCGTCGTCGGGCCACGATGCGACGCCGGCGCTGACCGTCAGCCGGCCGGGCCACGAGGCGCGCGGCGTCTCGATCGACAGCTTGCCGATCTCCTCACGCAGCGCGTCCAGCTTCGCCACCGCCTCGTGCACACGAGTCTCGGTGAGGATGATGACGAACTCCTCGCCCCCGTACCTCGCGACGATGTCGCTTCGCCGCGCGCTGCCCCGCAGCGCCGCCGCGAGCGTGCGCAGCGCAGCGTCCCCCGCCGGGTGACCGTACGTGTCGTTGAATTGCTTGAACCCGTCGACGTCGAGAATCGCCACCGACAGTGCGCGGCCGTATCGGCTCGCGCGCAGAAGCTCCTCGATGAGGCGCTCCTCGAAGTACGCGCGGTTGTGAAGCTGCGTCAGCGCGTCGTAGCTCGACAGCCGGCGCAGCCGCACGCTTCGGCTCACGATCACCGCGGCGAGCAGCGTCGCCGCGAGCAGCAGCACGACGCGCGAAAGCTGGTCGCCCCACGGGAACGACGCGTCAGGCATCCAGTGGGTCGCTGCGTACGCCACGACCGCGCCGTACTGCGCGGCGGCGAGCAGGCCGGTCACGACGCAGACGCGCGGGTCGTAGCGCAAGCACGTCGCGGTGAGCGCGACGAGGTACACCGGAAAAACGACCGGGCTCGCGGCCGCGAGCTGTGTCTCGCCGAGCGCTAGCCATCCGATGAGCAGCGAGCTGACGACCGTCACGTCGTACGCACTCGTCGCGAACCCGATCCACCGACGGTACGAGCCGCGTCGCAGCAGCAGGAGCACCGCGCCCGAGACCGCGGTGCTCACGATTGCCGCGCCCAGCCCCACGAGGGTCTCGGCAGGCGCGCCGTGACCCTGCATCGCCGCGTGCAGGAACGGGAGGCCGATGACGACCGCGACAACCAGCCGCATGTAGGCGATGATGCGTTCGCCCGCCGCCCCCTCGTCGAGGAGCGCGAGGTCACCCGAGGAAAGCCCCACGCTCTCCCGTTGCCGGGGAGGTGTAGCGGCGGTGACTTGTGTAGGCATCGGGCGCACGGGACTGAAGGCCCGCAGGGGCGCGGCGTCGCGTTCCCGTACAGTACAGTCCGCTAAACCCTACGGCAAGGCCCGCTTCCGCGCGGGCGCTCGTCCCGCGGCGTTACCGAAGCGTCGAGGGAACCCCGGCGACGAGAGCAGGGGTCTAAACGCTTGCCAGTCCACGACTTGCTGGCTACCAGCTGAGCGCTCGCCATACACCTCGAACCTCGAAGCTCAGCTGGGAAATGCGCTGGCGTCGATCCCAGGAATGATCCTCAACGCGTTCTTGTAATACACTTTCTTCAACACCTCATCCGGCAGCTCCAGCCCGTACATCTTCCAGAACGCGTGCCGCTTGCGGTAGTAGTCGAAGTACTCGTCGCCAGTCTCTAGTACGCGGAAGTAGACGTGGTACTCCGACGGATCCTCTGTGATGTCCTTCCCCATGAGGATCCGGTCCTGGTACTTGATGAAGAATTGCCGCGCGAACCGCGGCTGTCGGCCGATCTCGTAGAGGACGGCGCCGAGCTCCGTGTACATGTTCGGCAGCGAGTCCATGAGCGCGCCAAGTCGCCCGAGGTCCGCGCCGAGCCAGCCGAGGTGCGCGTTGATGAACTTCGTGCGTGGGTGCTTGCGGAACATGTTGTGCTGCTCGGCCATCAGCTGCTCGAACGTCGGGTAGCGCTCCGGCGGCCGCGCGCGCTCGGGGAATTGAGTCAGCTCGAGGAGCCGCTCGTTGTGTCTGTCGATCGGCTGGAAGAACGCCGGCGGCTCTCCGGTGTGGATGAGCACCGGGATCCCGAGCTCGCCCGCCTTGCGCCAGACGGGATCGATGCGCGGGTCGTCGACGCGGACGCGCTCGCCCTTCGAGTCCTTCAGGTCCATGCCGAGGTTCTTGAAGATCTTGAGCCCCTTTGCGCCGCCATCCTCGACGTCGTGCTCGAGCTGCGCCGCCGCGCGCTCCCCCCAATCCGGAGCGTCGATGCCGCGGAAGTCGACGTTCGCGAAGACGACGAATCGTCCCCGGTACCGGCTGTTGTAATTGCGCACCCCCCGCGCGAGCACCTCGCCCTGCCGTCCGCTGAGGTTCACGGCGAGGCGCATGTTGAGCGCATCCATGCGGCGCACGAGCGCGTCCAGCTGCTCCGCCGCCATGTCGATCCGCGGGTGCTCGTGCACGCTGATGAATGGGTACTTGGCGCGGGTCGGCTTGTGCTCCGGAACCTTGAGCGTGGAGCGCGGATCGTAGTCCTCGAACGCGATCACCGGCTTCGGCGGCGCGGAGGAGGTCTGCGTCGGCTGCGCCGTCTGCGCGGCGAGCGCCGAAGGAGTCAGGAAGATTAGGGCAGTGACGGGACGCATTGGGGCTCCATGTGATCACTCGTTTCGAAGTATGCGGAGGGGGTTGGGGAGGGGACAGGGTCCGCGTTTGTAGGCGAGGGTTGGTCGGGAAGGCCGTTTCGGGGAAGAGCGCGGAAGAGCGGGAACAGCGCGCACGCGGACGGCCGCGGAGGAACTGCGATAGCCGCGGATGGCCCCGCGGGGCGGGCGGGGCTCCGTTTGCTGGCCCGTCAGAAGACCTTGGCTACACCCGCTCGGGACGCTCCGGCCCGCCACTCCTGTCATCCCGCACGAGCGGAGCGAGTGTCGGGATCTACTTCCACTGCCATGGAGCCGGCCACGCGGTACGCGCGGTAGATCCCGACACTCGCTCGCTTCGCTCGCTCCTGCGGGATGACAGCGGGGGGCGAGAGTAGCCTCCCGGGGGTGTAGCCAAAGCATCGTCCGGGCGCGGGGCGATGCGACCCGCACTTCAGAGGAGCCATCCGCGCTGATCACCCTTCGCCGATCCGCGGCCATCCGCGTGCGCGCTCTTGCCCGCTCTTCCCCGAAGCGCCCTCCCGGCCAACGCCCCCAGCACCCTCAACACTTGGTTGAATCAAATGTTGAGGGTATACTCCCGCCATGCGCGACATCCCGAAATGGCGGCGCTACCTCCGCTTCTGGCGCGCTGACATCGAGGCCGACGTCGAGGAGGAGCTGCGGTTTCACTTCGACTCGCGCCTCGAGGAGCTTGCCGCGCGCGGCCTCAGCCCGGACGCCGCGCGCTCACAGGCGCTCGCGGAGTTCGGCGACCCCCGCGCCGTGCGCGCACAGCTGCAGGTGATCGACCACCGCATCGAGCGCGGTCGCCGACGCGCGCAGTGGCGCGACGCACTCTGGCAGGACGTCCGCTTCGCATTGCGCGGAATGCGACGGCAGCCGCTGTTCGCCCTCGTCGCCGTGGCCACGCTGGCTCTCGGCATCGGCGCCAACGCGGCGATCTTCTCCATCGTCAACGCGGTCCTGCTCCGGCCGCTGCCGTTCCGCGAGCCCGAGCGGCTCGTTCGCGTCTGGTCGCAGGCCGTGATGCCGTCCGGCGTCTTCGTCGCGGTCCGCGAACGCGCGCACACGTTCGACCGGCTCGCCGGCTACACCCGCACCACGGAGGTGAGCGTAACCGGCATCGGTGCCGAGCCGGCGCGGCTGAGCGCCTCGCGGGTCACCGCCGACTTCCTCGACCTGCTCGGCGTCCGGCCGGCCCTCGGTCGCGCATTCGTCGCCGGCGAGGACAGACCCGGCCGCGACCCCGTCGCGATTCTCAGCCACGGCTTCTGGACGAGCCGGTTCGGCGCCGACCGAGGTGTGCTCGGGCGTCGTGTGGTCGTCGACGGCATCTCTCGCACCGTCGTCGGCGTCATGCCGGCGAGCTTCCAGTTCCCATCGCGCGACGTCCAGCTCTGGATGCCAATGACGTTCGATCCCGCGGACGTTGGCTCGTACTGGGGCCAGGGGCGCCTTCTCGCGGTCGGCCGCCTGCGGGACCGCGTCACGGTCGCGCAGGCGCGTGCCGACGCCGTGCCTATCATCAAGGCGACGCGGACGCTGTTCCCGTGGCGGATGCCGGACACGTGGGGCGAAGGCGCGGACGTGGTTCCGCTCCAGGAGGCGCTCGTCGGCGGGACGCGCCACACGCTGCTCGTCCTGCTCGGCGCCGTCGGCGTTCTACTTCTCGTCGCCTGCGTGAACGTCGCGAACTTGCTGCTCGGCCGGGCCGCAGCGCGGGAGCGGGAGTTCGCGATCCGTGGCGCGCTTGGCGCCGGACGCGGGCGCCTCGCGCGTCAGTTCCTCACCGAGAGCGTGCTCCTCGGCACGGCCGGCGCCGCCGCCGGGCTCGTCGTCGCGCACTGGACACTGCGCGCGCTCGTCGCGTTGCTGCCCGCCGCCATGCCGCGGCTCGGCGACATCGCGATCGACGGCGTCGTCTTTGGCTTCGCCGCGGCGCTCGCGCTCGGGACCGGGGTCGCGTTCGGGCTCGCGCCCGCGGCACACGCGGCGCGCACCGACCTGTCCTCCGCCCTCGGCACCGGCGGCCGTGCGGCAGGCCGGGGACAACCTTCGCGTCGACGGTTGTCCGAGACGCTCGTCGTCGCGCAGATCGCGCTCGCCGTCGTCCTCGTCATCGGCGCGGGCCTGCTGATCAAGAGCGTCTGGCGGCTGCACCGGGTCGATCCCGGGTTTCGCGCCGAGAATGGGGTATTTGCCGCGATACCGCTCCCGAGTTTCCCGGCCGACACGCCGTCCCGGGCGCGTGACTTTTACGACGCGGTGCTCGAGCGCGTGCGCCAAGCTCCAGGGGTTCGCGCCGCGGCGGTGACGAGCCACCTCCCGCTCACCGGTCGCGTCGGGTCGTCGGCGATGGATGTCGAGGAGCGTCCGACGCCGCCCGGCGACGTTCCGCCGATGGTGGAGGTGGTGGCGACGAGCCCCGAGTACCTGCGCGCGATGGGAATACCGTTGCGCGCGGGTCGGCCCCTAGCCGCGAGCGACCGAGAGGACACGCCGTGGGTCGGTCTAATCGACGAGACGGCCGCCCGCCAGCTCTGGCCGGGGGAGAACCCGCTCGGGAAGCGACTCAAATACGTGTGGCAGAAGCAGTGGATTACAGT
>JBHELH010000110.1:0-3597 GCA_046263215.1 Gemmatimonadaceae bacterium | reverse complement strand
GCCCGCCCGACCCGCCTCCGGCGGGTACCCTGTGGACGCGACGATTGCCGGTGGCCTGCCCGGTGGCGAGCCACCGCGCCTGCCTCGAACGTCGGAACAGGAGCTCACCAGCCCATGCTATCAATAAGCTCGCGCCTATTGACGCTGTTGTCCGTGCTACTCATCCCGGCGACGGCCACGGCGTTAGCGGTCCCTTCGCCTGCGCCGGCCCTTTCGCAGCCAGCCGTGATCGGCACGGTGCGCGACACGGCTGGGGCGCCACTGCCCAACGCTCAGGTGGTCCTTGCCGCGCTGGGCCGGGTCGCGTCCAGTGACCGCGAGGGACGCTTCGTGCTTCGCGGGCTCCCGCCCGGCCATCATCACATACAGGTGTTGTTGATCGGGTACGCGCCCGCACACGCCGACGTCGACGTACCAGTGTCGGGCCCGGACGTTAGCGTCAACGTGGTCATGCGCCCGACCGCGCTCCGCCTCGCGAGCGTGCAGGTCACCGCCTCGCCGCTGGGCGCCGATCCGCTCGATATCACGCAGTCGACGCACGAGCTGAGCGGGAAGCACCTTGAGCGGAGTCTCGGCGCGAGTGTCGCGCAGACGCTAAGCCGGGAGCCCGGAATCCAGATGCGCTACGCCGGGCCGGCCGCCGCAGCTCCCGTAATCCGCGGCCTGACGGACGAGCGCATTCTCGTACTCCAGGACGGGGCGCGCACCGGTGACCTGTCGTCCAGCTCGGCGGACCACGGCGTCTCCGTCGATCCGCTCGCAGCCACGCGGATCGAGGTGGTTCGTGGCCCCGCGTCGCTCCTCTACGGGAATAACGCGCTCGGCGGTGTCGTGAATGTGATTTCGAACGACCTTCCGACCTCGGTGCCGTCGCGCCGCGAGGCGTATGCCGCGACGCAGGGCGAGTCGGCGAACCCCGGGGGCGCGCTCGCCGCCGGCATCACCCTGCCCGTTGGCCAGTCACTCGCGCTCACCGCTCGCGCCGGCGGCCGCCGCCTGGACGACGTCCGCATGGGCGGTGGGCGGCACCTCGACAACAGCTACTCGAACAACCTCTACGGGGTCGCCGGTCTCGGATACATTGGTGGCCGCGGGAGCGCCGGGTTGGGCCTGCGCGGATTCAGCTTCGACTACGGCCTCCCCGCCGGGGAAGAAGGTGTGCACATCGAGGGGTGGCGCGCGCAGCTGCTCGGTCAGGGTGGCGTCAACGTCCGCAACCCACACCTGAGGTACGTCAAGTTCGACGGCACCGCTCAAACCTACACGCATGACGAAATCGAGCCCACCGGGGAGATCGGTACGACGTTCCGCCTTCGGACGCAGACGTTCGGACTCAACGCAAAGACGCAGTTTGGTCGACTCGAGGGCGCGATCGGCGTGTCCGGACTCTTGAAGCAGTACGACCCACGCGGCGAGGAGGCTCTGACGCCGTCCGCGCGCTCGAACGCCGCGGGCGTCTTCGTCTACCAGGAGATTCCGTTCGGCGGCACGGTCGGCGGCCCCACTCACGAGGGGGCGCACGGGGGAATGCACGGGACAACGCATGGCGACCCGCACGAGACCCGGCGGCCGACGCTTCAGTTCGGGGCGCGCTACGACGCGTACGCCATCCGGTCGAGCGCGAGCGCCGATCCCCGCTTCGGGCCGGCGATGCGCCGGTCATTCTCCAACATCTCCGGCTCGGTGGGCGTGAGCCTGCCGCTCGGCAGCGCCGGCTCGTTGGGATTCAGCGCCGCGCGCGCGTTCCGGGCGCCGACGGTCGAGGAGCTCTTCTCCAACGGATTCCACGCCGCGGCCGGCAGCTTCGACGTCGGCAACCCTGGCCTCGGCGCCGAGATCAACCAGGGACTCGACGCGGTCCTCCGGATGCAGTCGCAGTCGGTCTCGGTGCAGCTCTCGGGCTATTACAACAGAATCGGCGACTACATCGCGCCCGTCCCCGTGGGAACGGTTATCGTCGACGGTGAGGAGTTCGCGAAGATCGAGTACATGCAGCGTGACGCGACACTGAGCGGCGCAGAGGGCGCGGCCGAGGCGAACCTCACGCGCCAGGTGGTCGTGGGCGTGATGGGCGACGTTACCCGCGGGCGCTTCACGGACGGCTCGCCGCTCCCATTCATGCCCGCGCCTCGGCTCGGCGGCACCGTGCGCTGGGAGAACGCCGGTGTGTCCGCGGGCGTCGAGGTCCGGCACGCCTTCCGTCAGCCCGAAACCCCCGCCTCGGAGTTCCGCACGGACGCATACACGCTGGTGCACGTGCAGCTCGGGTGGAGCTTCATCGGCCGCTCGGCGGTCAACTCGATCACGCTCCGCGCCGACAACCTGCTCGACACCGAGTACCGCGAGGCGACGAGCCGCATCAAGCGCGTCGCGGCGAACCCGGGACGCAACCTGAGCCTGGTCTACCGCGTGCTGTTCTGACCGGCGACGTACGAGGCGAGGCGCTCCAGCATCCGCCGGTCCGTCGTCTCCGCGTCGTCGAGCTTCGGGGTCTCGATGATCTTCGGTACTCCCGCGAAGCGCTCGTCATTCATGATGCGCCGGAACGGGAGCTCGCCGAGCGACCCCTCGGCGATGAGCTCGTGCCGGTCACGCCGCGAGGCGAACGGCGTTTTGGAGTCGTTGAGGTGGAGCACCAGGAGCCGCGACAGGCCGACGGCGTCGGCGAAGCGGGCCCACACGCCCTCGTAGTCGCCGACGATGTCGTAGCCAGCGGAGAAGACATGGCATGTGTCGACGCAGACCCCGAGGCGCGATCGGTGCGGCTCGGGTACCGCGTCGATGAGCGCCGCCAGCTCCTCGAACGTCGCGCCGAGGGCGGTTCCGCTGCCTGCGGTCGTCTCGAGGCAGAGGGTCGTCTCTCCGGGCACTCGCTCGAGGGCTTCCGTGATCGCCTCGGCGTTGCGCGCGAGGCCGCTCGCCCGGTCGTCCATGTAGTTGCCGGGGTGCGAGACGAGGTTCGTGAGACCCAGCGCCGCGCACCGACGCAGCTCGGCGACCAGCGAGTCGAGCGAGCGGCGGCGGAGGACGGCGTCGGGGCTCGCGAGGTTAATGAGGTACGAGTCGTGGCCGGTAACGCCGACCAAGCCGGCCGCCGCGACCGCGTGACAGAACGCGCGGGATTCGTCGTCCGCGCAATCCCGCTCGGCCCACCGAGCCGCCTGCTTCGTGAAGAGCTGCATCGTCGTCGCGCCGATGGCGCTCGCCCGCACCGGCGCGGCGGGTGTGCCCCCGGCGGCCGACACGTGCGCGCCGAGGAGCGGTGCGGCCGCGCTCACGATGCTCCGGCGCTGGTCACGCCGGCGTACGGTTCCATGTGGACGAGCACGGCTTCCACCTGGGGGACGGCTGCGCGGATCGCGTCGGTGACGCGGTGCCCGAGCGCGTGCGCCTCCTCGAGCGGGGTGCTCGGCTCGGCCTGCACGTGAATGTTCACGCGGTACGCGAGGCCCGTGCGGCGCACGTGGAGCTTCTCGATGGCGAGCACGCCGGGAACGCCCGCCGCCGCCCGCCGGACCGGCGTGACGACGTCCGCGCCGGGCATGCGGTCCATGAGGTCGTGCAGAGCGGGCCGGAGCAGGGCGACGCCGTTGTAGG
>JBHELH010000109.1:0-2541 GCA_046263215.1 Gemmatimonadaceae bacterium | reverse complement strand
GTTCAGCGGCTGCATCTCGTCGCCGGCTTCCCGCATCCGACCATCGTCGACCCGCGCTTCGCCGCGGCTGACCCGCGATCGCCCGCGTACTCCACGGTCGTCGGCTACGTGCACGCGGGCGACGCAGCCATCTGGACAGGTCACTACCTCGCGGCAGAGGCGTTCCGCTACGCAGTGACGAGGTCGCCCGACGCGCTCGCGAACGCGCGAAGAGCACTCGGCGGGATACAGGGGCTCGTCGACGTAACGACGCCGGCGCAGCCCGACCTACTCGCGCGCTTCCTCTGGCCGGACAACTGGGAGTACGCGGACCGGATCGCCGCCGCGGAGGCCGGCCACGGCGTCTATCGCGGTGCGCCAGGCGGCGTCGCGCACAGGTGGCTGGGCAACACGACGCGCGACCAGTACTCCGGCGTGCTCTTCGGCCTGAGCGTGGCGTTCGATCTGATCGACCAGCCCGACGTCCGGGCGCGCGCCGCCGACCTCGTCACGCGCCTGCTCGGCTTCCTGCTGCGGTACTATTGGAGCCCGCCTATGCCCGACGGCTCGTTCAGTACGACCTTCCTCCAGCGCCCGGATCAGCAGCTCAGCTTCCTCCAGGTTGGTCGGCGCGTCAATCCCGCGAGGTTCCGCGTCGTCTACCAGGAGTACCGCACGACGTACGCCGCCGCCGTCGTCGCGCCGATCACCGTCGACTGCGTCGACCCGCACCGCAGTTACTACAAGTTCAACCTCAACCACATCAACCTGTACAACCTCATCCGCCTCGAGGAGTCTGGCGGACCACGCACCGCGTACATGAACGCCTTCCAGGTGTTGCGCAGCTGCACGCTCAATCACGAGAACGCGCACTTCAACCTGGTGGAGCGGGCTCTGATCGGTCCCGATGCCGCGCGCGACATCGCGACGCAACGATATCTCGGCCTCTGGCTCCAGCGCCCACGCCGCGACTACGCCGTCGATCTTCGCTCGAAGTATCCCGCCTGCGGCGACAACCGCGCCTGCCGAGTGATCCCCGTGAACGAGCGCCCGAACACGGACTTCCTCTGGCAGCGGAGCCCGTTCCTACTCCAGGCCGGCGGCGATGGCACGGTGGAGACCGCAGGGATCGACTACCTGCTGTCGTACTGGATGGCGCGGTACTACGGGCTGCTCGGGCCCTAGTGGCGCCACCCGAAGCAACAAAGCCCGGCGTCACGGGAGTGACTGCCGGGCTTTTGAGTTGCCCCTCCTGGGCTCGAACCAGGACTCTTCTGATCCAGAGTCAGACGTGTTGCCAGTTACACCAAGGGGCAATTCTCGGTAGTTCCGCCGAAACGGAACCTTCGAAAAATACGTGCGCTATCTTACACGGGCAAGCCTGCTTACGCTCTGCCCGCCCCTCTGGACTCCCGCCGTGCACGCCCCGCAACACACGAATTCCAAAGCACTTCCCGGCGCCCGCCGGCGCGGCCTCCGCACCGCCTTCGCCGTCTTCGCGACCCTCCCGCTCGCCGCCTCCTGCCGCGGTAGTGTCGCCCACCTCCTGGGCACCACGAACGGCCAGGCGGACGCCGCCGCCGACCAACTCTTCTCCGCCTTCGCGGCCCGTTTCACTGACGTCCACCGCGACGCAAAGGTCCGCGCCGCACGCGAGAAGCTCGCCCAGGGCGCCCTCATCCCGTCGCGCATCTTCGAGGACACCGCGACCTGGTCGACGATCGCGTCCTCGCAGGCGCGCGTCTTCGCCTACCGCGGCACCGCCACGAATGGCCAGTATCGCATGCTCGCCATGGCACCGGGGACGCCGCCCCCGCGCCCCGCTGCCCCCGGCGACACGCGCCACTTCATCACCCTCACCAAGCTCGCGTCCGACGAGTACCGCTGGGACGTCGCCACCGACTTCTCGCTCGGCGCATCCGGCCCCGCCAACGTCGCCGACATCTTCGGTGCCCTCTTCGCGTCGGCCGAGCGCCGCGCCGAGGGCGAGATCCGTGCCGATTACCGCGCTGCCTTCCCGCATACGTCGGCGACGCTCGGCGCGCTCTTCTCAGTCGACTCGCTGCGGACGACGCGTCACTCCGACGGCTCCACGTCGCTCGACTTCACGGTCGCCATTCACGCCGACGGACTGCGCGCGAAGTACCCGCTGTTCGCGTCGTACCTGAAGAAGTATGTCTCGCCAGGCGTCATGCGCGCCGTCGTGCGCGATCGCGCGAGCCCGACGACGGTCTGGCTCGTCGCCGACACCCGGAACGATCGGATCAAGCTGCAGCTGCGCTCGCGCAACGGCCGGCTCGTGCCACTCGCCGGCTCGGCGCGCACGATGCCCGACACAGTGGAGCTGGAGTCGCTGGTCTCGGTCAAGATTGGCATCTTCCGCGTCGGCTTCGAGCGCCTTCACTCGGATGTCGTCATCTCGCGCGACGCGCGCGAGCCGGCGTGGACGCTCCACTTCCGACGTGAGCCGGAGTGGAAGCTGCCGCTCTTCACCGAGAGTCTGATCCGCAGCTCGCTCCGGCGTCCGTTCCAGAAGGATGGCGCGTACTTCCGCGTCAGCCT
>JBHELH010000108.1:0-9926 GCA_046263215.1 Gemmatimonadaceae bacterium | reverse complement strand
CGGCGAGACCGGCCAACCACCGCGACAGCTCGGCGACGCCCGCCGACTCGTCGGCGGCAGTCGGGCGCGATCCGAAGGTGTACTCGCCGTTCACGTGGAAGCGCGCCCACGAGAACGTGCGCGTCGCGATCCCCTTGACCGACGCGTATGCCTCGTCGGGCGCGAGACCGCCCGCCGGGAGCACGACGCCAGCCGCGATGCCGAGCGCGGGAATCGTCGTCTCGGTGTTCAGGTTGTACAGCGCCGATACGTCGATGCCCGCGAGCCCGGTGGTGCGCTCGCCCGCCCCGGCGTCGATGAACGCGAGCGGAAAGCCGACCTCGATCTGGGTCCGCGGGAGGATGCCGAAGGCGACCTCCGGCTCGATCCCCCAGCGGTAGACGCCGCCGCGCGAGCGCTCGAGGCGGAGCGGGGCGGCCTGGAGCTCGAAGGCGCGGCGCTCCACGGGGTAGGCGTCCTCGATCTGGACGGGGCGGCCGGCGTCCGTGTTGTAGTAGTCGGTTTGGGCGAACGCGGGAGGCGCGAGAAGCGCCAACGCGGCGGCACCGGCGAAGCGGTGCATCAGTCGTGGGATCATGTCAGGTCGCGTTCACGGCGGCTGTCGAGGTTCTCGAGTCCGCCAAGGCTCGGTCGGGTGCTTTATGAAGCATAAAATGTGCGCACTCGGATCGTCTGTACGGTGATCAGGGGGGTCAGGTCACTGTGCCGCGGCCATCTCCGCGTGCGGGCACATATGGTGATCGCCCGCTCCGCCCCTGCAGAACAGATGGGACAGCGCCCAACTGTGCGCGTGGGTGCAGTGGACGGGCACGCCCGCGTGGTGTGTGGGCAGTGGGTGCACGACGGCGATGCTCGACGAGAACACGACGCCGAGGGTCATTGCTGCGAACGCGAGGCTGCGCCGCGTTAGGTGTGAATGAACGGACGCATTCTCACCCGCCAGGCGGCGGATGCGCCGCTCGAGCAAGTCTGGACGGGCATCCGAGCACGCGCCGACGACCGCTTCTGGCAGTCGTCGACTTCCGAAGGCACCGGCGATCGCGAGCAACGCGGACGCGAGAACGAGCGGCCGGCCCCGCGCGGCCGCATCGTCGGCCAAGACTTCGGCCTCGTCGGCGAGGTCGTCGGCAAGCCTGCTCAGCGCGGGCAGCCAGAACAACGTTCGGGCGAGAAATCGGACGGCGGAAAGGCGAAGCGGGTCGCGGCGCTCGACGTGCGCGCGTTCGTGCGCCAGCACGGCGGCGAGCTCGGCGAACGGCAACTGCTGCGCGAGCTCGCGCTCAACGTAAACCGCCGGTCGGAGCCACCCGGCCGTGAAGGCGGGGTTCGGTAATCCGCTCACGACGCGAACGCGCCGCGGATCCAGCCACGCCGCCTCCGCGGCGCCCCAGAAGACGTCGCCCGGTGTTGGGGTCTGCGACGCGAGAGGCGCCAGGACACTGCGGACGCGGTACCACGCGCGCATTCGGTCGATGGTGGCAAGCGCGATCCCGCCGAGTACGACCAGATGGAAGACGCCGTGGACCGGCGCGAGCAAGTAGTGCAGAGCGATGAGGCAAAGCGCGCCGAGGTGATCGCGCCCGGCGAGCAGCGAATCCGCACCAAGGGCCAGGTGGTGCCCGAACACCGGAGCGGTGCTGAGCACGATGAGTGCGGCAATGCCGATGAGTACCGCACGGCGGTGCGACTGCTCGCGCGCGGCGACGTCCGTCACGAGGTACGCCGCGGTCCGGCTACGCAGTCGGCGTCTCATGAATCCTCCTGCTCCCGGCGCCGTCGCCGGATCAAGCGCTCCAGCTCGGCCAGGCGCTCCGGGTCGCGCTCCGCAAGCACATCGACGAGCGACGCCGCGACGGCGTCGGGGCCGAGAGACAGAATTCCCTCGACGGCCCGGCGCGACACATGGGCCATGAATTCGTCACGAGTGAACCGCGCGCGGTAATGGTACAGGTCGTCCTGCTTCGCGCGCGCCAGCAGTCCTTTGGCGACGAGCTTGTTCAACACAGTGATTACCGTCAGCGGCGCGACGTCGTGCTCCTCGATCACTCTCTCGTGCACTACCCGCGCGGGCACGGGCCGACCGAGGCTCCAGACCGCATCCATCACGCGCGCCTCTAGATCGCCGAGGACTTTTGCGAGCCCATCGGCCGAGAGGCGGATCGTGTCCTGGAGCCGCATCGCGCCCTTCCCCTTCCGCGGTTGCTTACTGGTCATTGAGCCGACCCGTGTTCAGGAAAAATCCCCGCTGCGAAGCAAGATCGTAGCCAACGATTTTACCCGGGCTAAAGGGCGACGGGTCCGCTGGACGAGTTCCCGGGAAACAAGCATCGTCGCGACCTCGTGCTAGAGCCGTGCCCGCCGAAGCAGCTGCGCATTGGCTGCGACGATGACCGTGCTGAGTGACATGAGCACTGCCCCGACCGCCGGGTGCAACACGACGCCCCAGGGCGCCGCGACGCCCGCGGCGAGCGGGATCGCGACGACGTTGTAGCCGGCGGCCCACCAGAGGTTCTGGATCATCTTCCGGTACGACGCCTTACTCAGCGCGATGATGCGCGGCACGTCGCGCGGGTCGCTCCGCACGAGGACAACGTCCCCCGCCTCGACCGCGACGTCAGTGCCTGCCCCGATCGCCACGCCGACGTCCGCCGTGACCAGCGCCGGCGCGTCGTTCACGCCGTCGCCGACCATCGCCACCTTCTTCCCCTGTCGCTGGACCTCCTGAATCTTCGACGCCTTGTCGCCCGGGAGAACCTCCGCGAATACAGTATCGATGCCGAGGTCCTCGGCCACTGCGTTCGCAACGGGCTTGGCGTCGCCGGTCATCATGATGACTTCCACGCCCTGCTCATGCAGGCGGCGGATCGCCTCGCGGGATTCCTCGCGAATGGCGTCGGCCACGGCGAACACCGCGAGCGGCCTGTTCCCTTCGACCATCGTGATCGCCGACTGTCCACGGCTAGCTGCTCGTTCGATCGCTCCGGACAGCGCCGGGCTGAGCGCGACGCCCATCCTGCGGAGGAGCGCCGGGCCACCGATCGACAAACGTCGTCCCTCGACCACGGCCTCGACGCCGTGGCCCGGGATCGCCTGGAAGCCCTGAGCCGCTGGAACGGCGAGGCCCTGCTCCTCGGCGCTCTTCACGATGCCTTGGGCGATCGTGTGCTCGGAGTCACGTTCGACGGCCGCCGCCAGGCGGAGCGCCTCGTCCGCACTAACGCCGGAGGCTGGAGTAACCTCGACGACGCGGAACTCACCGCGCGTAAGGGTCCCCGTCTTGTCGAAGAACACCGCATCCAGATTGCGCGCCTCCTCCAGTCCGCGGCGGTCGCGGACGAGGAGACCGCTTCGTGCGGCCAGCGTCGTCGAGATAGCGATGACGAGCGGGATGGCGAGGCCGAGCGCGTGCGGGCAGGCGATGACAAGAACGGTGACCACGCGCTCCACCGCGAACGCCGGCTCAGCGCGGGCGACGAGCCAGGCGATGAGCGTCAGCACACCTGCGGCGATGGCTACGACAGTCAGGAAGAAGGCCGCACGATCGGCGAGGGCTTGAGCCCGAGACCGCGAGCTCTGCGCTTCCGCCACGAGTCGCATGATGCCTGCGAGCGCCGTACGCTCGCCGGTGCCCGTCACCTCCACCCGCAGCGAGCCCGAGCCATTTACCGTTCCCGCAATAACCTTGTCACCAACGGCTTTCTCGACGGGACGCGACTCGCCGGTAATCATCGACTCGTTTACCGCGCTCTGCCCTTCGCGCACGATGCCGTCGGCTGGCACGCTGGCGCCCGGACGCAGGAGGACGATGTCATCCTCGCGGAGCGCGTCGATCGGGACTTCCTCTGTGCGGTCCCCGACGACTCGCACCGCCGTGTCAGGCAGCAACTTCGCGAGCTCCTCGAGGGCTCCCTGGGCCTGGAAGACCGAGCGCATCTCGATCCAGTGGCCGAGGATCATGATGGTGATGAGCGTGGCCAGCTCCCACCACAGGTCCATCCCCGGGAAGCCGAACGTCACGGCAACGCTGAACGCAAACGCGACGGTGATCGCGAGCGAGATGAGCGTCATCATCCCGGGCAGGCGATCCTTGAGCTCGCGCCACGCTCCCTGGAGGAAGACCGACCCGCCATAGAAGTAGAGGGCGGTTCCCGAGACTGCGGGGATGAAGCGGGATCCTGGGAAGCGCGGCGCGGTGTAGCCGAGCCACTCCTGGATCATGTGCGCCCAGATCACCGTCGGGATTGTGAGCGCAAGCGAGACCCAGAACTTGTCGCGGAACATCTCGACGCTGTGGCCGGCGTGCTTGTCGTGGCCGGCGTGGGCTCCGTGCGCCATTCCATGGGCGGTATGCGGCCTGGAATCAGCACGTCCGCCCGCCCGATGGGTTCGGCGGTCTTCGTGCGCATGCGCGCCCGAGGCGAGTGCCGCGTCCGCGGACACCGTGCCCGCGTTCGCGACTTCTGGATGTTCTGGATAGCCCGGCTTGGCCGGGGCGCCGGCGTTGCGTGGCCGGGTGGCGCGATGAACGGCATGCTCGTCGTGATGCCCGTCGTGATGACGTCCGTCGTGGCCGTCGTGGGCATCGTGCGGATGGTCGTGTTTCATCGCGGCAGAAGACTGAGCGGCCTTTGCAGGTACAGGCGTTACCGATGCGTTCTGTATTTTACGCTGGATCAAATACCCGGGCAACGCCTAGCTGGGGTCGTGATCAGCCGAGGAGGGTCAGGAAGATCACCAGCGCGGCGAGGCTCAACGTGCTGCGCACCGCGTGCAGCCGGTTCCACCGGTCGAGCAGCGCGCGGGCGCGCACCGGGTCGCGATCCGTCGCGGGGTCCATCAGCTGTTTGTTGGTCGGCGCGGTCACGACGAGGGTGAACGGGACGACGGCTCCGAGGAGCACGCCTCCAAACAGCCAGGCGATGTCGCCGCCCGTCGCCCAGGCCGCGACCCCGGCGAGGAGTCCGACGATCGCGAGCGGAGCCTGCATCAACGCCCCGCGCCGGTACGCGGGCCTCCACTCCGCGAGCGCCGTGGCAGGGCCGAGCGACATGCGCGCGGGGTGCTCGACGATATTGATGTAGATCGCGGCGCCGGCGAACACCGCGGCGCACAGCGTGGCGAGCAGTTGAAGGATCATTGAATGAGCTCGAGTGTGGATGTCTCCGTTAGACGGCGAGCATGAGCGGCGCCGCTCCCTGGTGGGAGCGTTGCCACAACGCGGCGGCGAGTACCAAACGGCTACCGGAGCCTATCGCGCCCGACAGGTCTGTGTGAGTCTGTCTCGTCGCGGCCTATGCAGGCCTCAGCTCTCGTCCTCCGCGCGGGCCTCACGAAGGCGCGACGCTGCGATGTAGGCATCCGCATCGTCGTCGAACCGTTGAGCGCACCAGACGGAGCAGAAGTGGTACGTCGTCCCCCGGTGCTCGCGCGAAGCCGGAGCGTCCGACGGGTCGACGCGCATACCGCAAACGGGGTCAGTCACGCTATTGCTCGAGGACATAGGCATTCTCCGATCCGCGTAGTCACGCCGGAGTCAGCGATTGTATGTGTACATCAGGTCGACCAGCTCGTCGTACATCGCCTCGGCGTCGGCGTCGCTCGCGCGGATTGCCGTCGCGGCGCAGTGCTTCAGGTGGTTGCGCATCAGCTCCCGCCCGACCGCCCGGAGCGCCTCCTGGACCGAAGAGATCTGCGTCATGATGTCCGCGCAGTAGCGGTCCTCCTCGACCATCTTCTGGAGCCCGCGCGCCTGCCCTTCGATCCGGCGCAGCCGCTTGAGATTGCGGTCTTTGATGTCGGGGTCTACGCCGGCCGCCTTCCGACCTTCGCCACCCTCACCATCCGGCGCGACGGCGCATCCGCAGCCCGCGAGGCCGGTATCGGCTATGTCGAGCGAGCGGCCGGACCGGGCGTTCGAGCGTCCGCGGCGCGTCGTTTTCATTGCGGGGTTCGCCATTGGATTCTCCTGCCTCGTACGCACGCGGGTACGGAGAAGCTCTATACCCGCTGAGGTACCAGCATATATACCCCCACCCCCTATGTCAAGGTCGAGAGGGGCAGCCCCGATGATCACGATGGCCGACGTCGCACCGACGTGGAGATTTCTCACCGGCTCCTCCTCCGAGGCGAGTTCCCAGCGATGATTCACTTCCCGCCGAGGCGGTCGCTGGCCGCGATGGTCCAGAGCTGCGTCACGTCCCGCCGTCGACGTCGACGCGTAACCCCGCGTTGATTACCCGCCCATCGAGCGGCGCCCACGCGTCCGTGGTCCACCGCCCACCCTCTCCCCGCGTCGGCCGGACGAGTGGCTGGTATTTCGTCATGCGCACGTCGCCGAGGTTCTCAAGGTTGACGAAGACGCGCGCTCGTCCGACGCGACGTTCCGCGATCGCGCCGAAGACCACGTAGGGGCGGCTCGCGACGCGGTACGGGTTGTCCTCGAGCGGCTGACGCCCCGTGTAGTAGATCTCGAGCCCGACGCGGCCCTTCCCTTCCTGCTCCCACACCGACACCAAGCCCGCCGCGTGCCTGGGCGTGAGTGGCACCTCGCGCCGACCCGTGCCATCCGGTGCCTCCTCGGTCGACCGGACGTACGTGTACGTCGCCGTCGTTGTGACGTCGGCGACACGGTACCGCACGAGTGCGTCCGCGCCCGCAGTGGGCGTCGGCCGCGTCGCATTCAGGAGCTCCAGCTCGCCCCCGGCGCCCGCCCGCACGACGAGTGCGTCGTTGATGCGTGAGGCGAACATGGCGACGTTGAGCTCGAGCGCCCCGACACCGCCTCCGGCATCGAGCGACGCGCTCGTGGCTCGTTCGGCGCGCAGCCCGCGAAACGTCCGCAAGGGCGTGAGTCCTGTCACCTCCGTCTCCTCGGTGAACGGCGTCGGCGCGAACGCACCCGTCCCGGCCGACAGCCGCGCCGTCCAGCCCCCGGGCGCGCGGACGAGCGCCGAGATACGCGGGTTGAGGAACGTGCCGTACTCGCTGTGCACGTCGAGCCGCCCGCTCGCCGCGAGCGCGAGCCGTGGCGTCGGCTCGACCTCGTACTGCGCGAACACGGCTGGGACGAGGTGCCGATAGTCGAAGCGCGGCACGTCGCTCGACGTGTAGCGCTCTTGCTGGAGCGCGAGGCCGACGACACCCGTCTGGCTGCCACGCACGCTGGTCAGTGCCGCCTCGGCGAAGTAAGTATCATGCGCGTCACGCTCGCGGACGTCGCCGAAGCGGTGGCGATGGCGCTGGGCCGTGGCCGAGCCACGTAGACTGAGCAGGCTGGACCGGAACGGGAACCGCGCGATGACTCCAGCGTCGAATCGGCGTGTGTCCAGCGCTTCCGCGTATGGCGCGCCGTCGGGCGCAACGCGCGTACCCATAGTTCCGCCGCGCCGATCCTCCAAAGTGGTACCGATGGTGAGGAGCGCGTTCCGCCCATTCTCACCGGTCCAGAATAACCGCGGTCGCACCACCGCACGGCGATAGCCCGGAAGATCCGTCCACCCGTCGCGGTCGACGTCCACACGCTGCTGCCGGTGTGCGCTTCCGAGCAGCGTGTAACCCCACCGCGCCGAGAGCCGCTGCGACGACCAGAGGACGACGTCGGTGCCGTTGCGGGTCGTTTGATTCGCGAGCAGCTCGCGCTCCGCCTCCTCGCGCGGCCGGCGAGTCACGAGGTTGACCACGCCGCCGAGCGCCGAAGAGCCGTAGAGCGCGGACGCGACACCCTTGATGACCTCGACCTGCGCGAGATCCATCGGCGGGATCTGGAGGAGGCCGAGCGTCCCTGTCTGACCGCCGAACAGCGGCAGGCCGTCCGACAATACGAGCGTGTACCGCCCGCGCAGACCCTGCACGCGGACGTTGGCCCCGCCGAGGGACGGGTTCGTCGTTTGGACGCGAAGGCCCCCCGTCTCGTTGAGCATCATGCTGATGTCGCCGGGGGTCATCAGCATCTTCTCCTCGACTTCTTCTCGGCCGAGCACCTCGACGCGGAGGGGCACGTCCTCGATCCGCCGTTCGCTCCTCGTCGCGGAGACGACGACTTGCTCCACGGTGGCGGCCTGCTCTTCGAGCGCGACGCTCACGAGCGTGTCGGCGTTCGCGCGGACGTCGACCGCTAGCGTTTCGGGCAAGAACCCTAGTCGCGCGACGATCACGTGCCGTAATCCCGGCGCAAGCCGGAGCACGGCCTCGCCGCGCCGGTTGGTTTGTGCGGCGACGCCGCCGCTTCGCACGACGGCGCCCTCGACAGGTGTCGAGTCGTGCTGGACCGACACGCGCACCGTGCCGCGAGCGTCCTGCGTGTGTAGCGTACAGGGCGTCAGGAGAACGGCGAGCCAGGCCACCCCAGTCCGGCGCATTAGTCGGGAAATGAGAGTCACAGTCCCTCCGATCACGTGTCAATGCGCGGCACCCAAGATGTGGGAGCCGGCGACGCGAGCGGCGGCGCGAGGCGCCGTCGGAGGGCTAGGCTAGTGGCGGGCGGAGGCGCGGCTCCGGGGCGGGAAGGGGGACGGCGCGCGGGCGGTCCACGAAATCAGGCAGGGTAGCCGACGGAGGTTCCGCGGCAAATACCGCCGACACGACGGCCGCGTGCCCCAGGACGCAGTGACAGGCATCGCCCGCCCCGACGTTCTCGTCATCAGCGCGCACGGTGAGTTCAGCACCGTCGAGCTGCGTCGCGACGTCGGCAGCGGCGGCCGGCCGTGCGTGCGACTCCCCGAGCCACTCGCCGACCGACTCGAACGCGTCGCAGCCGAGACACCAGACCGTGAGAAGGGCCGTCACCAGGCGGAGCGCGCGGTTCGTGCTGCCCATAGTGCCGTCTAGTCTAGCGGGCGACGAGAGCCTACGCGCCGACGTACGAGCGTACGAGCAGTCGAGTCGGCGACCGATCGTTGCGCACTCTCGGCGCCGGGACTTGTCCGGTCAACACGACGCGCTGGCTCGGATCTCGCCGCCGTAGTTCGGCCAGAACACCCGGCGCGCCGGGCGCCTCTTGCAGGACGAACGTTTCTTCGGTTCCCGGAACCACGAGCGCGAGCGTGTCGCCGCGGCGGACGAGTGATCCCGCGACCCGAACCTCGGCGTCCCGTGCCGTGAACCCATTCGACCGGATCGCCGCGCGGATCTTGGCCAGCGTGACGCGGTTGGCGGGCGCCAGATGAATCGTCGCCACGCCTTGCTTCAGGCTCACGTTCACCGAGCGCACGCCTTCAATCTTCCCCACGACCACGCGCACGGCGTGGGCGCAGACCGCTCAGTCCATGCCGAAGATCGTCTGCCGCATCTCGCGAAGCTGCGCGAGCGCTGCCGTGGGGATGAGCCACAGCGCGAGACCGATCGCAAGCGTCGATGCTTTCATCGTCTTCACCTCAAAACCACCAGAAGATCAGGTCCAGAGCCAACCGTACCCTCTCGCGCGGCTGCTCGCCGCTGAGTTGTTGATACACCGGAAACAGCGCTCCGCCCGAAATGCCCCACTCGCCATATAACCCCAGGAGCGTCGGCCCGACGAACAGCCTGTGCCCGCCACTCACGGGGCGTCGGACCCCGCCGGCCACATCGCGCGACGCGACCTCTCCGACCGCTTCCATGAACATGCGCCAATCCGCATGCGGGTAGTCGTGCTGGAAGGCCGGCGGGCGATAGCCGAGGACCAGACTGTACATCGCGAGGTCCCCGGGATGGTCCGCGGTCGGTCCCACGGGCGTCACGTACCGGCGGTACATGCCGCCGACCCACGCGTAGATCGTTCGCGAAACGTAGCCCGTCGCCAGCGCGGCCGCGACTCCGGGCGACGTTTGCAGCCCCATGCGCGTCGCGTCGGTCGGATAGGCGAGGGTGAGGTACGTGGTCGACTCGAAGCGGGAGCCGACGCCCAGCTCGCGCTTCCGAAATCGCCAGCCGAGCGTCAGCTCGACGTCCGG
>JBHELH010000107.1:0-6326 GCA_046263215.1 Gemmatimonadaceae bacterium | reverse complement strand
GCCGAGAGTGACGGACTCACTCGACGAGGATGTCCGCCGACGCGTCGATCTCGAGCGCGTGGAGACCCGGGCCAGCGCCAGTCAGGCCGCATGCTTACCTACGAGCTGCAGGGCCGCGTGCGGCGTCCGTCCGCGCGGAGCGTTGCCCGAGTCGTTCGACGCGAGCGTGTCCAGCTCGTCCAGGTCCGCCACGGTGTGCGCAACGGGCACGTAGCCCTCGAGCAGCCACGTCCAGAGGACGAGAAGCTGCTCACCTCCGGTGCGCCCTCTTTCAACGCCGATCATGTTCGTCACCATGTGAGGGATGGACGCAAGTGTAGGGTCGTCCCCGGGTCGCGGCATCCGGCCAAGGTGGAGTCTTTGGGTTCCCCATTCGGGTGATGACAACGAGCCCGCGGGCAGCCGTCTATTTCGCCACCACACCACGCAGCCCGCCCCCAATGAGCGCCGCGATGTTGGCGAGGATCCGCGGCAGCGCGAGTCCGCCGGGCGAAGCGAGATAACGCGGCTCCCACACCGGATCGAACTTCTGCTTGTACTCGCGCAGCCCACGGAAGTTGTAGAAGTGCTCGCCGCGCCGGAAAAGCAGCCCGCCGACGGTGCTCCACCGCGGCGCGAGGGCGCGCCTCGGAAGCCCCGCGAGCGGCGCCATGCCGAGGTTGAACCACGCGTAGCCCGCGCTCTTCCCCCAGAGCATCAACTGGATGAGGACGTACTCCATCACCCCGCGCGGCGCGTCGGGCTCGTGGCGCATCAGGTCGACCGAAAGCTCCTGGCGCGTCGCGCTCGGCCACACGTTCGCGAAGGCGAGGACGCAGCCGTCGCGGCGCACGACCGCGACCGGGAAGCGGCGGAGGTACGCCTCGTCGAAGTGACCGAGGGAGAATCCCTTCTCCCGGGTATTCTTCTCGGCGAGCCACGCATCGGAAACCCGACGCAGCTCGGGCAGGAGCGCGGGCACGTCCTCGGGCGGGACGATCTCGAAGACGCCGCCTGCCTTCTCCACGGTTCTCACCGTCCGCCGGAAGTTCTTGCGAGCACCCCCCTCGAGCGAGAAATCGTCGAGTGGCACGCGCGCTTCCTCGCCGAGCTTGACGAGCGAGAGGCCGAGGTCGACGAAGAGCGGCAGGCTCTCGCGGCCGGCCTCGTAGAAGACCGGCCACCCGGCGTAGCGGTCCGCCATCTCCTTGAAGCGCCACGCCACATCGGCGCGTTGCTCGGTCGACCCGACGGGGTCGCCGAGCGCGACCCAGCTCCGCCCGCAGATCGCGTACGTGAGTAGCCCGCCCGACTCGCCGAACAGGATGGCCTTGTCGCCAATGGTGGCGAGATACGCATTCACGCTCCCCGTCTCGTAGGCCATCGCGGCAGCCCGATCGATCTCGGCTGGGGTCGGGCGCCTGATGCCGCGCTTGGTCGGGCCGACCAAGCGAGTCAGCGCGAACGCGAGCACGACGCCAACGACACCCGCCGTGGCGCGCAAGAAGCGCGGCGCGTCGCCGTACAGCGTGAAGTGCCACCACAAGTCCGTCGTGTACGGGACGTGGCGATACGAGAAGAAGCCGAGCCAGATCGTGCCGCCGAGGACGAGCAGCATGGCGACGGTCCAGCCGGGCGACCACGATTCGCTCGTCAGCGCGGCGCGGCGGTAGAACTGGCGGCGCGCCGGCAGCACGAGGGCGAGGACCGCTGTCAGGACGAGCGCCTCCTCGAAGTCCGCACCCTTGAGGAGTGACGCCGTGATTCCGACACCCAGCGCCACGATCACGAGGTGGTACGCGGCATCCAGCCGACGGTGGAGCCCGCGCGCGAGGACGAGCAGCACGACGCCGACGAGGCTTCCGGCGAAGTGCGACGCCTCGATGACGCCGAGTGGGAGCACCGCGTCGAGCCACTCCAGCCGGCCGGAAGCCGACGGAGTCGCGCCGGAGACGAGCATCACGACGCCGGCACCGAACGTCAGGACGGCCAGTGCGTCGGGGAGGAGGGCCACCAGCCAGCGGCGCGCCGCGCGCACCGGCCACGGCTCGCGAGCGCGCCGGCGCCGGAGCTCGTAGGCGCCGAGCGCCACCGAGGCGACGGCGAACGGAGCGAGATAGTACACGGCGCGGTACGCGATCAATGCCGCGAGCGCGTCCGGAGCCGCGACGTACGGCCGAAGCAGCACGACGAGGACGGACTCGAAGACGCCAATGCCGCCGGGGAGCTGACTGACGATGCCGGCCACCTGCGCGAGCAGGTACGCAGCGACGAACACGGTCGCGGGGAGCTCGGGCGCGCCGGGCAGCAGGACGAAGAGGACGGCGCCAGCCACGAGCCAGTCGAGCGTGGCGAGCCCCAGCTGCGCGAGGGCGAGCGGGGGGCGCGGAGGCGTGATGCGCCAGCCTCGGATGACCAGCGGCCGATGTGCGTGGCTCCACACGAGGTAACCGAGAACGAGCGCGAGGAGGGCGGCCCCGAGTGGAACCCGGACCTCGGGCCGTATGAGGGCGTGGATTGAGTCCGCGCGCGGCGAGAGAAGCAGCGTCAGGCCACCCAGCGCGATGACACCGAGCCAGGAAGTCGTGATATCGAAGGCGACCGCCCGCGCCACTTCGGCCGCAGAGAGTCCCCATCTGGACCAGAGTCGGTAACGGATCGAGCCCCCGGTCAGCGGCGTGTAGCCGAGCAGCTGGCTAAACGCGTACCCGACGAACGACGCGAAGGCAATGCGCCGGAGGCGCAAGCGTCGGCCGATGTAGCGCAGGGCGAGCGCGTCGTAGCCGGCGAGGACGACGAAGCCCACGACGGTGAGGGCGCAGGCGAGCAGGATGCGCGGCGCCGAGAGGGCTGCGACGCTGCGACGGATGTCGTCGACGTGATAGGTGCGCAGCTCGTTGTCGAGGGCGGTGAGCGCCAGCGCCGCCACGACAATGGCGACGAGCGCGGGCAGCCAGCGGCGGATCGCCTCGCGCGGCAGGGCGAGGCGTGGGGCCATCCCCGCACTCGTCGCATCCACGACGTCGCGGGCCACTCCCACTGGTGCGTGATCGATCGCGGTCATCTGGCTCCCTCCATCTCGTTCGACCATACGCGGGAGTGCGCTCCAGGGCTTGAAGGAGGGTGTTGTATGAAGTTGCTGGAGGTCTTGCATCGGGTTGCGCGATGCGATGGCAACGGGGTCCAAGACAGCACGGCCCGGACGGGTATGCTGCCTGGGAGCGTCACCGCCGGCTCGTGCGAGGGCGCGCTGCGGTGATCTGGCCTGGAGGGTATTCGGTTGGAGATCTCGGGTGTGGCTGGCGACGCGGAATGCGTCGACGCCGTAGGGCTCGCGGCCTGCGTCGCGCGGCGCGCCGGTGTGACGACGCTCGCCTTCGCCGCGGCCGTCGCGGCAGTCACCGGATGCAGTGGCCGACACTCTACCGACGCCAGCGTCGCCGACCTCCCGCTCGTCGAAGTCCCCGCGACGGCTCCGGAGCGCGGCGCGTTCGCCGTCCTCATGAGCGGCGACGGCGGCTGGGCCGAAGGGGACCGGGGCCTCGCGAGCGCGCTCGCGGCGCGCGGGGTGCCGGTCGCCGGACTCAGTGCGCCCCGATACCTTGCGCGCGAGCGGAGGCCCGACGAAAGCGCGCGGGATCTCGCGCGAATCATCAGCCACTACCGGTCAGCGTGGCGGCGCGACTCGGTCATCGTGATCGGCTACTCGCGCGGCGCCGACCTCGTCCCGTTCATGGTCTCGCGCCTGCCCGACACATTGCGGCACCGAGTCGCGCTCGTGGCGTTGCTCGGGCCCTCGTCGACGGCGGGGTTCCAGTTCCACCTCGTGGACCTGGCGACCAACGTTGCACGGCCGGGCGATCTCGCCGTCGCGCCGGAGGTCGCGCGGCTGCGCGGCACTCCCGCATTGTGCATCTACGGTCGGCGCGACCGCAGCGCGATCTGCCCCACGCTACCCCGCGCGGTCGCGCGCCCGGTACTCCGCGACGGCGGGCACGTGGTCGAGGGGCGCGAGGGCCCCGCGTTGGCGGACACGATCCTCGGCGCGCTGATCCGACCGCGCTGACGGCGTCCGCCCTCACGCCGCCGACGGCGGCGTGGCGAACGAGCCGATTGCTTCCCGATGAGGCACGGCGCCGCCGGGATGCGTCGCGAGTTGGCGCGCGTACCTGGCCGGCGTCAGGCCGTAGAATGCGGCGAACCGTCGCGTGAGGTGGCTCTGGTCTGCGAAGCCGGCGTCATACGTGACGTGCGACAGCGGCCGCCCTTCGGCAAGCAGCCGGCGCGCGCGCGCCAGCCGGAGCTCCATCTGGTACGCGTGCGGCGTCAGTCCGTATGCCCGCGAGAATGCGCGCAGGAGGTAGAACTTGCTCAGCCCCGCGACCGCCGCGAGCTCGTCGAGTGAGACGCTTTCCATGGGGCGCGCACGGAGGTAATCGCGCGCGCGGACGACGCCGGCCGGGACCCGCGTCCCGGCGTCCGGCACGACGGCGGCCGGATTGGCGCGGCAGGCAATCAGACGAGTGAGACACTGGAGCAGCCGCGACTCGCAGCCCGCCATCACAAGGGGACGGCGCAGCGAGTCGAACACCGCCATCAGGTCGGCATACAGCAAACCGTCCTCCACGAGGAGCTCGGTGATCCGTGCCGCGGCGTCGGGCACCTGTGTACGCGAGGGGACGGGCCAGGTCGCCGCGTGAGGGCGCGCTGCGAGTCCCGCGGTCGCCACGCCCAGGGCCGCCGGTGCGACGAGCAGCAGGCGCATGCCGAACGGAGCACCGTCCAGACTCCGAGCCGCGCGCGGCTCGAGCGGTCCCGTGACGTGAATGACGCCGGGACGGAGCACCGTCGCGCGCCCGCCGCCGCCGATCACGACGAAGGGCGACGTCGGAAGGAGTACCTGGACGGCTTCGTGGGCGTGGAACGACACCTCCGTAACGCTGCCCTCGGCGCACACGACGTCCAGCACCTTCCGTGGGAACGGCCGCCAGAAGCGCGCGCTGCCAGCATCGACTGCGATCGATGGCGCGTCACGGTGGAGCTGCAGCCGCCGAGTGGGTGAACGACCCACGTCCGCGCCGGCGGTGGCAGAATCGAGAAGATGGAACTGCATGACGTCGACCTCCGCATCCCCAACATCGAGTGCTCTGCCCGATCCGAAGGCCGCCGGCGCGATCGGGGGCGATGCCGGCGACGTCAGGCGAGTCTAGAGGTGACGGCGGCGATCCGCGTGACCGTGACGTGTAGTCTTTCGCTCACCCGCCAGTACGACGGGGGACTACCACCATCGTGGAAGATCAAGAGTACGCGTTGCGGGAATTGGGCGGCGACGACCGTGAGCGTAGGCTGAGCGCGTGCGCCGGCGGTCGGCGCGCACCGGACCGGTTTTCCCGTCATCGACGGAAGAGGGACACCATGCTCACACCCGAGACCCCGCACTCACGGAGCCGGTCGCTCCGACAGCTCCGAACGCTCGCCTGCATGCTCGCCGCCGCGTCGCTCGGCGCGTGCGCACCGGCCGGACGTCCCGATTCGGCACCACGGCCCATTACGAGCCGCATCATTGTCCGCAACTACAGCATGAACCAGGTCACGCTCTACCTGGCGCGCAGCGGCGGGCGCTGGCGCCTCGGCCAGCTCGAGGCGTTCACCGATGGCGACTTCACGGTGCCGCGCAGCGCCGTGTATTTCGACGAGTTCTATTTCGTCGCGCGACCGCTCGCCGGGCGCCCGTTCCGCTCTGACGCATTCCTCTTCCCCACCGGCGCGACGGCGGTGTGGACGATCGGGAACCACGTCGCGACGTCGCACGTCGCGCTGCGCTGATGGCGACCACCATTGCACGCGCGGACGCCGCGTCCCGGCGTCGACCGCGGCGCGAAGGCCTTCGCGCCGGGGCCGTCGGCGCGACCGCTGTCTGGGTCTGGCTCGTGGTGAGCGACATGCACGCGCGCACGCCGTTCAGTACGCCGGCGTTCCTGGGACGCGGCCTGCTCAGCGTCGACGCCCGTGGCGGACACGTGTCGCCGCTGGCTGGAGTCGTCGCCTTCACCATCGCGCACTACGCCCTCTGGATGGCCGTGGGCACGCTGATCATCGCGGCCGTCAGACGAGCGGTGCGTACGCCGAGCATCCTCCTCGGCCTGATCCTGCTCCTCATTCTGATGCAGTTCCTGTTCGTCGGGATCACGGCCATCCTCGCGCAGGGTCAGCTCGGCGCAGCGGCCTGGCGCGACCTGATGATCGGGGACGTGTTCGGCTGGGGATCGGTCGCGTGGTACGTCGTGCGCGCGCACAAGGAGCTGCGCGGCGAGCTCGCGCGCGCCGGCGAGGGTGGCTGATGGCGT
>JBHELH010000106.1:0-11509 GCA_046263215.1 Gemmatimonadaceae bacterium | reverse complement strand
CTCGGCGAGCGTCCGCACTGTCGCCTCGTCGGCGACGAGGGGGATCGGGATGTGCGGGCCGACGATCATCCCGGCCAGGAGGTAGCCGAAGACGACCGGCTGCCTGAGCCGTTGGAAGACGACCGTCGTCACCGCCGCGGCGCACAGCACCACGGCGAGAGTCTGGAGGAAGTCGTGGGCGTCGTGCAGCGGACCGTCCTCTAGGCCGCGGGGTACGAAGGCCGATCCTTGCCGGGGCTCGTCGGATGCACTTGACGAACGGCTGCGCCGGTAAAGATATCGAAGCTATGCGTCTCGACTCTCGGTTTCGGGCAGCTCTCGCCGCATCGGTCGCACCGCTTCTTCTCCCGGTTTGGTCGCCGCCGCTCGCCGCACAGCAGCAGCAGCGCCCAGCGGCGGCAGCGGCGCCCGCCGCCGCGCCGACGGGGCGTCTCACCGGCGTCGTCATCGACAGCATTCGTGTCGCCCCGTTGACTGGCGCCACCGTCCGCGTCGGGTCGACCGGGCGCACGGGGATCACCAGCCCGGCCGGCGTCTTCGTCGTGGACAGCGTCCCACCGGGAGAGCACGTCGTCACGGTTACCCACCCGCTGCTCGATAGCCTGTATCTGTCGCTCGCCACCCCGCCGGTGCGCGTCATGGCCGACAGCGCCACCGAGCTGCTCATGGCGCTCCCGTCGCTGCCAACGCTGATGGGCGGCGACTGTCCGCCGGCGACCAAGCTCCTCGGCCCGGCGGTGTTCGCCGGACGCGTGCTCGACGCGGAGTCGGCACAGCCGGCGCCCAGCGTGCGCGTGACGCTGGTCTACACGGAGCTCGCGGCGGGCACGGACATCGGCTTGCGGCGGATGGCGCGCGTTCGCGCGGCCACCACTGACGCGCGCGGCTTCTACCGGATCTGTGGGCTGCCGGCCGGTCTCGAGGACGCGACGCTTCAAGCGGAGCACGGCCGCGTGAAGACGGCCGAGGTCCCGGTGGCGATACGTGAGGACGTCGGGCTCCGCTCACTCCTCATCCGCCCCCTCGCCGACAGCCTCGCCACCACCGGGTTCTCCGTAGTCACCGGTCAGGTCCTCGACACGATCGCGATGCCGATCGCCGGCGCGCAGGTGAGCGTGGAAGGCGCGGCGCCGGTCGCGACGACGAACGCGCGCGGGGAGTTTGTGCTCGATAGCCTGCCCGGTGGGACGCAGGCACTCGTCGTGCGGCGCGTCGGGTTCGCGCCGGGGCGGACGATCGTCGACCTCACGGCGGGCGCGCCGGCGCGCGTCGCGCTGCGGCTCGAGCGGGCGGTCCCGCGCCTCACCCCCGTCGTCGTGACCGCGCAGGCCGAGGCCCTCTCGCGCGTCGGCTTCGAGGACCGGCAGAAGCGCGGCATGGGACACTTCATCGGTCCCGAGGACATCGCGCGCTTGCAGCCACAGCTCGTCACGTCCGCGCTGCGCACACTGCCCGGCCTCAGGGTCGTGCCGACGGGCACCGGCGGCTACACGGTGCAGAGCTCACGCGGCATGGGGTGCGTCAGCTACTGGGTAGACGGCGCACCCTTCCGTGAGCTGTCGCCCGGAGACGTCGACAACGCCTTCCCGGGGAGTCAGATGGCGGCGGTCGAGGTTTACCAGCCGGGGTCGGTGCCGCCACAGTTCACGTCACCCGGGCAGTCGGGATGCACGGCGATCGTGATCTGGACCCAGGCGTCAGTGCGGAGGGGGCAGAGGAGATGAGGATCGACTGAGGACTGAGGACTGAGGACTGAGGATTGCACCCTCGGGGAGCTTCTACTGCCGCTTGAAAGCTTCCCGAGGGTTCTTGTCCTCAATCCTCGGTCCTCAGTCGCACACGATCGGAGCTTCGTATGACCCGAATTCTCGGCATCCACCACGTCACGGCGATCGCCGGTGACCCGCAGCGGAACCTCGACTTCTACTCGGGGATCCTCGGTCTCCGCTTCGTGAAGCGCACCGTCAACTTCGACGACCCGCAGACCTACCACTTCTATTACGGCGACGCGGTCGGCACGCCGGGCACGATCCTGACGTTCTTCCCATGGCCCGGCGCGCGGCGCGGACGACAGGGAACGGGACAGGTCGCGATCACCTCGTTCGCCGTGCTCCCGACCTCCCTCGGCTTCTGGGTCGAGCGGCTGATCCGCCACGGCATCCGCTTCCAGGGGCCGACGAAGCGCGGGGCCACGCACGCCGACGGCGAGCAGGTACTCGCCTTCCGCGACCACGACGGGCTGATGTTGGAGATTGTCGCGCATCCGGGCGCCGACCTCCGGTCCGGATGGGACGGGGCGCCGGGAATTCCGATCGAGCACGCGTTGCGCGGCTTTCACACGGTGACGCTCTGGGAGGAGAGCGGCGACGACACCGAACGGCTGCTCGTCGACACGCTCGGCTTCCGCCCGCTGCGCGAGGAGGAGGGAACGCGGCGATACTCGACCGCCGACGGCGCGCCGGGGACGCTCGTCGACGTGCGCACGATCGGCGGCTTCCCGGGCGCGATAAGCGGCGCGGGCACGGTGCACCACGTCGCGTGGAGCGTCGCCGACGACGCGGCGCAGCTGCTGGTGCGGCAGCGGGTCCTGGAGGCCGGCTTCGAGCCGACGCCGGTCATCGACAGGAACTACTTCCACTCCGTCTACTTCCGCGAGCCGGGCGGTGTGTTGTTCGAGCTCGCGACGAAGCCCCCCGGCTTCACGGTCGACGAGCCGGTGGAGTCACTCGGCCAGCGGCTGATGCTGCCGCCGCAGTTCGAGTCGTACCGCGCGCAGATCGAGGCCGCGCTGCCGCCGATTCATCTCCCGGTGCCGGGCGCTGACGTCGCGGTGATCCCGGACCCCGGCGGGCCGGAGGACGTGAGTGGTGACGCGCTCGGGTTCGTGCACCGGTACATGCCGCCGGCGGCCGGCGCGGAGGCGGCGGGAGGCACGACGCTGCTCCTGCTGCACGGTACGGGCGGCGACGAGGACGACCTGATCCCGCTCGGCCGCGCGCTGCTGCCGGGCGCGGGGCTTCTGAGCCCGCGCGGCAAGGTGCTGGAGCGCGGGATGCCGCGCTTCTTCCGTCGCGTCGCGGAGGGCGTGTTCGACCAGGAGGATCTCGCACGTCGCACGGACGAGCTGGCGCAGTTCGTCGAGGCCGCGTCGGCGACGTACAACCTCCGGCGCGACGGGATCGTCGCTGTCGGGTTCTCCAACGGGGCGAACATCGCCGCGAGTCTGCTGCTGCGACGTCCGGGCATACTGCGGGCCGCGGTCCTGCTGAGTCCCATGGTGCCGTTCGAGCCGAGCGCACTGCCGGATCTGGGCGGGACCGCGGTGTTCATCGCTGCCGGGCGTGGGGACACGATGGTGCCACAAGCGCAGGTGGTGCGACTCGCCGAGATTCTCCGCGAGTCCGGGGCCGAAGTGACGCTGCACTGGGACCCGGGAGGGCACGAGGTCTCGCGGGGCGTGGTCGATGCCGCGCAGGAGTGGATCACACAGCGCGTAGTTGGCGGCGCCGCAGCGACTGGCGCGAAAGCCTTGTGGGAGGCGATTCGGGAAGCGCAGTAGCAGGTGCCGATCAACCTGAATCCGTATCCTGTTTGTCGTGGCGGCGAGCCTAAGGCTGTTTAGGCATGGCCGCTCATCAGAGTCTCGGGTCGACCGGCTCGCTCTCCAGCGCCAGCACGCCGAACACGCATTCGTGTACTCGCCGCAGTGGCTCGCGGCGAACGAACCGCTCGAGTGCTTCGACGCCGAGCGCGAATTCGCGGAGTGCGAGCGAGCGCTTGGCCGAGAGTCCGCGCGACCGCAGACGGTCCAGGTTCTCGGGGAGCGTGTACTCGGGGCCGTAGATGATGCGGAGGTATTCTCGCCCGCGGCACTTCACCGCGGGCTGCATGAGCCCGCGCGTGCCGCGGGCGACGAACGGCAGCGGCTTCACGACCATGCCCTCGCCGCCTCGCTCAGTCATCTCCTCCCACCATCGGATGCCGCCGGCCTCGCTCTCGGGGTCGGTGACGTCGACGACGCGATACGCGGTCGCGAAGAGCACGCGGTTCTCGGACTGACAGACGCGCGCCAGGGTCTCCATGTGCCAGACGTGGTCCTCGTCCACGTGCACGGCGCCTTCCGTCGCCAGCACGTGAAATGGCGCGAGACGAAGGTCGGCGACCGAGCTCACCGGCCAGGAATACCGGCGATACGCCTGCTCGTACTGGGTTGCCAACTCCGCGCGTTCGCGGTATCGCACCAGGAGATTCTCGATCCCGGCCCCTCCGCGGCCGGCGGCCGACTCGAGCACCGACACCGCCTCCGGCAGGGCTGTGCGTGCCGCCGCGCCGACGGCCGCGTACTGACGTCGGATCAGCTCCTGCGCCTTCGCCGACCACGGCATCAGCTCGCAGTCCAGGCAAGCCCAGTCGGTGCTGAGCTGCTCCCAGAAGTCGGATTGGTCGAGCGCCGCTCGCAGAATCGCGAGCATCTCCTGCTCGATCCGCACATCGTCGAAGAAGCGGCGGCCGGTGCGCGTGTACACGATCCCGATGCCGTCGTCCACGACGCCGAACCGCCGCCGCGCAACCTCATCGTCGCGACAGACGACGACGACCGCGCGCGAGCCCATGTGCTTCTCCTGGCATACGACCGTCGGGAGACCCTGGTGGCGGTAGTAGGCGAACGCCTCCTTCGGGTGCTCGAGCAGTCCCAGCTCGCTCGTCGTCTCCGACGGGGACATCGTCGGCGGCAGGTAGATGAGCCACTTCGGGTTCGCCGCGAACCGACTCATCACCTCCAGCGCCGCGATCCCGTTCTCCTCGCGGATCGTGACGTTGCGATTGAGCCGCGTGCTCACGATGCGCTTCCCCGACACGTCGGCGAGGTCGAGCACGTCGTCGAGCCGTTGCTGCGCCGTCAGTGACGACGGGTCCCGCGGTTCCGCGAGGAACGGTCGCGCGGGTTGTGCGTACGTCCGGTGCGCCGCGACCGACACGAGCTCCTTCTCGGGGTAGCGGAGGGCCGTGAGCTGCCCGCCGAAGACGCACCCGGTGTCGATGTTGATCGTCCGATTCAGCCACTCCGGCTCAGGCACCGGCGTGTGGCCGTACACGACCGTCGCCTGCCCCCGGTATTCGGCGGCCCAGCTGTAGCGAATCGGCAGGCCGAACTCGTCGGTCTCGCCCGTGGTCTCGCCGTAGAGCGCGAAGTCGCGCACGCCGCCGGAGCCGCGCCCCTGCATCTCCTCCTTCATACCTGCGTGTGCGACGACGAGCTTCCCGTCGTCGAGCACGTAGTGGCTCACGAGCGAGTCGATGAAGTCGGCGACCTGCGCCCGGAACTCGAGCGTCTCGGCGTCGAGCTGCGCGAGCGAGTCCTGGAGGCCGTGCGTGATCTGCACGTCCCGTCCGCGGAGCTTTCGCATGAGCTTGACGTCGTGGTTGCCGGGCACGGCGAGGGCGGTGCCCGCCTCCACCATGCCGATGACGATGCGGAGCACGTCGGGAATGCGCGGCCCGCGGTCGACGAGGTCGCCGACGAAGATCACCTTTCGCCCGTCCGGATGTCGCCACGCGCCAGCATCCGACGCGTAGCCGAGGGTACCGAGAAGCTCTTCGAGCTCGTCCGCGCAGCCGTGGACGTCGCCGATGACGTCGAACGGGCCGTGGTCCCACTTCCTGTTGTTCCAAAGCGGCTGCCGCTCGATCGTGACCGCCTCGATCTCCTCGACTGACCGAAGCACGTGGACGTGTCGGAAGCCCTCACGCTGCAGGTTCCGCAGCGACCGCTGGAGCTGGCTGCGCTGTTGCCGGACGACATGCGGCCCGAAGCTCCGGTCCGGCCGTTCGCGGTTCCGTTCCTGGCAGATTTTCTCAGGCAGGTCGAGCACAATCGCCACGGGCAGGACGTGGTACCGGCGCGCGAGCTCGACGAGCGGCTTCCGCGCCTCGGGCTGCACGTTGGTCGCGTCGACAGCGGTGAGCAGGCCGCGCTCGAGGCGCTTCGCGGCGATGAAGTGCAGCACATCGAACGCGCTCGTCGTGGCCGACTGGTCGTTCTCGTCATTGGAGACGAGGCCCCGGCAGAAGTCCGACGAGAGCACCTCGAACGGCGCGAAGTGCCGGCGCGCGAAGGTCGACTTCCCGCACCCCGATGGTCCGATCAGCACGACGAGCGCGAGCTCCGGGATGGTGAGCACGCGACCCGATCGCCCGGTCGCAGGCTCCGCGGCCGTCTGCTCCGTCATTGCTCGCCGGCGCGCGTGAAAACGCCCATCTGCGTCGGTGATCCGACGTCCGCATCGTCCGGCCCGATCGGTGCGAAGCGCACCGCGTAGCCGAACCTCCCCGCGATCTCCTGCGCCCATTCGCGGAACTGCGCTCGCGTCCACTCGAAGCGGTGGTCGTGGTGGCGGAACTCCCCGGCCGGGAGGCTCTCCCACCGCACGTTGTACTCGGCGTTCGGCGTCGTCAGCACGACCGTCCTCGGCCGGGCGAACTCGAACACTACCCGCTCGAAGGCCGCGAGGCGCGGCGGGTCGAGATGCTCGATGACCTCGGCGACCGCTGCCGCGTCGAAGCCGGTGATCCTCGAGTCGCGATACATCAGCGATCCGTGGATCAACCGAATGCGCTCCCGCTGCTTGGGCGACAGCCGGTCGAGGCGGAGCCGATCATGCGCGATCTCCAGTGCGCGGTGCGACACGTCCATCCCGAGGATCTCGGCGAACTGACGCTCCTCGAGTAGCAGCTTGAGCAAGCGTCCCTCGCCGCAGCCGAGGTCGACGACGCGCGTCGCACCGCTTCCCTTGAGCGCAGCGAGCATGGTCGAGAGCCGCTGCTCGTTGAGGCTGAGCGGGCGCTCCAGGCTGGCCTCTTCGGCGTCCCGTTTCTCCGCAACCTCGCCGACCTCCGGCTCCTCGTCGCCAACGAGCCGCGCGATGGCCTCGTCGACGAGGCTCCACCGATGGCGGAGGTAGCGCCGGGCGATCGATTCACGCTCCGGATGCGACGCGAGCCAGCCCTCTCCGTGGCGGAGGAGCTTGTCCACCTCGTCTGGGCCGACCCAGTAGTGCTTGTCGTCGTCGAGCACAGGGATGAGCACGTACAGGTGGGACAGGAGCTCGCTGAGCCGTTTCGTCGCCGACAGCTGCACGGTGAAGTAGCGGCTCGGTCCCCACTCGGGGTTCGTCTCGTCGAGTGGGCGTGACGTCGTACTGACGGTGTAGCCGAGTGGCTCGAAGAGCCGCCGCACGAAGTCCTCGCCGCCGCGGCAGGGAAGCGCGGCGACGCGCGCGACGAGCGGGATCGGTGTGGCGGCGAGCTCCGGCCGCTCCTTGCTGCGCCCGGTCATCGCTGTACCGAAGACGTCGGAGATCGCGACGCTGAGGAAGGAGCTCGCGACGTACGGGCGGTCGCTCACGTATTGGTCGAGCGCGCCACCTTCGCCCGACGGTCCGCGGCGGCCGCGCACGAGGCCGACGGGGTCGACGTCGAGGAGGAGCGCGGCAGTGCACGCGTCGTCGGAGGCCTCCGGATAGAAGACGTGCGCCCGGCCGAACGACTGCGTGAACGACTGGACGCGCGCGGGGTTCTTGTGAAGGAGGAAGCCGAGGTCGGTCGCGGGGACGTGCGTGGTGCGGATGGTGAGCAGCATGGGAGAAGGCTGCTAATCCTTATACGGATCCCATTCGTTCTCGCCTGCCATTACGACGACGAGCGGCTTGAGTGTGTGCAGCACCTCGATCGTGCCCTCCTGTGCCGCGAGTACCTCGGGCAAGCGGCGATAGACGTGCGGGCTCTCGTCGAGCCCACCGCCGCGGAGGATCACGCCCTTCTCCTTCACCCACGCCTGCATCATCTCCGGCGTCACGCGGCCGGGGGAGAGGACCCTGCCCGTCTTGCGGTTGCGCTTTCCGGCGGCCTGGGTGCGTGACATGACGCGGCCGGCGCCGTGCACGGTCGAGAAGAGCGCCTCGCGCTGGGCCGCGGCGACTTCGGGCGACGCCACGTCGGGGGTCGCGCCTTGTACAATCACCGCGTCATCCCCCATCGAGCCGCCGATGAAGCCTTTCTGACCTGGGAAGGCGGGTGTGGCGCCCTTGCGGACAACCACGACTTGCTCGCCCTTGTGCGTCTCCTTCCATGCGAAGTTGTGGTGGTTGTGCACCAGCTCGACCTCGTTCGCGCCGAGGATCTCGACGACCTTGCGCGCGACCCACTCGCGGCCCGCGTACGCGTAGCGGCCCGCGAGGTTCATCAGGTGCCAGTAGTCGTGGCCGATCGGCTGCTGGAGGCCGAGGAGCACTTCACGCTCGGGCACTCGCTCGCCCCACTGCTTCCCCTGTCCGAGCGCGAGAAACGCCGACGCAACTGTGTGCCCGAAGCCACGGCTGCCGAAGTGCACGCCGACCCAGAGCGTACCCGTCTCGTCGGCGAAGACGTCGACGTAATGGTTACCGCTGCCGACCGTGCCGAGCTGCGCCCGCGCCTTGACGAGCAGCGCCTGGCGGTGCTTCGGCGGCACAGCGCTCCACGCAGGATCGTCGAAGAGCGGGTGGTCGACTGGCGCGTCGTCCGCCTGGTTCTTGCGGCCGATGCCGAAGCTCACGCTCTCGGCGATCTCGTCGGCGAGCATCGAGAACGCCTCGTGCACGCGCGGCGGGTCGTCGCCGAGGTCGGAGAGCGTCATGTCGGTGCGGATCGCGGCGTTCCCACATCCGATGTCCCAGCCGACTCCCACGACCGATACCTGATCCCGGTACGCCGCCACGCCCCCAATCGGCATCACGAAGCCGACATGCCCGTCCGCCATCAACGCGGCGTCGACCGCGCGCTCGCGGACGTGCTGGAACTGGATGATCGTCTGCTCGTGGTGCTGGCCGAAGATCTTCATAGTTTCCTCAATCTACCGATTCGATCCGGTACGCCGGCCGCGACGACAGGTGATGGTCCAGGGTGTGAGGCCGGTCAATCGTCGTCCTCCCACGGACGGCGATCGGCCTTCTCCTCGAGCCGGCGCGCGCGATCGAGGCGTCGGTCGGCGGCCCGCTGCGCCGCCGTCGACTCCACGATCGAGCGGATCGAGCGCGTACGCACGCGGATGTGCGAGCCGGCGCGGTCCCGGAACTCGATCCACGTCGGCAGCCACCAGCGGCCGAGAACCGCCTCGATGTACTCCGCGGTCTCGCGCGTGACGCACGCGGAGCCGAACACGCCGGCTACGACGTAGAAGTCGCCGTAGGAGTCCTCCGGCGGCTCCTCGAAGTAGCACGAGAAGCGGTTCATGCACTAAGTCGTCCTCCTGTTGTCCAATGGTGAAGAAGAAGCCGGGCCGGCGAGGCTCGCACCCGCATCTCGGTGTCGTGTGCCCGCACGGTCCGGCCCTCGTCGGGCAAAGGGAGCTCGTGCGGCAACACCGCGCTCTGGAGCGCGTAGGGCACCACGCTCCGATTTGAGCTACGGATCCCGGCGGCGCGCGGCCAACGCCCATACGCGCCGAAGTCGATGGAAACGTGACGCACCTCCCTCCGGAGCGGGGTGAGGCCAACACGCACCGCGTGCGCTCCGGAGGGGCTGCGTCGTAGTCATGGGGTCCGCCGTCGGGCGCGACGAGAGCAGAATCACGGCCGAGCAGTGGGAGTCGCGTTTCCTCCTGCCGGAGCGCCACGCGCCGCCGGCCGACGGCGGACCACTAGTCCTGAATCGTTGTTGAATTCCCCAGACCATCACTTGTCAAACAGCGGCCGACGCCCGGGCTTCGAGCGTCTACGAGTCGAAAACAGAACGCCCCACCTGGCACGTGGCGCAGGTGGGGCGTGTCGTACCGCTCCCGGATCCGGTGGTGATCACACTTACGGCGTGCGACCTCCCGCCTGGATCCCTGCACCACTCATGCTGTCGCGTGGCTGCCGATTCGCGACCTGTCTCGCGTCTCGCGGTCCGGCGTCGCCGACGGGCGCGAACGAGCTCGCGACGGACCGGCACATGCCGGTCATTCGCATCGTCGGGAGTCGGAGATGAGTGTTCGACGCCATCATGAGTGCGTGCCGTTGTGACGAGATAACCCTGAAAAGACAAATCGCGTCACCGATCGTTCACTCGCCGCCCTCGGGCGGCGGATAGTCGTCGCCGAGCGCGCTGCGCACGGAACGACCGCTGAACATCGGGACGCGACTCCCAGGGCGTCGATTCTACCCAGGCCTGGCGGACCTGTCAAGAGCTGACTGCTGCTGCGACGTTGCCGAGGCGTACTTCGCCCGCACCCACGCGCCCCACGTCAGGCGTCCGACCGCGCGTCCCGGCGCCGTCGCCCCGCCGCGCCGGAACGCCCCGGCCGTCCGTCCGGGCAGCGGAAGGTTGAGTACGAGCTTCCGCCGCCGCTGCGCGGTGAGCCAGACGCGCATCATGTCGCCGTAGCGCAGGACCTCGGGCCCGGCGACGTCGGGCGCGCGGCGGCTCGGCCCCGCGGTGACGCATGCCCAGAGCGCGTCCGCGAACTCGTCGACGTGCACGGGCTGGCCGAGCCAGGACTTCGGGAGGAGCACGACCGGGAAGCGGGCGAGCCGCCGGAACTGGACGTCCATGAGGTCGTGAAACTGCGTGCCGCGGAGGATGGTCCACGGCACGCGCGCCGAGCGGATGCGGTCCTCCGCGGCCAGCTTCAGCCTGTAGTACGGGTACGGCACGCGGTCGATGCCGACGATCGATACGTAGACGACGTGTCGCACCCCCGCACGCTCGGCGGCGGCGAGCAGCAGCTCGGTCCCGATGACGTCCGTGCGCCGTGCGTCGCCACGCGGGTCGCTTGCGGCGTGGATCACGACGTTCGCTCCCTCGACCGCGGCGTCCAGCCCGGCCCCGGTGGCAAGATCGGCCACGACCCACTCGATGTTCGGCGCCTGGCCTGCGGCGGATCGCGGGGCGCCGCGGCGGCTCATCGCACGCACGAGGTGTCCCGCGGCGTCGGGGCGCCCGAGCAGACTCCGCCCGAGCAGACCGGACGCGCCGGTGATGAGCATCGTCATGCGCTCGGTCACTTCACCTCTCGCCGCCCTGTAGCCGACGGCGCCGCGCCGCCGTGAGTGCCGTCGAATCGATCCGTATGCTCTTCGCTATCGTCCGGGTCGCACATCGATATGCTGTCCGCAAGACTCGCAAGCGTCGTATCGCCACACTCACAAACTTCCTCGGGAAGCCTGAACGATGAAGTGTTCGTCGGATCGGTCGGATTCCCGGATCGGTCGGAGCGTGTTTAATGATTTGAACGCTTCAATCCGCCTGATCCGTATGTCCGACCGATCCGATCATGCTCTGTCGTAATCGCAAGCCCGAGCGGCCGTTCGTCACGGCACGTGCACCGGTCTGCTCGGCCGCGAGACGCCGCTCTCGTCGAAAGCTTCGATCGCGACGTAGTAGTCCTGACCGACAGTCAGCGCGCGCAGCTCGAGCGTGGTCCCGCGATCGGCGAAGACCTGGTAGGTCTGGTACAGCTTGTCCGGCTTGATTCCCCAGAGGACGTTGTAGC
>JBHELH010000105.1:0-6260 GCA_046263215.1 Gemmatimonadaceae bacterium | reverse complement strand
CGGACGTTCCTGCCGGCCCTGACATTGATGCGGCGGGTCATAGCAGACTCGAGGGCCGACAAAGCGGTTGATTTCTTGTACGGGGACCCGTTCGCTCCGGCGGACGTAGTGCTCAAAGCCGCAGGGTTCTCCACCATCGGTAGGCTTGTACGCTTCGCGCTTCCACTTGGCGGCCGACGGTGGTACACGGATGTGGCCGCACGAATCTACCAGACGATGGTGCGCCTCCGAGCGTGGAATCAGAGCGCCGAGGCAGTGGAGCACGATGCGCAGCGGTTCGACACCCGACCGTTCGAGCAGCCGGCAGACGTAGCTACCGGGCTGCGTCCGTTTCGTCCGTCCCTTCTCTACTCGCAACGGCTGGCCGGCTACCCGCGCAACACGGACCACTGGTTCACGTTTCACTCTAACGGCCGCCCGAAGCAACCGTCGGCTGCGGCGCTCGTGCGGGGACGCCCGGATGGCACCGCAACGCTCTACAGCCTTTCCCGCGAGCCATCCCTGCCGCTGTCCGCGGTCGTCCCGCCGCTCGGCGCCGCGCTACGGCGCGCCGGATACCGCCGGCTCTTCGTGGTCACCCTGGCGGGAACACACTTCGCGCGGGAGCTCGAGCGAGCCGGGTTCGTCCGACGAGAGGATAGCGGCCCGGTCATGGTCTGCGCGCTGACCGAAGCGGGTGCCGACGCCATCGGCGCTGCGGCAACTTGGGAAATCACCCAGCTGGACGTTGACTGGTAGCGCCGGCGACCTCTCTCACAACCGACACGCGCCTTTTTCCGGCCCGCCCGCCAAGCTCGTGCGCGCTACGCGCTTCCCTGTCCAGAATGGGATCTAAGCCCCCAGCACCCGTCCCGACTCGAAGGAGTATCGGGCGACCAGCTTCGCCCAGTCGGCGAATTCGGCGCAGAGCGGATTCGCGCCGGATTCGCTCTCGAGCTCCCGGCGCACCACACGGAGGCGATCGCGCAGATCCTCCCAGCGCTGCGCTCGTTGCTGCTGCTGCTCGACGTCTGCGTCGCCGTCGCCGGCAGCAGCGTCGGTACGCCGCTTGGCCGTCTTCGCCGCCGCCGCGGCCTGGATAGCCTCCAGCGCAAGATCCTCCACGAAGTCCCACCATCCGATCGTCGGCTTGCGCTGTACAAGCTCGCGCAGGATGACGGTCCCCTCCTGCGGGAAGCCTGTCAGGATCGCGAGCATGAGCAGCACGCACCGACAGCGGCCCGCGGCTTCGTCCTCGAGCGTCGTGCGCTGTTCATCCGGAAGGGTGGCGCGAAGCAGCCGGTACACGTTCACGTACCGCTTGGCGGCCCGTGGCGTCGGGATGAGGCGGTGCATGCGGTGCATGAACTCGCGCTCCGAGGTCGTGACGTCGAGGAAATCCGGGTTTGGATCGACCGGTGCTCGGGGCACGCGGCTGCCGGGCAAAGTGACGGTAACCGGCGGTGTAGCTCCACCCGCGGGTTCCGGCGGCTGCTGAGCGGGCGGTGGCGGGGTCGGCGCCGCTGGCGCCTCGGGCGCTCGCCCCGACCCCGCTTGCGGCCCACCGGTTTGCTGCACGGACGCTGGTACTGGCGTCGGCGCCGGCGCGCCGCCGCGCGCCGGCTCGCCCGTCGATGGACCACCGGCGGTGGTCGGCGGCACCGAGCGGACTTCGCCCGCACCGTTCGTCACCGCGGGGGCCGACCGGCCAGCTTCGACGTGCACGCGCCGGCTCTCCTTCGAGGTTGTGAGGTCGTCGATGAGACGCTTGAAGCCGCCTTCGTCCATCGGCCGCAGGTTGAACGGGATCTGGAAGATCTTTTCGAGGTAGTTGAATGGCGTCGACTGCCAGTGCACGCGCTCCTCCTCGTCCATCCCGGCGACCACGCCGTCCTCGTCGTCCGCCTTGAAGGCGCTCGCGTGTCGCCGCAGCGAGTGCAGCAGCCATCGGGAGTCGACGCCCACCACCACGATGAACAAGGGGAAGGCGAGAAGGAGGTGGACGGCCTGGAGCACGTCCACGACCTTCTCCTCGGGACACCGATCCAGGTCGTCGATGTAGAGGATGATCCGGTCGATGCGCGGGACGGGGGGGCGCTTGGGTGCGCCGTTCCCGGCCTTCGTGTCACCCGCGGGCGCCGCGGCCTGCCCCGCCTCCTCGGTCACCAGCTTCAGCAGGTCCGTGAGGCGCTCGAAGTCGTGTCGCGCCCGCGCGACCACCCCGAAGTGCTTCGTGTAGTCCGTGCTCTTGTTCTTCGTCTCGATGAAGCTCTCCATCTGGCGATCGGCGCGCAGCGCTTCGAGCTGCTGCTCCAGCTCGGCGATCTCCCGCGTGACGCGCGTGATCGTCGACTCCTCCGCCGCGACTCGCTGCTGGATCGCATCGTGCGCCTGGCGCAGCTCCGTCTCCCGGCGTGAGAGCTCCCGCTCGATGAGCTTCTCGTTCTCCGCGCGCGCATCGCCGGCGATCTTCAGGGCTTCGCGCGTCGGGGGGATGACTTTCTTGAGGAACGCACCGAGCGAGGCGGCCAGCGTGACAACCGCGCCAAGGACGGGCACGAGCTGGTCCTTGAAGGCGACGAGCGCTGCGACGGACGCGAGGAGGAGGGCCAATGTCGCCAGCAGCAGGACCCAGAAGCGCCCCGACCCTCGTCGTAGCGTCAGGGCGAGCGCCCTGACGCCCCCCCAGAGCCCCTTCAGCTCGAGGAGGGTCGCGCGCGTGTCGGTGGCGACCGCCTTGGCCTGCGGGATTCCGAGGCGCTGCGCCGCCGCTTCGAGCGACCGCGCGGCTTGCGGCTGTGCGGCGACGAACCGGAAGGTGGCCTTGGCGATCTCCGCGGGGGCGAGTCGGGTCTCGAGGTCGCGCTCCTCTCGCGCGAGGCTCGCCAGCCGCTGCTCGCTCTCGCGGAGGGTCGCGTCGGCCGCCGCCTTCGACTGCTCCGCCTGGGTCTTGACGTCGCGGAGGTGCTGCGTCGCCGCGAGCAGTCTGGCCCGGGCGACGCCCGCGTCGTCGATGCCTTGGAGGAGCTTCCGATCTTTGTCCAGCTCACGCGCGAGCCCCTCGAAGATCTCCGCGGCGAGACTGGCCCACAGGTCGGTGTCCATGTAGTGCCAGGCGTTGAAGCGGAGCTGCACGATGTTCGCGCAGTACGCGCTCTTGGGGTTCGCCCGCGCGGTCGCCTTGAGGTCCTCGATCCGCTCCTCCATCCGACTCATGAAGAAGCTCTTGCCGGTCCCCCAATCGCCGAAGAGGCCGATGGACAGAGGTGGCGATGTGTCGGCCGCGGCGACCACCGCGCTGATCGCCTCGACCTCCCGCCGGATGTCGAGCAGGTCGTCGAGCTCTTTGCCCTCCGCCAGATCCGGATTGAACCGCGGGCGCCGGTAGGGGCGGGCCGCTGCTGTGGCCGGGCGCGACGGAGGTGCGGTCATGTCGATCCGTTCGCGGTCCGCGTGGAACTCGTCGATCAGCCAGCGCACCGCGCCGCAGTGGCCAACGGAGAGCACGCCGTAGAGCAGGTGTCGGCTCTGCACCTCGGGCGCACCGAGCGCGTCGGCTTTGTCTCGCGCCGCGATGAGCGCCTCGCGGACGTGCGGAGAGTGCGGCGGCAGTTTATTGAGTGTCCGCACCTCGTAGCTCCCGAACGCCGGGAGCTCGTGCTCTCTGATCGCGCTGAGGCGCTCGCGGAGCTTGGCCTCGGTGACCCCCACGCGGTCCATCTCGCGTTGCGTGGGGCCGTCTTTCTTTTCGTAGAGCCCGAGGATGATCTCCTCCATGTGTACCTCGGACTCTCGCAGGCGAGCGCGCATCCCGTCCGCGTGCGCGAGGGCGCGGCGTGAGGACAGAGAGAGTCGGGCGAAGAGCGCGGCCTCGTCGAGCGGCCGCTCCGACCGGAACGCGACCGCGAGGCGGTCGAGCTCCTCGGGCGTGAACTTCTCGTCGGCCACTGCCTCCGAGAATGCCGACTCGGTGGACTCAGTCCGCTGCGTCCGCGAGGGAGTCTTCTTGCGCGTTTTCGAGGCCTTCGAGGGTGCATTTCGCGTGCGGCGGGATTCCGGTGCCGTCTCCACCTGTGCATTGGATTCCGCGACCGGCTCCGGGCCCGGCGACTCGAGGCCACCGCGCGCTTGCAGCACTCGCCGGACCGTGGTGGCAGGCACCGCGTACAGCTCACCACGCTCGGCTCCTTCGCCGACGAGCAGACCGATGACGTGGTCGTCCCAGAAGACCGGCGCGCCGCTGAGCCCTGGCCCCGGAGAAGCCCCCTCCGAATGGCGCAGACGCAGGAACTCCCCGACGCTAGCTATCACCCCGGCCACGTCCACGAGCTGCCCGAGCGGCTCGTCCGGCCTGAGCACTCGAGCTTCCCAGCGTACTTCAGACGGCGGAACTGTGTCGCTGAGAACATCCTGGTCCTGGAGCAGGCTGACGGGACTCAGCGGCGGGAACTGGAGCAACGCGACGTCCGCCGCCGGATCGGTCCATACCACCCTCGCGTGCTGCCGTTGCGCCAGCTCACTCACGTCCACGTTCGGCGGAGCAGGCGCAATCAACGTCAGCTCGTCGATCGCGCCATCGCCGAGCACGTGCGCGACCGTGACCGCGTGGTCGCGTGCGATGAGACAGGCCATCGCGACCATGCTCGCTTCGGGCCGTTTTATGTACAGCCGTGCAACGACGAGATCCTGGAGCCGGGTGAGCGTTTGCATCGGTGTGCCTCCTACCTCCCGGCGGAAACTTCAGCAGCCCGTCCCGACGAGCCGCCGGGCGGGGGAGTCGTAAGGGAAGCTCTTCTGCCCGATGTCGTACGCATTCTCCTTGAACACCTTCCACGGGCCGGCGTCAGCTTCCTTGCCGCGCTTCACACACTTCGGGTAGCCGACGACGACCTGGCACCCCGCGCTCGCGTACGAGTCGTGGTTGACGCCCATGCACCAGGCGGCGTGGAGGTTGTCGTACGGCGTCTCGAACTCGGTGCGGTCGTCGTTGTCGAAGTCAAAGTCGTCAGCGGTGCGGCGAATCGGCCGCCCTTCCGTCTGCCGGAACGCCTCGTGCCCGGTCGGACTGCTCGGCTGGTGAATGCCCTTGCGGTAATCCTTGTAGTAGCCGGTCATGAGCGGGTTGGCGCCCTGTCCCTTCCGCTCCTTGGAGAGCTTCACGTAGCGGACGTGCGGCACCGTGCTGCCGGGGAACGCGGCGATCCGGTCGTCCGCCGGCCGCCACTGCAGGAGGGTGCAGCGTGGCTTGAGGTAGTTCACGTCGGCGAGCTCCAGATCCTGCCGCTTGGCGAAGCGCTGGTCGTCCGGGTCGAGAGGCGTGCAGCCGCGGAGGCCGAAGAAGAAGAGTTCGTGCTCGTCGGCCGGCTGCGGGACGCGAGGCGAGATGGCCTGCGGCGGCCCTAGCATAAGAGCGGAACCTGTCGATGAGCAAGTTTTAATTATTCGGGCCGGGAGTCGCCGTCTGCCAGGCTGATCAACCGCCGACTGTGTTCTTCGTTGGCCTCTACCGTCCCTCCGCCGCGCGCGCCGTGGTCGTCGTCACCTTCCCCGCGTCCAGGTCATTCCAGTTCAGGATCGGTCGACGCGGGCAGGTGGTCGACCAGCTCGGTCGTGATGCGCGGATCCTGGAGGTACTCCTTGATCTTCGCCGTGTACTCGGCGTCGATGCGTTGGCCGGCGACGGTGGTCTGGGCCGGCGCGGCGGGCGCGCCGGTGCCGACCGCGACGGCGGCGGCCAGAACCAACACCAACGGGCGGACCGATCCTCTGGGCTGCGGCATCGTACTCTCTCTCCTCGAGGGCTCGATTACGAACTTTACTTGCGAACGGCCGCTCGGGCTGGCTACTCTGACGGAGGTTCGGCCGGATGCGGCGGAGGATCCGGATTTGACGGATCGCTCCTCGGCAGTCCGCGGCTCCATACCGCTACGAGCCCGGACGATGCCCTGGCTACACCCCCGGGAGGCCGCGAGCCGAGGGGGCCCCCCTCCCCGCTTCGTAGCGTCCCGGGGCTGTAGCAAAGCCCTTCTCCCGGGCCGGCGAGCGGCGTCTCGAATGGACACGGAGCGATCCGCCTGATCCGGCCGGTCCGCCGCATCCGGCCGAACCCTCCGTCATAGATGCCGCCCCGAGCGGCCGTTCTGGTACGCACGTAACCTACCCGCGCGCCGGCCTGCCCGCGAACGCGGCCTCGACCGCCCGGCGGAAGCTCGGCGGGTCGATGGCCGGAAACCGGTACAGCTCCGCCTCCATGCGCGCGAAGTACTCCAGCGCGCGACGCG
>JBHELH010000104.1:0-15397 GCA_046263215.1 Gemmatimonadaceae bacterium | reverse complement strand
AATCGCAGCCTCGGGCTCGAGATTACGGACCTCGGTGCGCACTGCTGCGGCGAGTGAAGTCGGATCGCTCGTGGTGCGGACGACGAGGTTCGCATTGTTCCCACCGGTCTGCCGATACGGGTAATAGAGCACCGGCCGGATCGCTTGATCGAGACCAGTGATCTTCACGTCGCCGACGACACCGACGATCGTCCACGCATTGTCGGGAAAGGCGTAGAAGCGGAGGCGCTGCCCGACCGCGCTCGTACCGTCGCCAAACAGCCGGCGGGCCAGTCCGGCGCTGACGACGAGCACTGGTGGCGCCTCGGCGCGGTCGCGGTCCGTGAACGAACGGCCGGCGACGACGCGGATCGCCATCGCGCGGAAGTAATCTCCCGCCACGCCGCGCATGGTCGCCTCGGGGCGGTTCGCCGGGTGGGGCTCAGACCGTCCCTCGACCCGGAACGTGTTCGTTCCGCCGCCCATGAGCGGAACGTGCGACACGGCGCCGGCCGCGCGCACGCCAGGCAGCGCGGCGACATGACCGACGAGCGTCTCGAAGAACCGGTGCCGTCGCTCCGCGGAGTCGTAGGCGGCACCGGAGAGCGCGACGCGAGCCGTCAACACGTGCTCGGCGTCGAAGCCGGCGTCGACGCGGAGGAGCTGTCCCAGGCTGCGGGCCATGAGCCCCGCCGCGACCAGCAGCACCATCGTCAGCGCGATCTCAGCGGCGACGAGCGCGCCGCGCAGCCGCGGCTTGGCGCCGCCACTGCCACCGCGACCGCCGCGACGCAGCAGCTCGGCGGTCGACGGTCTCGAGACGTACAGGGCGGGCGCGAGGCCGGAGAGGAGCCCGGCAGCGATCGCGAGTCCGCCAGCATAGGCCAGGACGGCGCCGTCCACGCGAAGGTACTGGAGGTAGGGCATTCCGTTCGTGACCTCCGCCGGGAGCGCGGCGACGATCAGGCGGACGCCGAGCTGCGCGGTCAGGGCGCCGAGCACGCCACCCGCGACGGCGAGCAGCGAACTTTCCACGAGTAGCTGCCGGACGATACGGCCGCGGTCCGCGCCGAGCGCGGAACGAACGGCCATCTCACGGCCGCGCGCCGCCGACCGAGCGAGCATTAGCCCCGCGACGTTGACGCAGGCGACAAGCAGAACGCAGCCGACGGCGCCAAAGAGGACGAGCAGCGTCGGCCGGACGGCGCCGACGATCTCGTCGCGCAGGGGTACGACGGAGATGCCGCGGCCGGCGTTGGTCTCCGGATACTGCGCGCCGAGCCGACGCATGATGGTGGAGAGGTCGGACCGCCCGCCGTCGAGGGTGACGCCGGGCTTCAGACGGGCGACGACGTTGAGCCAGTGGTTGAACCGCTCCGACGCACGCTGGGCGGTCGCATCGATCGGCAACCAGAACTCTGCGTCCTTGACCGGCGCGAAGTGGAAGTCCGGGGGCAGCACGCCGATCACCGTGAACTGCCGGCGGTCGAGCGTAAGCGACCGACCGACGACTCGTGGGTCGGCGCCGAGTCGTCGCCGCCAGAACCCGTCTGTGAGGAGGACGACCGGGGCCCCGCCGGCGACCGCGGCCTCGGGGAGGAAGAGACGCCCGAGCGCGGGGGTCACGCCGAGCATGGGGAGGAAGCCAGGCGTCACCCGCGCCCCGCCCAGCATGAGCGGCCCGGCGCCGTCGACGGTGACCGTGAGGTTCGTCGGGTCGTAACCCTCAACCGCCTCGAACGTCCGCGTCTGCGCGCGCCAGTCGAGGAAATCCGGGTACGATGCCTCTGAGCGGTCGGACACGTCGCCGCGGTGCGTCTCCCACAGATGGACTAGGCGTTCCGGCTCGCGGTAGGGCAGCGGGCGCAGCAGCGCAGCGTCCACCACGGTGAAGATCGCCGTGTTGGCGCCGATGCCGATGGCGAGCGTTAGTAGCACGACGGCGGTGAACCCCGGCTGCCGGCGGAGCACCCGCGCGGCGTACCGCAGGTCGTGCCACAGGTCCGACCGCCACTCGGCGCGGCCGCGCCTGGCGGCATGTCTCCGGTCGATCGCCGCGAGCTCGCTCCGTGCCTCGTGCACGTCCCCGAACTCGCGGAGCGCGTGTGCGCGCGCGTCGTCGGGAGTCATGCCGCGGCGCACGAGCTCCTCGGCGCGCATGTCGAGGTGGAAGCGGAGCTCTTCGTCGACGTCGCTTTGCACCCGCCGCGCTCCGGCGAGCCGGAAGACTCGTCGCAGGCCGGGGATGCGTGGGGTGCGGTCCATGCGCGCCGGTCAGGCGGCCGCGCCGAGGATCTTGAATACCGCGTTGGCGTAGGTGGTCCAGTTCGCGGCGCGTGCGCGGAGCTCGCGGCGGCCGGCGGGGGTGAGCTGGTAGTACTTGGCCTTGCGGTTGTTCTCGGAGAGCCCCCACTCGCTCTCGATCAGGCCGCGCTCCTCGAGCCGGTGGAGGGCGATGTAGAGCGCGCGATCCTCGACCTGGATCGCGGCGTCGCTCGTGTCTTTGATCCATCGCGCGACGGCGTAGCCGTGGCGCGGGCCCCAGGAGAGGGTCTTGAGCACGAGCACGTCGAGCGTGCCCTGGAGGAGATTGAGGTCGGCGGCAGTGGGCATGGCGCGGAGGGTAGTTCTTCCCGGAGATGTTCCACGGAACGACTCCGGGGAAGATGTTGGGCGGTCGCCCGGCTGTCAATACAGACGCCCCCGTTTAGACCGCCTTCGAGCGTTTTCCCGTGTATCCTTATTGCATATACGGGGTATCGACCGACGTACGCTCGCGCCTGGCGGTATCGGCCGCCTGGTGGCGGGCGCCGTACGCATTTCGAAGGATGGGCCATGAGATCGTCACCCGCACGTCCCGTAGCGGCCGGCACCGGCGCGGACTCCGGGCACGAGCTCGTTCTTCCGTCAGTGGGACCGGCCCATCGGGTGCAGTTCTACGAGGACGAGCGGTTCCTCGCGTCGACGGTCGCCGACTTCCTCGCCGCGGGCCTCACCGTCGGGCAGTCGCTCGTCGTGATCGCGACCGAGTCGCACCGCACGGCGTTCACGCGCCAGCTGAAGCTCGAAGGCTTCGACGTCGACGGCGCCGCGGGAATCGGCCAGCTCACTCTCCTGGACGCGCGGCAGACGCTCGACCGCTTCATGGTCGGCGCCGCTCCCGACGGGGAGCGCTTCCGCGCGACGGTGGGCGCGGTCCTCGAGGCGGCACGCGCTCGCGGCGGCAACCGCGCGGTGCTGCGACTCTACGGCGAGATGGTGGACCTGCTGTGGCGGGACGGCAACACCGACGGGGCCATACGGCTCGAGGAGCTCTGGAACGACCTTGCGAAGGATTACGAGTTCCAGCTGCTGTGCGCCTACTCGATGGGCAACTTTTACAAGGCGGCCCACGGCGAGCAGTTCCGAACAATCTGCCGGCAGCATACTCACGTCGTGCCGACGGAGCGGTACGTCGAGGCGGACGAGGAGACACGTCTCGTCCAGATCACGATCCTCGAGCAGCGGGCGCGCGCGCTCGAGGCCGAGATCGCCCATCGGAAGGATCTCGAGAAGCGGCTGCGCGAGCTGCTCGCGGAGCGCAAGCGTCTCCTCGAGGCCGAGCGCGCGGCGCGCGAGGAGGCGGAATTGGCCAATCGGGCGAAGAGCCAGTTCCTCGCGGTGATGTCGCATGAGCTGCGCACGCCGCTCAACGCCATCGCCGGTCACGTGCAGCTGCTCGAGATGGGTGTGTACGGCGCGGCCACCGAGGCCCAGCGCGAGGCCCTGGAGCGGATCGAGCGCAGTCAGCGACATCTGTTGCGGCTGGTCAACGACCTGCTGAACCTCGCGCGGGTCGAAAGCGGCCGCGTCGAGTACGCACTGGAGAACGTGTCGGTGCAGGATGTCGTCCACGACCTTCTGCCGATGGTCCAGCCTCAGCTTGCGGCCAAAGGGCTCAGCTACGATGTCCGGCTGCCACTGGAGCCGGTCGTGGTGCGGGCAGACCGGGAAAAGCTCGGGCAGGTGCTCCTCAATCTCCTGTCGAACGCGGCCAAGTTCACCGCGGCCGGTGGCCGTGTCACAGTCGACGCCGTAACGCGGCCCGAGGTCCCGGACGCCGTGTTCTTGCGCATTTCCGATACGGGCGTCGGGATTCCGCGGGCGAAGCAGGAGGCGATCTTCGAGCCGTTCGTGCAGGTGCACGTCGGGCCGACGCGGCCAGCGGAGGGCGCTGGCCTCGGGCTGGCGATCAGCCGCGACCTGGCGCGCGGCATGGGCGGCGCGCTGCGCGTGCGAAGCGTCGTGGGCGAAGGGTCGACTTTCACTCTGACGTTGCGGCGGGCGGAAGGCTGAGACGATCTCGGGCCACGAGGCCGCCCTCCTCATCGGGCGCCGCTCGGCCCTCCCCGCCCTCGAGGTTGTAAGGACTTAGTAGAGCCGTCCGCCGCCCGCCGTCCCCGCCGAACGGTTTCGTGGGACGCTGTGTCCAATCCCGCACACGTGACGACACGGGCCGCCACTGCGATCGAGTACGCCAGCCGGGTGGACGACCGCGACGAGACAGGGCTGATCGCCCGTGTTCTCGCCGGGGACAGGCGGGCTGGGCGCGAGCTGTACGACGCGCACGCCCCGCGGGTCTACCGCCTCGTCTATCGTCTCTGCGGGGACGACGACCTGGCGCAGGAGTTCACCCAGGAGGCGTTCATCAGGGCGTTCGAGAGGCTGGACCGCTTCCGGGGCGAGTCGGCACTGTCGACCTGGCTGCACCGCATCGCGGTCACCGTGACCTCGAACGGCATGCGGAAGGTCCGGCGGCTGCGGGACCGGGAGTCGGTGATCGACCCCGACTTCCCCGCCGGGCCCGGGTCGGACGGGCTACACCGGAGCGAGCCCGATTTGCGCTCGAGGATGCGAGAGGCGATCGACGCGTTGCCGGAGATCTACAGGACGACGCTGGTCATGCACGACATCGAAGGGTACACGCACACCGAGATCGCGAGCATCCTCGACGTACCCGAGGGCACCTGCAAGAGCCGGCTGTCGGCGGCCCGGGCACAGCTGCGGCGCGCGCTCGCCCCGTTCTCGGAGGAGCAGTCATGACGACATACGATGGAATGCACGGACCGAACGGCCCCGCGGACGAAGGGGCCGACAAGGAGCTCGACAGGTTGGTGGCCGAGATGCGGCGGAGCTACAACGCCCCACCGGCGGCACCGCTGGACCAGATGTGGGGGCGGATCGAGCGGGAACGATTCGGTCCGCGGTGGACACGCGGTGCGCGGTTGGCAGTGCGAGGTGCGCGGCCCGCCTGGTGGATGGGTATCGCCGCCGCGCTGCTCGTCGGCGTCGGCATCGGACGGATGACGAGCCCGAGGGCGACGACCACGGGCCGGGGTGACATGTCACGCACCGCGCAGCGCACGCCGCGCACCGCGGACACTACCTCTTACGACCGCGCTACGGCCCGGTATCTCGGCCAGACCGCCGCACTGCTGATCGCGCTGCCGGCCGAGGCGCGCGCGGGACGGACGGACTATCGCTTCATCGCGCGGGCGGCGGACCTGCTGACGACGACGCGCCTGCTGCTCGACTCGCCGGCAGCGGCGGACCCGAAGGTGCGCGCGCTGCTGGAGGATGTCGAGCTGGTGCTCGCCCAGGTCGCGCAGCTCGAGGCGGAGCGCGGCCGCGTGGAGCTCGAGCTGATAACGCAGGCGCTGGAACAGCGCGACCTGCTGCCCCGACTTCATTCCGCAGTCGCCGGCGGCGGCGAGGCGGACGACTGAGCACTGGCGGCGAACGGCCAACGGCGAACGGCGAACGGCGAACTGCAAACTACGAACTGCGAAGTGCGAAACTCCGAACTAGAGCCCTCGACAACGACGGTCGAACCGTAGCTGATGGAGACTTCACCGATGCGGGTCCCTTCCACCCTCCTGCTGCTGCTCTTCCTGCCCGCGGCCGGCGTCGCGCAGCAGCCGACACCGCGGCCGGCGCCTCCGCCCGAGCCGCGCGCTGTCATCACGAAGCCGCCGCGGCCGCCGCGCGACGTGACACCGCTCCTCGAGCCCTCCTGGCCGGAGCTCGGGCCGATACACTTCCCGCCCGTCGACGTGCCGCTCATCGACTTCCCGCCGATCGACATCTCGCACATCGATGTGCCACCGATCGCCTTTCACGCGATGGAGCTCGCCCTCGCCGAGTTGGGGGCAGCGAGGTTCCAGCTGGAGGACGCGAAGCTCGACCTCGCGCGCCTGAGGCTCGACCTGCCGATGGATCTCGACCGGCCGATGCACCTCGACGCGCCAATGCTCCCCGAAGGACCGGTGCACGTCGACCCGCCGGTGCACATCGAAGTCCCGGCGTTCCCGCACATCCCGCGTGAGCCGTTGACGACGCGGCCGCGTCCAGCCTGGGCGCCCCAGGATGCCGCCGACTCGCTCTACCGGGTCGCCCGCGAGGCGCTGAATCGGTCGGAGTACCGGCGCGCCGCGCAGACTTTCCGCCAGCTTCGCGAGCGCTACCCGCGCTCCGAGTACGCGGGCGACGCGGTTTACTGGGAGGCGTTCGCGCTGTACCGCATCGGCACGATCGACGACCTGCGGAACGCGCTCCGCGTCCTCGAGTCGCACCAGCAGGCGCGCTTCTCGAAGGAGGAGCTGCAGGCGGACGCGCCCGCACTCGCGGCCCGCATCCGAGGCGCGCTCGCGGTCCGCGGCGACCGTGAGGCCGCGCAGGCGATCCAGCGCACGGCCGCCGGGAACGGCCAGCCGTGCGACCAGGAGGACATCTCGGTGCGCGTCGAGGCGCTGAGCGCGCTCAGTCAGATGGACGGTGAGTCGGTCGTACCGATTCTGCGCCGGGTGCTGGCCCGTCGCGACGAGTGCTCGGCTCAGCTCCGCCGCCGGGCGCTCTCGATCCTCGGCCGCCGGGGCGACACGGCGGCCGTGACGACCTTCCTTTCAGTCGCGAAGTCGGACCCCGACCCGGGCGTGCGCGCCGAAGCGATCGGTTACCTCGCGCGGCAGCCGGGGGACAGGGTCGTCGATGCTCTCGAGGACCTGCTCCGCACGTCGACGGACGAGCGCGTGCAGCGCTCCGCGGTTCGCGCGCTGGCGCAGCACGAGAGCCCGCGCGCGCGGCGCAGCCTCCGCGCGCTCATCGAGCGGCCGGACGTCCGTGAGGAGCTGCGCCGGGAGGCGATCGGCAGCTTCGAGCGGGAGCGCACCTCGGCGGACGACGCCGCGTACATCCGGTCGTTGTACGGGCGGCTCGAGAGCCAACGGCTCAAGGAGTCGGTGATTCATGCCGCGGCGCGCCTCGGGGGCGCGGACAACGAGCAGTGGCTGGCGAATCTCGTGAAGAACCCGAACGAGTCATCGCAGCTCCGCGCCGCAGCGTTGGGCCGGCTCGGCCGCACGACCGTCCCGGTCGCCGAGTTCATCAAGATGTACGACGCAGCGACCGAACGCGGCATTCGCGAGCAGATCATGAACGTCTTCGCGTATCGAAAGGAGCCCGAGGCGACCGACAAGCTGATCGAGATCGCCAGGACGGGCACGGACCCGGTGCTCCGCCGACTGGCCATCAACTACCTCTCGCGCAAGAACGATCCGCGCACGCAGCGGCTGCTGCTGGAGATCCTGGACAAATGAAACGAAGACTGCGGACTGCGGGCTGCGGAGTGATTCTCCTCGCCGTCGTAGCTCCAACAATCGAGGGACAGGCGCTGGCGAACCGTGTCAACGCCGTTCGAGAAGGGCGGGTGAGCTTTACGTTCGCCGCGCGCGAGGGTGTGTGCGGGAACGGGCGGTCGTTCATCTCCGTCGGCTCGGATGTGCATATCGGGTCGTACGCCTCCTCGTCGGACGGGCGGATGAGCGAGCCGTGCGAGCGCGGGCCGGTGCGTGTCGTCCTCGACCGGGCCGAGGGCGGGGTGATCGACGTGAATACCTACGTCGGCAGAGTCGACGCTGCGTCCGCCAGCGCAGCGGATGCAGGGATGAGCCTCGGTATGGTGCGCGCGTCGGAGGCGGCGCAGTACCTACTCAGCATCGCGGCGACGGCAGATGGGAGGCCAAGTCGCGATGCGATCCTCCCGGCGGTGCTCGCGGACAGTGTGGACGTGGCGCCGCAGCTGCTCGCGATCGCGCGCGACGAGACGCGTCCGCGGGAAACGCGGCGCTCGGCGATCTCGTGGGTCGGCCGGCAGTCGGACGCCGGCGGTGCGGGGGCGCGAGTCGCGGAGGCGCTGGTGCAGATCGCGCGCAACGACAACGACAACAACGCCGTCCGGCAGCAGGCGCTGCACACCCTGGCGCGGCTGGACCACGGCGCGGGCATTCCGGCGCTGATGGAACTCGCGCGCGCGGGGACGGACCGTTGGCTGACTCGCGAGGCGGTGCAGGCGCTCGCCCAGTCGGGCGACCCGCGCGCCCGCGGTTACCTGCGTGGTGTCGTCGAGCGGGCGGACCTGCCGGACGAGCTGCTCGCGGTGGCGATCCGCGGCGTCGGGCGTGAGTTCGCGACGGCGCGCGACGCGCAGCTGCTGCGCCAGGTCTATCCGAAGCTCACGAGCGAGCGGACGAAGCAGAGCGTGATCAACACGCTCGGCGAGATCGGCGGGTCGGAGAACGAACGGTGGCTCCTCGCGGTCGCGCGCGATGAGAACGAGCGGCAGTCGCTGAGGCGGCAGGCGCTTCAGCATGCGCGCCGCGCCGGTGCGCCGATGACAGAGCTCGTCGCGATGTACGATCGGACTACCGACCTGGCGATGAAGGAGATGCTGATCTCCGTGTACGTCGAGAGCGGTGAGCGGGTCGCGACGGACAAGCTGCTCGCCATCCTCAAGTCGGAAGAGAACAGGAACCTGCGCCGACGGGCGATCAGCCAGCTCTCTCGCTCCGAGGACCCGCGGGTGAAGGAGGCGCTGCAAAAGATCGTCGACCAGTAAGAGGCGGCCGGCCGAGGCGGCCGGCCTGAAACGAGCTACGGGTTGGTCCCGTAGCGTCTTGCGGACCTTCCCCCTTCCGCATGAGACGCTACGGGACTTTCTCGCATCTGCTCCCGCCGCTGCTAGCCGCGGGATCGCTCCTTGCCCCGGGCGCGCAGGCTCAACGCTCCGAGAGCGCGCGAACTGTCTTCCCGATCTGCGTCGGCGACTGCCGGCGTGTGATCGGCGTGCGGCTGAACTATCGTGACTCGCGACTCGAGCGAGTCGACGGGATCAACGCGACGATCTGGACGCCCTACGAGCCGATGGGCGGCGTCGTCAACGGAGTAGCGCTCGGGCTCCCCGCGACCGGCGCCGCTGAGATCAACGGACTCGCGCTTGGCGTCTTCGGCGTCGGGGCCGCGGAGCACATTCGCGGGATCGGCATCGCTCCCGTCGGTCTGGGCGCGGGCAATGAGCTCGAGGGGATCATGGTCGGGGGCGTGGGCGTGGGGAGCGGCGGCCGCATGAAAGGTGTCATGATCGGCGGGGTCGGGGCCGGCAGCGGCGGTGGGATGACCGGGCTCTCGGTCGGCGGGATCGGCGTCGGAAGCGGCGGCGACATCAACGGGATCAGCTTGGGCGGGGTCGGCGTCGGCGGTGGCGGGAACGTGCGCGGCGTCCAAATCGGCGGGATCGGTGTCGGCGCCGGCGGCGACCTGAATGGGCTATCGGTGTCCGCGATCGGAGTTGCCGGCGGGGGACGGGTGAGTGGGATCTCGTTAGCAGGCATCGGGGTCGGCGGCGGTAACGGCATCTCCGGGATTACAATCGCCGGGATCGGGGTGGGCGGCGGCGGCGACGTGGAAGGTCTCACTGTCGCGGGTATCGGGATCGGCGCCGGCGGGACCGTGCGATGGATCAGCCTCGCGGGCGTCGGGGTCGGCGCGTCGGCGATCCGCGGGCTCGCCGCGGCGGGGCTGGGGGTGGGCGGTGGCGACGTCGCCGGGATCGTATTGGCACCGGGCTTCATGCGCATCGAGGACCGTGGGCAGTTCGAGGGGATCTCGGTTGCGGGCTTCAACTACGTCAGGGGGGCGCAGCGAGGCCTCACGATCGGCGTCGTCAACTACGCGCGCAGGCTTCACGGCGTGCAGGTCGGGGCGATCAACTACGCCCGCAACAACCCCCCGGGTCTTCGCGTGCTCCCGATCGTCAACGTCAACCTCGCCGACGACCGCTAGGCCAGCCGCCGCGCCGGGTACCCCTTCACAGGCGCGCTGGTCCGGTGCATGCTCTCAGAACCTAGAGGCGTGGCATCGGCCGCCGCGGAGGCGACCCGGCCCGCACCGGAGAGGGACATGCAGAGACGTTGCTGGTCGCCGATGCTAGTCGGTGGCCGTACGAGGTGTATTGCGCGCCGCGCAGTGGCGCGGGATCTGTTGGCGTTGCTCGCGCTCTTCGCGTCGACTGCCTGTGGGGGCGGCGACGCGACCGTTCGCGACACGACCGCGAACTCGGTGCCGGGCGAGGGCACGGTCGCGACGGTGGGCGCGCCGACAGACACGGCGGCGCCACAAGGCGCGACGTGGAACCTGGAGATGGTCGAGGGGCAGCTGCGCGAGGCAGGGTTTACCGTGAGCCGCGACCGGACCCCGGTGAACCTCCCGTTCATGTCGGTTCCCGGCACGGCGCTCGACCTGGGCGCCGGCGTGACGGTCCAGGTCTACCTCTACGGCGATGCCGCGGCGCGCGGGCTCGACACCGACAAGCTCGACACCAACCGCGCCGCCCCACGTACCGGCGCCGCCCCGTGGCGAACCCCGGCCGTGCTGGTGACCGACAACAACCTGGCGGCGATCGTCCTCGCCGGCGATCAGCCTATCCGCTCGCGCATCCGCGACGCGCTACACCGGCGGGCGGATGGGGATGGGGCACTGAGGTAAGACAGGGTGCAGGGTGGAGGGAAGAGGGTGGAGGAAACGGTATCGGGCCGGCGCTTTGCGCCGGCCCGTTTTCTTCCGCGGCCCCTCTACCCTCTGCGCTCCACCCTCAGGCCCACAGGCCGTGAAAGTGATGCACCGGTCCGTGGCCGCTCCCGACGTGTAGCCGGTCGCTCGCCGTGATGGCGGCCGTGAGGTAGGCCTTCGCGTCCTCGACGGCGCGGCGGACGTCGGGACGTTGAGGGAGTAGGGCGGCGATCGCCGACGATAGGGTGCAGCCCGTGCCGTGGGTGTTAGCGGTGTGCACGCGCTTCGCCGGCAGCTCGAGGGTCGTCTTGCCGTCGTAGAGCAGGTCGGGACTCTCGTCGCCGGCCAGGTGTCCACCCTTGAGGTAGACGTACGCCGGGCCGAGTCGGTGCAGCGCGCGCGCCGCTTCGCGCATCTCGGCGAGCGTCGTCGGCATCTCGCCGCCGAGGAGGACGCCGGCCTCGGGGAGGTTGGGCGTAAGGACCGTCGCGAGCGGGACGAGCTCCTCGCGCACCGCAGCGACCGCGGACGGGTCGAGAAGGGCGTGGCCGCTCTTGGCGATCATCACCGGGTCGAGTACGATGTTTCGCGCCGCGACGCGCCGAAGCGACGCGGCCACGACGCGCGCGATGTCGGCCGTCGAGATCATGCCGACCTTGACCGCGTCGACGCGCAGGTCGGCGAAGACGGTCTCGATCTGGAGCGCGACGAATTCCGCCGGAACGTTGTGAATCCCGGTGACGCCGCGAGTGTTCTGGGCTGTGAGCGCCGTGAGAACCGCGCCGCCGTAGGCACCGAGCGCCGAGAACGTCTTGAGGTCGGCCTGAATCCCCGCACCGCCACTCGGGTCCGAGCCGGCAATCGCGAGGGCGATCGGGAACCGACTGCGGACTGCGGACTGCGGACGCGCGCCCTTGGAAGGCTCCGAGCTGGCGCTAGGAACATCCCGAGTCATAGTCCGCCGACCGCAGTCAGTCCCCTACCGTGACCCCGACCGTGCCTCGTCGATGCGAGCGACGAGCCTGCGCGCCGCTTCCTCGGGGTTATCGGCGGCGCAGATGGCGGAGATAACCGCGAGGCCGTCCGCGCCGGCGCGGATGACGTCGGCCGCGTTCTCCTCGGTGATGCCGCCGATCGCGGCGACCGGGAGCCGGACCGAGCGCGCGATCTCGGCAAGAACGTCGAGGCCCAGCGGGGCCGTGGCGTCGGGCTTCGAGCCGGTCGGGAAGATCGGGCCGACCCCAAGGTAGTCGACGACGCTCGGGTCGACCGCGCGGAGCTGGCTCGCGTCGGTGATCGAGAGGCCGACGATCGCGTCCTCGCCCAGCGTGCGCCGCGCGGCCGCGGGCGAGGCGTCGTTCTGCCCCAGATGGACGCCTTGCGCGCCGAGCGCGCGCGCGAGGTCGACGCGGTCGTTGATGATTACCGGCACGCCGGCCGGTCGCAGGACCTCGATCACCTCGCGCGCCGCCTGCATGACTTCGGACATCCCGGTCTTGTAGCGCAGTTGAACCATCGTCGCTCCACCGCGCACCGCCGCCTGCGCGACCGAGGTGACGTCGCGGCCCGCCGTCGCCTCGGGCCCGACAACGAGGTAGAGCGAGAGGTCGAACGCGAGACGCGGCGTCAGGCGCGCCGATCGCCGCGGCCGAATGCTCACGCGAGCTCGATCCGCGCCCGCTCGGCGATCGTCGCGTCGTCGAGCACGTGCAGGGCGTCGAGGAGCTGCAGCTGGAGCGAGCCCGGGCCGGGGGAACGCTCGGCCGCAATCTCCCCGGCGACGCCGAGCACGGTCAGGCCATCGATCGCCGCACGGAAGGGATCTCGCTCGACGGCCAGGAAGGCGCCGATGATCGCCGTCGCCGTGCATCCCATCCCGGTGACCTTCGCCATGAGCGGGTGACCGTTGTTGAGCGTGGCGAGGCGCTGACCGTCGGTCACGTAATCGGTCGCGCCGGTGACGGCGACCGTGGCGCCGGTGCGGTGCGCGATCTCCCGCGCCGCGTCGACCGCGGCGCCAGTGCCGTGCGCACTGTCGACGCCTTTCGTGCGGGCGCCGGTCCCGGCGAGCGCCATGATCTCGGAGGCGTTGCCGCGGATGACCGCCGGCCCGCGCGCGGCGAGGTCGGCGGCGACGGCGGTGCGGAACGTCGTCGCGCCGGCGCCCACCGGGTCGAGCGCCCACGGCACGCCGAGCCGCTTCGCGCGCTCCGCGGCGGCGCGCATCGCCGCGACCCACGGCGCCGAGAGCGTGCCGATGTTCACAACCAACGCGCGCGAGATGCCGACGAACTCCTCCACCTCGTCGGTCGCGTGCACCATGGCCGGCGACGCGCCGAGCGCCAGCAGCGCGTTCGCCGTGTTGTTCATCACGACGTAGTTCGTGATGTTGTGCACGAGCGGCGCGGTGCGGCGAATCTCGGCGAGCGAGGCCGAGACGGCGGGGACGGGATCGTGGGTGACGGTTGGCACTGGGATACCAAGATATAATGAGGACTGCGGATTGCGGTCCGCAGTCGTTCAGTTCGCCCCCACGAGTCCCGCTTCCCGCGCCAACTGCGCGATCCCCTCGTCGATCGCTCGCGAGTGGTGCATCGAGCAGAACTTGGGGCCGCACATCGCGCAGAACTCGGCGCTCTTGAAGTACTCGGCGGGGAGCGTCTCGTCGTGGTACTCGCGCGCGCGCTCCGGGTCGAGGCTGAGGCGGAACTGCTCATTCCAGTCGAAGGCGTAGCGGGCGCGGCTCAGCGCATCGTCGCGGTCGCGCGCGCCGCGCCGCCCGCGGGCGACGTCGGCGGCGTGGGCGGCGATCTTGTAGGCAACGACGCCCTGCCGCACATCCTCAGCATTCGGGAGGCCGAGGTGCTCCTTGGGGGTGACGTAGCACAGCATGTCGGCGCCGTACCAGCCGATCATCGCGGCGCCGATCGCGCTCGAGATGTGGTCGTAGCCGGGAGAGATGTCGGTGACGAGCGGACCGAGCGTGTAGAACGGCGCTTCGTGGCAGATCGCCTTCTGCTTCCGGACCTGAAGCTCGATCTGGTCCATCGGGACGTGACCCGGCCCCTCGATCATCACCTGGACGTCGTGCGCCCAGGCGCGCGTCGTCAGCTCCCCGAGCGTCTCGAGCTCGGCGAACTGGGCGCGGTCACTGGCGTCGTGCACCGACCCCGGGCGCAAGCCGTCGCCGAGCGACACGGTGACGTCGTAGTAGCGCAGGATCTCGCAGACTTCATCGAAGTGCTCGTAGAGGGGGTTCTGCTTGCGGTGCGCCATCATCCAGACGGCGTGGAGCGACCCGCCGCGGCTGACGATGCCGGTGACGCGCCCGTGGACCAGCGGCAGATGCTCGAACAGCACGCCGGCGTGCAGGGTCATGTAGTCGACGCCCTGCAGCGCCTGGTGCTCGATCATGTCGAGGAAGTCGCGCACAGTGAGGTCGACGACGTCACCTTTCTCGACGACCATCTGGTAAATGGGTACGGTGCCGACGGGAACAGTCGAGGCGGCAACGATCGCCTCGCGGATCTGGTCGATGTTCTTTCCGGTCGACAGGTCCATGACGGTGTCGGCGCCGTACTTCACGGCAAGTCGGAGCTTGTCCACCTCCTCGTCGAGCGATGACGTGACGGCGGACGTCCCGATATTGGCGTTGATCTTGACGCGGGCCACCTTCCCGATCGCCATTGGCTCGAGCGGGCCGGCCAGGTGGTGAACGTTGGCCGGGATGACGAGCCGACCGCGGGCGACCTCACTGCGGACCAGCTCCGGGTCGAGCTCCTCGCGCCGCGCGACGAATTCCATCGCGGGAGTAATGTCCCGCGCACGCGCGGCGCGCATCTGCGTGCGTGCCTCTCTCATTTGTCTGACTCCCTACGCCGGTACGAACCGGATCAGGTTCAACGGGACTCTCTCAGCCGCGCGCGGAGATGGGCGCGGCACCCCGGTCAGAGTGGAAGGTAGTTCTGGGAAAGGGTGGTTGGTAGACGCCGACGAGGGCAGAAGGGCGAAGGCGGGTCCCGGGAAGAGTGGGAAGAGCGCGCACGCGGGTGGCGCGGATCGATGAAGAGCTCAACGCGCGGGTCGCTCCGTGACCGGTCGGGGCCGCTCTCGCCGGCCCGGTAGAAGACTGCTACGCCCCCGGGGCGCTCCGGCCCGCCGTCCCCGTCCGTCCCGCAGCAGCGCCGCTGAAGGGGCCGCGAGTGTCGGGATCTACTGCCCTGTTCTGTGGCCGGCGCCGTCAGAGGGAGAGGAGATCCGCGGCCATCGCCCTTCATCGATCCGCACTCGTCCGCGTGCCCAACGATCAACTAGGAACGCCGCCGACTTCGCCCTTCCGCCTTCCGACGTCCGCGGTCACTCCGCCCTGATCGCGGTCAACGGATCAACACGCGCCGCCCTGCGCGCGGGGAGGAAGGTCGCGACCAGCGCGACGGCGGCGAGGGTGAGCGGGACGAGCGTGAAGACCTGCGCGTCCCAGGGGGCGGCGCCGTAAAGTAGTCCGGCGAGGAGTCGGCTCGTCGCGAGCGCGCCCACG
>JBHELH010000103.1:0-3331 GCA_046263215.1 Gemmatimonadaceae bacterium | reverse complement strand
CGCCCAGACTCGATTTGAGCGTCTCGGGAACGACGTCGACTGCCGCATCGGCAGCGACGTCGCAGCTCAGCGACTACCGGGCGACTGCGGTGAGCCTGCGCGGACGGGTAAGCTTCTAGAGCAGTTAACGGAGTACCCGCTGGTGTCCCAGTCACCGCATCCGGTTCTGGGCGATGCGCGAGGGGATCTCACCTCGTGCACGTGGGCACGATTCTGGGCACGAAATCCCGCGAACGGACGCAAGAGGACGCAATCAGACGCAAACGCATCGTCGCGAACGGCACGAAGCCGCAAAGAGATGCAAGGAAACGCAACCGAGCGCAAACTTTCTGACAGAACTGCAAGACCGCTATTCGCCGGTTCGATTCCCGCCCGCGCCTCTGGAAATCAACGACTTAGCGCAGCGGGAAACTTTTTGCTGGGTCGCGGACGGGGCCGGGATAGTACAGGGATAAGGCATCGCACGGCGCGGGGCAGCTCTTCGAAGCTGCCCCATTTGCTTTGAGGTCGCGCGCGGTGCAACGAGTTCGCTCCCCTCGACCGCCCGCGCCGCAGCGTTGGATGCAGAATCCGAGACGGGCCGATGATAGAGCCCTGCGCCCGCTGTCCGTCGCGAATTCGTGGCGATCTAGACCGCTCTTCGTGTACGCTGCCTCGTCCGGATCAGCGAGCTTTCGCACTCCGCATTAGACGCAGGCATCCGGGCCGGCCACTCTTCAGAGGAGAGTACTATCATTCCGTGACTATCCGCCCAGCGGGGTCGCCCTTGAGCAGATTAGAGGCGACGCGCGAGGGCGGTCAACGCGGATCGATGATCGCATGGGCGGGGAAGCGATTCTCGTGATCGGTGGCACCGGAGCGCTCGGGGCGCCGGTGGTGCGCCGCCTCGTCGAAGACGGCTACCAGGTGCGGGTACTCGTGCGCGGCGAGGCCTCCGCGCGGTTGCTGTTCGGCGGCGCCGTCCAGTACGTGCGCGGCGACGTGCGGGACGGCGCTTCGGTGGCGCGCGCCCTCGGTGGGTGCGCGGGGGTTCACGTCAGCCTCAATGCGGGCTCGGACCCTGTCGGCCTCGAGGAGGTCGAGCACCGGGGGACGGCACGTGTTACCGCCGAGGCGGCGCGTCTCGGCGTCGGGCGGCTGACTTATCTCTCCGGCATGTACGTTTCGGCCGAGTTCGCGGCGCACGCGCCGGCGGAGCGCGCGAAGTGGCGGGCCGAGGAGGCGATCCGCGCGAGCGGCGTCGGCTACACGATCTTCAAGCCCACCTACTTCATGGACACGCTTCCGCGGCACGTTCAGGGGCGGCGCGCCGTCGCGATCGGCCGCGGCCTGCCCGCGCTGCACATGGTGGCGGCGAGCGACTTCGCCGGCATGGTCTCGCGCGCCTTCCGCACGCCGGAAGCGGCGGGGCGGGAGCTCTTCGTCCACGGTCCGGAGGCGTTCACCATCGCCGAGGCGCTGCGAGCCTACTGCAGCATCGTGGAGCCGGACAAGCAGGCGACGGTGGTACCGCTCCCGGTGATGGCGCTAGTGAACCGGCTCTTCCTCGGCGGCAAGCTCACGCGCGAGATCACGCTGATGCGACTCATGCGGCGCGTGGGCGAGCGCGGCGATCCCGCGGAGGCGAACCGCATCCTCGGCGCGCCGGCCACGACGCTGCTCGAGTGGTGCCAGCGCCGGGCGCGCGAGCGACGTCACCCGAGCGCTGCGTAATCCAGCACGAGCTCCCGCCTGCCGCGCGGCAGGTGGGCTCCAGGATGTCAGCTGTCGTCGGGTGTCGTCAGCTGTCCGCCAACCGGCGGCGCAACCACCACGCGCGGGCCGCGGTGACGGTGAGCGCTGCTAGTAACGCCGCGAGCAGGAGCATGTTGGCCGCGGCGAGGACACCGAGCCACGGGCGCGGTGGCGCTCTGCAGAGAAAGCGCGGCGCCCCCGCCTGCGGCGGGTCGAACGGCGGGGCGGGGCCACAGTAGGCGGCCGGGTCGGCGTACGGCCCGTAGATGTCCCGCATCGACTCCCCCTCCGGCGCGGGATTGAAGTGGACGGAGAGGACGAGGGCGAGCATCGCGGCGCTGGCGAAGAACCAGTAGCGGGCGCCGGCCTTGCCGCGCCGGGTCAGGTAAATCCCGCCGAGCAGCAGCACGTACACGAGAAAGCTCGGCGTGAACGGCGTCACCTGCTCCGTGAGCGGCCAGCCGACGTGGTTCCCGCGCACGATGTGGTCGGTGTGGTGAAGCACGCCGAGCACGGTGGCGACGGCGGCCAGCGGGACGAAGCGGCGCCACCAGCGGCCCGTTGGTGAGGCGACGGCGGGAGGCGCCGGACGAGCGGTCATCAGGTTCTCACCAGTTCGCCATGCGCGAGTGCGGCAGCGCGTCCCAGTTCGCCGCCCGCCCATCGGCGCCGGCACGGCGGCCGGGGAATTGTACGCGGCCTGGGGGCGCGGGCAAGGGTGCGGCGGTCTCTCGCCCAGCGATTCGAGAATGGCCGGCGCTGCCGGCACCGCGAGTTCGGTTGTCGTGGCGGCGGTGCAGGTCATCTAGCCTGCCCGCGCCCTTCCCGCTTGACGCTCAACCTGGGAGGACAGCTCGCGTTCACGATCTGGACTGGAAGCCGCCATGTCGATCATGCCCACCAAGCTTGCGGCAGACTCTGCCAAGCGCGCTCCGCCCGCCGCGACGCGGCGCACCGAGACGGCGGCTGATCACACCGGCCCGGCACGCGGCTACCCCCGCGAGCGCCGCGCGCGGCGCATTGATGACGCGCGCGAGCGGGGCCGGCCGGCCCTATCGGCCCGCTGCGCGCGGGCGCCTCGAGCCTCGGTCGCTGGATTCGCCGGCCGCGCCGGCTCAGGGATCGGCAGCCGCGCCGTCTCCTTGATCGTTTCGAGCACGATCGTCGTGCGCGTCGAGCGGACCGACGGAATGGCCGCGAAGCGCTCTCGGAGCAGTCGCGCGAGCGCCGTGTTGTCGGCGGCGCGCACCTTGAGGAGGTAGCAGTCCTCGCCGGCCACGTGGTGCACCTCCTGGACCTCGGGGATCTCCGCCAGGAGCTTCGCGGTCTCGATGCCCCCCGGCTGCTCGTCGGAGCGGACGGCGACGAACGCGACGAGGCCCAGCCCGAGGCGCCCCGCGGCGAGCCGGGCCTCGTACCCGCCAACGTACCCCGCGCCCTCGAGCTTCCGCACACGCGCGAAGATCGCCGAAGGAGCGACTCCCACGCGCCGCGCGATCTCCGCGTTGGGCGTCCGCGCGTTCTCCTGGAGGATCGCCAGGACCTGTCGGTCGACGCGGTCGAGGTCCCACCCGGCGGCGCGATCGTCAAGACGAAT
>JBHELH010000102.1:0-4124 GCA_046263215.1 Gemmatimonadaceae bacterium | reverse complement strand
CGCGGCGCTGCGCGGTGGGTTGCTGCGCGCCGGGCTGCTGGGCGGCGCCGGCGGGCGGCGCCTGCTGGGCGTGCGACGGCGCCGCGGCGAGCAGCACGGCGGCGAGCACGTGCGGGGCGATCGCGAATCGGAGGCGCATGCGAGTGGACTACGGCGTGAGAATGCGAAGCTCCACGGCGGCGGTTTCGAGCGGCGCCCCGTCGGTGAGGAGCGCACCGCGCACGGAATATACGCCCGCGCTCACCCGACGGCCGCGATTCGTCCGCTGATCCCACTCGGCGCGCAGCTCGAACGTTTCTCCGGGCGCGAGGGTCCTGAGCTGGAGGATCGCGGGAATGATCTCGCCCGCGAGCCGGCGCCAGACGGGAGCGCCCCCGCCCCGGCGTTCGACGATCACGTCGAAGGCGATCGTGCGTCCGCGGAGGTACAGGTCGAGCGGGCGACCCGCGACGTTCTCGACGCGAAACGTGACCGGCACTGGCTGCCCGAGCCGGACCTCGCGCGGCACGTCGATGCCTAGGCGCAGCGAGTCTTGAGCAAAGGAGGTCAATGGGACGAGCGCGAGGGCGGCGACGAGGGGGAGCGTAAGGTGGTCGGCTCTCGAGGTCATTATGGAAACGGCTACCCCGGGCAGAGGGAAGAGATCTGCCCGGGGTTGAGCCCGCCGGCGCCCCGCCGGCCGCGATGCCAGGCGTTACTTGACAACAGTCAGGGTGCCCAGCTCCCGCTCTACCTGGTTTAGTGGGCTATAGACGAAGAGCGTCCCGCTCGAGTTGCCGCCCCACAAGATCCCGACGAGGGTGCTCGTACCCTTGACGACCGGGGAGCCGCTGTCGCCGCCGGCGACGAGCTGCTTGGCGGGGTCCTCCACGAACGTCTGGCAGAGTTGCATGATGTTCGAGCCAGAGACGCTGGTGTTCACGCACGTTCTGCTGACGGCTGCCTGGGTCCAGCCAGTGGTGCGGCCGACCTTGTTGACCACGTCTCCGGCGGAGGCGGTCCCCTTGCCTGTGATCGTGAACGTGCCGGCGATCGTGAGGTCGCCGTTGTTCGGGGCGGACGTCTTGGCGACGTCGCCTCGAGCGAATGACACGCCCGCATTATACAGCGCGCGCGAAGCATCGCTGTAGCGGCACTTCTTGCCCCGCGGGCACTCGCCGCCCCTGAAGTACGGCGGATCCTCGACCTCGGTGGCGATCGACGTCGGATCGATGGTGCTCGTCGGCTGGTAGTACACCGTCCCCTCGACGCCACCCTGGGTGTTGGTGCAGTGCGAGTTGGTGATGAAGGAGGCCTCGCCGTTGTCCGTGGCATTGAAGCCTAGCGTGCACAAGAACTGCCCGAAGTGAATCTGGATTCCGCCTATCCTCGGGTCGACCTTCTGCCGCAGCGTCGTCGCGAACACGATTGGCTCCGTGATCTGAACGTCGTACGTCGAGCTCGCGAGCCCGAGGCGGCTGAGCGCCGTGCGCACGCCGGGGATCACGGCAGCGTTCTCGACGCCGAAAACGAGGCGGCCGATCCTCTCGTCGTAATCAGCGAAGACGGTTCCCGGCAGCGCGAGCACTTCGGCCGACGCGCGGCCGAACGCCTGCGCGGCCTGCTCGGCCGCGGTCGCCCTGTTCAGCGATGGCTCGAGAGCGAGTGGTGCGGACGGGTTTGGTGAGTCCTGACACGCGGCGACGAGCACCGCGATCGCAGCAACCGCGCTGCGGCGAGCCGTGTTTCTGCCGAACATGCGTACCTCGCTGTGGCGAGCGGCGGGACGAGACGGCGCGGCCCCGCGTCGAGCCGGACCGACGGACTTACAGAACGCCCATATTGAAGCTGTTAAGCACGCTGTCAAGATGTTTGTGGCCACGTTCATGATGGCCCGAGGGCGGGCTCACGCGTTCTCCCCGCCGATCAGTACCGCCATGATCGCCTTCTGTATGTGCAGGCGGTTCTCCGCCTCGTCCCACACGCGGCTCTGCGGCCCGTCGATGACGTCGGCCGCAACTTCCTCGCCGCGGTGCGCCGGCAGACAGTGGAGGAAGATCGCGTCGCGCGCCGCGCGGCGCATCAGGCTCGCGTCGACCGTGTAGCCGGCGAACGCACTTTCGCGCTCCTTCTGCTCGTCCTCCTGCCCCATCGACGCCCAGACGTCGGTGTTCACGACGTGCGCGCCGTCGACCGCTTCGCGCGGATCGCGCACGACGCGCACGTTCCCCTGCCGCTGCGCGCGCTCGAGGATCGCGCGGTCGGGCTCGTAGCCCTCCGGACATGCGAGTGTGAGCTCGAAGCCGAGCCGGTACGCGGCGTTGATCCACGAGTTGGCCATGTTGTTCCCGTCGCCGACCCACGCGACTTTCTTCCCCTCGTAGGTCCCGAGGTGCTGGCGGATCGTGAGCACGTCGGCGAGCACCTGGCAGGGATGGAGCAGGTCGGTGAGCCCGTTGATGACGGGAACGCTCGCGTAGCGCGCGAGCTCCTCGACGTCCGCCTGCGCGAACGTGCGGATCATGATGCCATCGACGTAGCGCGACAGGACGCGCGCGGTGTCGGCGATCGGCTCGCCACGGCCGAGCTGCACGTCGCGCTGCGATAGGAAGAGCGCGTGGCCCCCGAGCTGAAAGGTGCCGACCTCGAACGACACGCGCGTGCGCGTCGACGACTTCATGAAGATCATCGCCAGCGTTTTGCCGGCGAGCGGCGTGCGGGTGTATTCGCGGCGGCGCATCCGCTCGGCGAGATCGAACAGAGCGTCGAGCTCCTCGCGGGAAAAGTCGGGGATGGCGAGGAGACTGCGGACTCCGGACTGCGGACTGCGGGCCACGGGCTGTCGAGGGCGGTCAGTGGCGGCGCGGGACGGCATGGTCGGCCGGGGCTAGATGCCGGGAAGGTACCCGGCAATGGTGGTGGTGTTAGGGCGGCCCGAGGGTCTCTGGCAGAATCCAACGGGAGTGGCGATTTTCCGCGACCGGCGAGGCGGCCGGGAGGCGTGCGGTGCGCCGTAACGCAAAGAATAGCAAGACCTTAGCCTGCGTCGGCCGGTCTGGCCCCCGCGTTGCCCTATCAGGGGGCACAACTGAACGTCGGCCAGTTCACCCGATAATAGCACACCCGCTGTGAGGCGGGGCCGCAAAGCCAGGAGTCTCTCGCGCGCTGTATCGCCAGAGATCGTCCGGTTGCCGAAGGTGAGTGAAGGTGAACGAGCCATGTGCGTCGCCGGCCTGAGCGCCGAGCGAACAGCCCACTGGCTCGTGTTTCGTTTCGGCATCGCGGGTCCCGGCTACGGCCGGGTGAATGAGCCCGATCGAAGGCACGCAGAGGTTTTGTGTACGCCGAACGCTGACCTTCATCAAGGAGTACTCTCATGCGCCGGGCGACGCCGCTTGGGCACGAAAAGAACTCTCCTGCCCCCAACCAGGAGCATCACCCTGACACCGCGCCGGCCGAGACGCCGGTCGCCGATGAGCAAGCCCAGTTCCCCCGACCGTTCTCCGTAGTTCGTGGCGGCGCGCCGGCCGAGCGGCCGCGGCGCTCCTCGGGTGAGCACCGCCGGCGCAAGACGCCGGTCCGCGCCCTGGTCCAGCCGTCGGACCCGGAGCGCCTGCGCCGCGCGTTGGCGGCGATGCGCGAGATGAACCAGCTCACGCGCCAACGCACGGACGAGATGCGCAAGCTGTCCGTCCTGTCGCGCGATCTCGCGAAGCAGATGGAAGCGTTCGGCACCGCCGTGCGCGGCTTGAAGATCGGGCCGCAGAGGAAGTCGGCGGGATGAGTGCGGGCCTCGCCCGCAAGCTATCAGCTATCAGTGCGGGCTTCGCCCGCAAGCTATCAGCTATCAGTGCGGGCTTCGCCCGCAAGCTATCAGCTATCAGCTATCAGCTATCAGTACTTCGGAGGGCCCGGCGCGTACGCGCCGGGCTTTCCTTCATTTGGCGGGCCGTCGCACGTCCGAGGGTCGTAGCCCCATGAGCGGCCCGCAGGGCCGCAATCCGTGCTACTGATAGCTGATAGCTGATAGCCGATAGCGTGCGGCCGAAGGCCGCACTATTACCCGATAGCTTCTAAACGGCGCGTTAGAGAATGTATTTTCTCAAGTCCTCATTCTCCGAGATCGCCTTCAGCCTGTCCCGCAC
>JBHELH010000101.1:0-50396 GCA_046263215.1 Gemmatimonadaceae bacterium | reverse complement strand
GCTCTCGGCGGAGTGATCTGGGGCGCCATCATCGGGGCCATAGCGGGCTCGGAGCGATGGGACAGGTACGATCTCCCCGCGCGAACATCGCTGTTGCTACCAGTCGCGCCGGGGGGCGGTGCCCGCTTCGGCTTCCGGGTGGTTGTGGGGCCCTGAGCTCAGCGCGCGAACTCTTCGACCAGCTCCCGGATCCGGGCGCTGTTGTACCGGTGCGCCTCACCGCTCACCCCGAAGAGCCATGTGTTGCCCGGCTGGCTCGCGACCAATCGCAACAGCTCCGCGAGCTCCGGGTCGTCCGACCGATCGACGTCGGCGACGTTCCGCATCACCTCGTCGAGCGACCTTTTCCCGTCGTAGAGATCGGCGACGAGCGCGGCAACCCGACGCCGCCGTGCGACCTTCGATTCAGTCACGCGAAGTCCTCCCTGCCGCTCACCCACAGCTCGCGGGCTCACGGGCCCACAAAGCTCCTTCCCTCCAACCCCGCCGGTACCGGCAAACCCAACGCCACGAGCGCGCTCGGCATCACGTCCACCGTTCGCCGAGGAACCCCTCCGACCGCTCGGTTGACGAGGAGCGGTACGAGCATGTGCTCGCGATGGAGCGCGCCGTGGGAGCTCACGTGCGGGATCGGCTCGTAGCGCGCGCGGAAGTCCCAGCCGCGCGCCGCCGACAGAATGATCTCCCCGGAACGCCGCGCGCCCGCGAGCCGCGCGATCTGAATCACGGAATCCGGGTAGTCCGTCGCGACCGTCGCCTCGTATGCCTCTTGGGCGTCCACCGTATTGAGGTCACGCCCTACGCCGAGCGGGTCGCCGGTCTCCGTTCGATAGGCGAACTGCTCCCCCGACCGCTCCACGAACGCCGACCCGCGGCCGCGCGCCCGGACCTCGCATCGGTCCGGGCCGTGGGGGAGGAGCACGAGATCGACCGACTCGCGCGCGAGCAAGGCGTCCGTGAGTGATCCCCACCGCGGCGCGAGCGCCGGCCACCAGGGGCGCGCCCGGCGCCGGAGGTCGACATAGACGTGGGCCATCGCGTTGCCACTCACCATGACGGCGACGTCGGGGTTCACGGCGAGGATCCACGGGTGCGCGATCACGCGGTGTCCGAGCCGCGCGACGACGCTCACCAGATCCTCGTGCTCCCTCACCGCCGAGTGTCCGTGGTCGCTCAGGACCCACAGCGACGTCTGCTCCCAATCGCCGCGGCGCTCCGAGTCGGCGCGGAGGGTCGCCGCCATGTGGTCTACAATGCGCAGCGCGTCGACGACCACTGCCGCGCGGTGCCCCGCAGCGTGCGACGCCTTGTCGACGCCGGTGAGCGAGGCGAAGACGAAGCGCGGCCGAAGCTCGCGGACCTTGCGCATTACCCGGTCGCACACCTCGCGGTCGATGTCGAGCCACCCGCGCACGTTGCCGCGGAAGTGTGTGCGCGCGGCCCGGACCGCGTCGCGGAGCTCGCGGAGCCCGCGGCCGCCGATGCGTCGCTCCGGCGCCAGGCCCCGGAAGATCACGCTCAGCGCCGCCACGCTGCTTGGGCAGAGCTCGAAGATCGTCGGCGACTCCGGCTCGAGATCGGCGTCGACGTAGCGCAGCTGGTACCCGACATAACTCCGCGTGTAGTCCGGAAACGTGCACACCTCGCGCGCCCGATCGAACCAACGGAGTCCCGGCAAGCCTACCGGTCCGGGCGACCGCCCCATGAGAAACGGCGCGTACGCGGGTCCTGTCACCGACGGAAAAGCCGAGGTGAGTGTATGCAGCCCGCCCTCACCGCGCAGCCGCGAGAGATTCGGCAGAGCACCGCGGTCGAGCGCGTCTCGTAACGTGTCCGGCCGGACGCCGTCCGCGACGAGGATGACGACCGAGGCTGACGCAGGCATTGACGGGAGCAGCTTGGGCTAAGAGCGGCTTATGAGCTTGTGAGCTTGATAGCTTGTGAGGAACTGCCGGGGTCCCGGGGGCCCACTGGGGGCGTCCGCGCGACGCGCGCTACCTCACAAGCTCGCAAGCTATCAAGCTCACACGCGCTGAACTTTCAGTCTGAGCCTCACCTGCGTAACATCCACGCTCCGACACCGCACTCCGAAATGCCGTCACGAAAGAATGCGGCCGCGAAAGACGACGAAGGGAACAACCGCAAGCCTCGGCGCCCGCGTATGCCGCAGGCGCGCACAGCGACGGGCAAGAAGGCGGATCCCGAAGTCCTCGCCCAGGCGGCGCAGTCGTCGCGCGAGGGGCTGCGCGAGCGCACCGAGTTCGGGCACATGGCGGCCGGTCGCACGCCGCCGTCGCAGGCCGAACCCTCGCGGCGGTCCGGCGCAACGAAGGTCGTCGTCGACGAATCAATCCGCAGCTACGTCGGGCCCTCGATCACCGAGGACGAGAAGCTCCTCCAGACGCCGAGCGACCCGGCGGACTTCACGCGCACCGATCCCTGGCGCGTAATGCGCATCATGGGCGAGTTCATCGAGGGCTTCGACACCCTCGCCTCGGTCACGAAGGGCGTCACGATCTTTGGCTCGGCGCGCACACACCCCGACGACCCGCAGTACCAGTCCGCGGTCGAGGTGGCGCGGCTCCTCGCCGAGGCCGGATTCGCGATCATCACCGGCGCCGGGCCCGGCATCATGGAGGCCGCCAACCGCGGCGCAAAGCTGGCCGGCGGGCGCTCGATCGGCTGCAACATCGAGCTTCCTTTCGAGCAGGGCGCCAACCCGTACGTCGATACGATCATCAACTTCCGCTATTTCTTCGTGCGGAAGACGATGTTCATCAAGTACTCGAACGCGTTCATCATCTTTCCCGGCGGTTTCGGCACGCTCGACGAGGCGTTCGAGGCGCTGACGCTCATCCAGACCGGAAAGATCTCGCAGTTCCCAGTGATCCTCTTCGGCCGCCACTACTGGGCTGGCCTCATCCGCTGGCTACAGACGCGCGTGCTCGGCGAGCGGAAGATCTCGCCGGGGGACATGGACCTCATGCTGCTGACCGACGATCCGGCTGAAGCCTGCTCCGCGGTCGTCGCCGCATACCGCGCGCAGGTGGCGAGGCCCGTGCCCCATGTCTAGGAAGAAGGGAAGCGGAGCGCGGAACGACGGCGGCGGGCCCGGGAAACGTGTCTCCGCGGCCGGGCCCAAGGCGGCGCAGAAGCGCGCCGCTGAGGAGCGAGAGCTCGGTGGCCGCCGGCACACCTCGCACGAGGCCTCCCCCTTTCTCCGGGGCGAGAAGATCGAGCCGAAGCGGATCGACGGTACCGAGACGACGGCCGACCTCATCGACGGGACGTTTCTGGCCTACAACGCCGCCAGGCTTCGGGAGGCTTCACAGCTCCTCACCCAGAAGATGCTCGAGCCGGATGTGACGGTTGGTCTGACGCTCACCGGGGCTCTCACGCCGGCCGGCCTCGGCATGGCGGCGATCATCCCTCTCATCGAGGCCGGGTTCGTCGACTGGATCGTGTCGACGGGGGCCAACCTCTACCATGACGCGCACTTCGGGCTCGGACTCCCCATGCACCGGGGTAACCCGCAGGAGTCCGACGTCGTGTTACGCGAGGAGGGGGTCGTCCGCATCTACGACGTCTTCTTCGATTACGACGTCCTCCTATCCACCGACGCGTTCTTCCGGAACGTGATCCGCACCCCGGAGTTCCAGCGTTCGATGTCGAGCGCCGAGTTGCATAACCTGGCCGGGAAGTACCTGCGGGAGCGCGAGCACAGGCTAGGGATCGGGCAACGGTCGCTCCTGTCGGCGGCCTACGCGGCCGGCGTGCCGGTTTACACCTCCTCGCCGGGGGACTCCTCGATCGGGATGAACATCGCCGCGCTCGCTCTGGACGGTGGTAAATGCGTCATTGACCCGAACCAGGACGTGAACGAGACAGCGGCGATCGTCCTTGCCGCCAAGCACGGAGGGGGGCGGTCCGCTGTCCTGATCTGCGGCGGCGGAAGCCCCAAGAACTTCGCTCTTCAAACGGAGCCACAGATCCAGGAGGTCCTCGGCATCGACGAGAAGGGACACGACTACTTCCTTCAAATCACAGACGCGCGACCGGACACGGGTGGACTCTCGGGCGCGACACCTGCCGAAGCGGTGAGTTGGGGGAAGATCGACCCCGACCGACTCCCGGATGCGGTCGTCTGCTACCTCGACTCCACGGTCGCGCTGCCGCTCCTCACCGCGTACGCCCTCGCGCGTCGTAACCCGAGGCCGCTCAAGCGACTATACGACCGCCGGCAGGAGATGATGGACCTCCTTCGGCGCCTCTACGAGGAGAGCGGCCAGCAGCCCATCGCGGCCGAGGAGTCGGACTCGATGCTGCCAATGCATAGGTAGAGTCGAAGGCTGAGGGCCGATGGTAGAGGAGACAAGGAAACGGGCCCGCGCGAGTGCGCGGGCCCGTTTCCCTCCGCGCCCCTCCACCCTCCGCCCTCCACGCTCTACCCTAGCAGTCCCGGGCATGAATCTCGCCACTGAGCCTCCAAACGGATCGCGCGCCGCGGCCACTCTTGGCGCGGCCGAGGCTCGGTCAGAGCAGCCCGAATGGAGAAGACGCTAGTCGACCGCGAAGGCTCCCCGAGTGGTCAACCCGGTATCGCGCCTGAGGCGGCTCCGCCGTTAGCGCCGCGCGATACGCCATCCGCTTCGGGGAGCGCAGAAGGGGCGGTCGACGCACCGGCGTCGAGCGGTACCGGGGGCCTCCAGGTGTACGCGATCCCGCGACAGTCCGAGACCAAGGAGCGCGTCACGCGCGTCGTTGCCTGCGTCGCCTGGCTCTACGGCCTCTACTGGATCACGTGGCGGTGGACCGAGACGCTGAACTGGGACGCGCCGATCTTCTCCATTCTCCTCGTGTCGGCCGAGACGTGGGGACTGCTGACAACCGCGGCCTTGATCTTCACGGTGTGGCGGCTCAACCACCGTACACCGCCGCCCGCGCCCCCCGGTCTGAGTGTCGACGTCTTCATCACCACCTACGACGAGCCACTCTCGATCGTGCGTCGGACCGCGATCGGCGCCAAGGCGATCACGTACCCGCACAAGACCTACATCCTCGACGACGGCCGCCGCGACGAGATGAAGGCGATGGCCGAGGAGCTCGGCATCGGCTACATCCGGCGCGAGAACAACGCCAACGCCAAGGCGGGCAACCTCAATAACGCACTGAAGCACACCAGCGGCGACTTCATCCTCCAGCTCGACGCGGACCACGTCCCGCTGCCTATCATCCTCGACAAGCTGCTCGGCTTCTTCGGGGACCCGAAGGTCGCGTACGCCCAGGCGCCCCAAGATTTCTACAATACCGACTCGTTCACCCATGTCGTGAACGACGACGACCACCGGCTCTGGGAGGAGAACCGGATCTTCTTCTCGCTGATCCAGGCGGGGAAGGACCGGATGAATGCGTCGTTCTTCTGCGGGAGCTGCGGCGTGCTGCGCCGCAAAGCGTTCGAGGAGATCGGCGGCTTCTCGACGCAGACGGTCATCGAGGACATGGAGACTTCGCTCGTGCTGCACGGTCGCGGGTGGAAGTCGGTCTACTACGGCGAGATGCTCGCGTACGGGCTCGCGCCGGCCTCCGCCGACCAGTACCACGTGCAGCGCCTGCGCTGGGGCCAGGGCGCGATGCAGATCCTGCGCAAGCTCAACCCGCTCCGATACCCCGGCCTGAACGCGATTCAGCGGCTCCAGTACTTCGCCTCGACGGTCGTCTACTTCGACGGCTGGCAGAAGCTGGTCTTCTACACGGCGCCGATGATGTTCTTCTTCACCGGCTGGTTGCCCGTGCGGACGACGGATCGCGAGCTGCTCGTGCGGATCGTGCCGTATTTGATCCTGACGTTCGTCTCCTTCGAGCTGTTGTCGCGCGGGACGGGGTGGATCCTGATCTCCGAGCGCTACAACATGGCGAAGTTCACGACGTACATCGCGGCCACGCCCGCGCTCCTCACCAAGAGAACGCTGAAGTTTAGGGTCACGCCGAAGGGACACGGCGGGGCGCCGTTCTACACGTACGGCCCGCAGGTCGGGCTCTTCGCGCTGTCGCTGACGTCTCTCGTCTGGGGCTGCTTCGCCTTCTACTTCGGCTGGGTCGACTACCCGGTCAGCGGCTGGACGGCCGCGGCCTTCCTCGTCAACGCGTTCTGGGTCTGCTGGAACCTGTACTTCTCCGGCTACGTCGTCCGAAAGAGTCTGCTCTCGCGCCAGCGTCGGGCGGACCACCGGTTCCTCGAGAGCTTCCCGGTCCAGGTGCAGCCGGTGACGACGTACGGCGCGCGGGTGAAGACGCGTGTGGCGATGACGCACGACCTCAACCCGTCGGGGCTCGCCTTCCGGGCCGTCTACCGCCACGAGCCGGGGACGAAGCTCGACATCGAGCTGCCGCTGGCGTCAGAGAGACTCCGTGTGCGCGGGACGGTCGTTCGCGTGAACACGCTCAAAACGCGGTTCGGGCGCGTGTTCGAGCACGGCGTGCGGTTCGACGAGCTGCCGCTGGCGACGCGCGACCTCATCGAGCTGCACTGCACGCAGCACTCGGTCCCACTCTGGCGCACCCGCTACCGGCAGTCGATTCCTGTCTTCGACCACGTCGCCGGTTGGCTTAGCGACCAGCGGGCGAGCAAGCGGCAGTCGGTCCAGCTCCCGGCGATCGTCCGCGTGCGGCCGAAGGGCGCGCGCGTGCTGGTCGACACTGGAATCGCCCTGCTCGAGGACGTCAGCGCGCAGGGAGCGCGGCTGATCATGGAGAATCCGCTCGAGCCGGGAACACCGGTGCGCTACGAGGTGCCGGGAACGTCGCTGGCCGGGCGCGGCACCGTCGTCTTCAGCCGCGCCTTCGAATCGCCGATGAACGTGCGCTTCGCCGTCGGCGTATCGCTGGACCGGTCGCCGGCGCCGGCGACCGGCATCGATCGGCTGTTGCGGTGGCGATGGCGCCCGAAGACAGACGCTGCGCGTGGAGCCTGAGATGACGGCGGTCCCGAACCTCCTCCACGGCGACGACGTCCCGCTCGCGAGCGTGGTGACGCCCGAGCTCGCGGCGCCGGAGGCGACGGTCACCCACGTCGCTTCGCCTCCGGGCGTGACAACTACGCTGATTCTCGGTCCCGACGGCGGGCCGGTGACGGGCCGCCGGAGCGGCGCGATCGTTCGCGCCCCGAGCGTTATCCTGCGTCCGCGACCCGACGCGCGGTTCGCGTTGCCGCATGCCACGTCGGAGCAGCTCCTCGACCGCCTGGTCCTCGAGGCGCCTCTCGCCGGGTCGGCGCCGCGGACGGCGATCGTCGTCGCGCACCCGGACGACGAGGCGATCGGCGCGGGCGCGCTGATGCGCGACCTGCCCGACGTCGTCATCGCGCACGTGACCGACGGCGCGCCGCGGCGCATCGAGGCCGCGCAGCGAAACGGGCTCGGGACGCGCGAGGACTACCTGCGCGCGCGCCGCGAAGAGGTCACCGAGGCGCTCGCCCTCGTCGGGGTCCCGGCGGAGCGGATCCGCTGCCTGGGCTTCGTGGACGGCGAGGCGGCTCTGCGCCTCGTGGAAATCAGCTACGCGGTCGCCGGCATGCTCGACGAGCTACGCCCCGAGGTCGTACTCACCCACCCGTACGAGGGCGGGCACACCGACCACGACGCGACGGCGTTCGCGGTGCACCTCGCCTGCGGCGTCTTGCGGCGCGATGGCGTCCCGGCGCCGATCGTGCTCGAGTTGACGTCGTACCACAACCGCGGCGGCCGCCGCGTCCACGCCGACTTCCTGCCGTTCTGGCCTGTCCCGACGCGGCGCGTCGACCTCCCGCCCGAGGCGCAGATGCTGAAGGCGCGGATGTTCCGCTACTTCACGACGCAGCAGAAGGTCCTCAGCGCCTTCCCGCTCAACGTCGAGCGCTTCCGGATCGCGCCGCGCTACATCTTCACCGTGCCGCCCCACGAAGGCCCGCTCGACTACGAGCGATACTGCACGACGATCACCGGGGCCGAGTGGCGAGCGAACGCCGAGAAGGCGCTCCACGTTCTCAGGGCGAAGCGCCGGATCTCGACGCGGCGGGCGAGCTAGGGAGAAGAAGCGGTAACGCGGAAGAGCACGGGCGTTCTCCGCGTGCGCGCTCCTACCAGGGAACGCCTTGCCCTGACGCCCCCGGCTGAGCCGCCCCGCCCCCCGCGGCCGTCGGGCAGCTCGCGTACGTGATGATCAGTGGGCAGCCGCGCATGAAGTAGGCGGCCGACTCGAGGATCACCGCCGCCGTGTTCAGGTTGTTGCTCGGCACGCGGATCTTCGACCGCTCGTATACCCCTGCCGACCAGCCGACGTTTGGCGACTCCGCGGCCTTCACCGTCTGCAGCGCCAGCCACGTGTACGCGCTCGGCAGCAACGCATGCCACGCGAAGGCCGCCTTGGCGCTGACCCAGCGGAGGTTCCAGGGCACGAGGTCGTGACTCGGCGTGACGACGGCGAACTCCTGGCCGTTGTGCAGCAACAGGTAGTAGTAGAAGTACGCCGGGGGACGCGGGACCGCGTCTTCGCTCACGATCGTCACGAGTCCCGTCCGGCGATGACGCTCCTCCTGCGCGGCCAAGACCGCGCGCGCGAGCCGCTCCCACTCCGTGGACGGCCAACCCAGCTCCAGTCCGAGCATCACGATCGGCTCGCTCGTGAGCAGATCGTCGCCCCGCCGGTCGGCGAGCACCGCGTGGCCGAGGACCGTCGCGGGGGCGGAGTTGGCGTGCAGATCGAGCGCGCGATCGGCGCGGATGTCCCAGAGCGCGAAGCCCGCGGCGGCGTACTGCTCGTAGCCTATGCGTCCCTCCTGAAAGAGGCGGCGCCGCCCACGCGGTGTGAGCTCCTCGCCGCGGAGATAACCGTCACGAACGATGCGGTCGATGTCGAGACGCGCGACGATGCGGCGGCCGGCAGCCTCGTACTCGCTATCGTGCGTCGCCACGATCTTGAGCCATAGCAAGAGCCGACCGAGATCCGTCGCCGACCAGCCATACCCGCGCCTCGTCGGCAGGTGGTCGCGCCCGACCATCCGTCCGGAGGCCGCGGCGTAGAGGCGGTTGAACGCGGCCCCGTCGTGTAGCGCCGCGCCCTCGAGCGACCGCAGCACGCGCGCCACCCGGGTGCGGTAATCGTCCGGCGTGATGAACCCGAGCTCGCGCGCCGCGAGGAACGCCCCGAGGATGCTGCCGACGTCCCACATCGTGACGAACTGATACTGATCCGTCGCTCCGACGAACCCCGTCGCCGCGTGGTAGTTGCGCTGCACGTACGCCCACGCGCTACGCGCCGACGCGAGCATGAACTCCCGCTGCTCTTCCTCGGACACTGGCGGTGGTGTGGTCGCCGGCGGCGCGGTGCGCGCCTGCTGCGGCGGTGTCGCCGACGCCGCGGGCGCGGTCGGCGCTCGCGCCCCCGGCGACGTAGCGCGAGCGACGTCGCCGGCGTCGTCCGACGAGGCGCGCAGTCGCCAGTCGGGACCGCACCGGAGAGCGGCCACGCCGCCCGCGGCGAGAGCACCGACGCCGAGTAGCAGGCGGCGTAACACACCCAGCTTGAACATCATCTCCGCGTGCGAGGGATACGCGTCCACGTGGACGCAGGGGCGACATCTGCAAACCACGCACCCCACGCCATCCTAGACTAACCCGCGAGATACAGCCGCGCCGACGCCACCAGAGCGGTCGGCGCCCCGGATGCGTCTCGCGGCACGACGGCGGCATCGGCACCACGAAGCGACGCCTACGGCTGTGCCCGGTAAGGCCTTGCGACTCGGCCGGTTGCGATCTCGCCGGTCGTCCGTCATCACGGCGAACGACCACACCCCCGAGGACCCGGGCGACGTCGCCCGACCTCACGTCGGCGCAGCACGTCCCGCCCGCGCCGACGCCCCGCCGAACAGAGCGACGTCGCCACGACGGCGTCGCGAGTCACGGCGCAGCGCGACGGACCTGCGAGGGTCCCCGCGCGCGCCCGACTGCCGCCGAGGTGACTATGATTGATTATGTCGCGCGTAGCGCATTCGCGCACACTGTCCGTCGTGCAGCGTTTGCCCTCCTCGGCCTCACCGCTGCTTGCGACGCGCAGGGCGCAGTCTCGCCGGGCGACGGCTCGCCGGATCCTGCGGAGACGGGCCACGTGACTGCAGCGCCGAGCTTCCTCGCGGGCGCCCGCATCTGGCGGAACGCCGATTCCCCCGCCCGGCGTCAGGCCGACGCCTGGCGCTCGTCGCGGCCGGTCGACGCGGACATGATGGATCGGATCGCGTCGCAGCCGATCGCGCAGTGGATCGGCGGCTGGACCGGCGACGTCCGCAGTCACGTGCGAAACATCATCGCGCGCGCGGACGGCGACGGAAGCGTCCCGGTCTTCGTCGCCTACAACATCCCACACCGCGACTGCGGTGGGTACTCCGCATCCGGCGCGCAATCGAGCGCGGCGGGCTATCGCAGCTGGATCCGAGACGTCGCGGCGGGGATCGCCGGCGGCCGCGCCGTCGTCGTGCTCGAGCCGGACGCCGTGGCGCAGGTGTCCTGCCTCCCGGCCGCCGGACAGGAAGAGCGTTTCGCTCTACTGCGTGAGGCGGTCGAGCTGCTCAAGGGCGCGGGTGCCGCCGTCTACATCGACGCCGGCAATGCCCGTTGGGTCGGCGCCGACGTGATGGCGGCACGCCTCAAGCGCGCGGCGATCGACAAAGCGGACGGCTTCTCGCTCAACGTGTCGAACTTCATCAGCACTGCGGCGAACGTCGCCTACGGCGAGGCGCTCTCCGCGCGGCTCTCAGGCAAACACTTCGTCATCGACACGAGTCGCAACGGCACAGGTGGGCGGAGCGATGGTCAGTGGTGCAACCCGTCCGGTCAGGCGCTGGGCCAGTCGCCGACGACTCGCACCGGTCACCGGCTGGTCGACGCGTACCTTTGGATCAAGTATCCCGGGGAGTCCGACGGGCCGTGCAACGGCGGCCCGGCCGCCGGTGTATGGTGGCCCGAATACGCGCTCGGCCTGGCGCAGCGGCAGGCGGCGATACTGGCCTCGCGGAGCTGACGCTCGGGAAACTGTTGCTCAAGGCGCCGGAAGCGGGACGGGGGAGGAGCGAATCCAGCTCTTCCCCCGTCCCGCTTCCCGCTTCCGGGTCCGCGGTTTTGGCGTGTTCATCTGGACAGGGTACGAATCTGGCGTGACCGGCCCGCGACCGGACCCTCGTCCGCGTCATCGCGCACTTAACGTGCAAGTCACAGGCAGTTGGATCCAACACACCGCGTGGGCCGGTACTATGAGAGCACATTTCCGTCGTAGTAGGACCCTCGTCGCGGCGCTCGTCGCGTGGGCCGGCATTGCGAGCTCGGCCGGTGCACAGCAGATCGTCGGCTTTGGCGCAGCGGAGTTCAGCGGACAGCGGCGCAGCGTACAGCTCCTCGGCCTCTCTGTCAGCTCCGGTCTGGCGGGGTGGTCGCCGGTGCTCACCGTCACGGGGCTTCGTTTCACCTTCCCGGTGACCGATGTGCTCGGTGTGACGAGTACCGCCGATGCGTTCGCCATCGCGCCGTCGCTCGGACTGCGCTATCAGACCGAGACCGGATCCACTGGCGTGCACGTCGGCTACATCTTCATCGAGGCCGACGACGATGACTTCGTCGGCGTCGGTGCTTCACCAATCGGGACCGAGGACGGGGTCTTCGCGACGTTCCAGGCCGACTATTGGGGCCGGGGCGAGCGCATCGGCCAGTTCATCGCCACGTACAACTTCGGCGGTGAGTACCTGTGGACCCGTGCGAAGGGTGGGGTCCGAATCGGCGGCCTCACGTCGCCACTCTTCGTCGGCGCGGAGGCGATCTTCCAGGGCGGCGGCGGCGATGACGATCTCGGGATTGACGACACGTGGGCGCTGCAGGTCGGCCCCGTGCTCATGTTCCAGCTGACGCCGAACTTCCGCCTCGACCTGTCGGGCGGCGTGCGCATCCCGGTCGCAGACGAGAACGGCGACGTCACCACCGGCTACGGGCGGATCGAGTTCGTGGCGGTGTTGCCGAGGTTCTTCCGCTAGCTGGGCAGTGGGCGTGCATGCTTGAGAGCTTGAGAGCTTGTGGGCTTGTGGGGAATTGCCGTTGCTCCGCGTGGCGTCCCGAGAGTGTCCGCGCCACGGGCGGACCTCACAAGCTCACAAGCCCTCAAGCTCTCAAGCCCTCCCGCCGCTCGCTCCGCACCGCCTGCACGAGCGTCAGCTTCGAGTACTCCCCGCCGGAGACGACTCCGACCACGCTTTCGCGGCCGAGAACGTGACGGCGGATTGCGTCATCGCTCCAGCCGGCGTCGATCTTCGCGTCGATGCGGGTGATCGTATCGGCGAGCCAGTCGGCTTTCGCGCGCAGCGCGGACGTCGGGTCGGCGACCGCGCCTCGGTGCGCGTCGAACATCCGCCGGGGACGGAGCGCGGCGACGCGTCGTAGCGTGGCGACGAGCTGCCGTGGGCGCTCGTCGGGGAACGTGGCGCGCACTTTCACGCCGAGGAACAGGTCTCCCGAGAAGAGGGTCTCGCGCTCCTCGTCCCAGACGACGTGATGGTCGGTCGTGTGCCCGGGAGTGTGAATGGCGCGCAGCGCATCGCTCTCGAACGGCAGCACGGGTGACGCCACGGGCCGAGGGACGCCCCACACGAACCGGCGATAGAAGCGGATGGAGGCGGCGCCGCCGCCGCTCAGCTGTGCCAGCGTTTGCGGCGAGATCGCCATCGGAAGCCCACGCGCCGCCGCGAGGGCGGCGTTACCGGCGTGGTCCTCGTGCCAGTGCGTCACCATCACGCCACGCACGGCGTGCGCGTCGAGGAACGGCGAGAATTCCCCCGCGGCGTGCGGGAAGCCGGTGTCGACGAGAACACCGCGGACGAGATACGCGCTGACGTCGTAGCCGACGAGGCGGCCGCGCCAACTCGCCATGCGTACGCGGGTGACATCGTCATGCCGTTCGAGGCTGAGCATGCGCAAGGAGTCTAAGCCTCGACGCCTCGACGCGACGCCGGGAGCAGCGTCGCGTTTCCCATTCGGTAATTGCCAGACCGATGCGCGTCCGCTTAACTTGTTGGCCGGGGAAGCGCCCGGCCCACGGGAGGCCGGGCGCTCCAGTTTTGTGACGTCGGTCTTCCGGAGGCGATCCGGACTGGGCGTGCCATGATTGAAGCACTGAAGCAGAAGCTGAGCGCGGAGGTCGAGCGGCTCCAGTACGAGTTGAACATCACTCTGCCGGCCGAGATCCGCAGAGCCGTGGAGCACGGCGACCTTCGCGAGAACAGCGAGTACAAAGCCGCGCTCGAGCGGCAGCAGTTCGTACAGGCGCGGCTCGGTCAGCTGCGGCAACGGCTGAGCAAGTTGTCGACAATCGACGTCTCGCAGATCCCGGCGGACCGCGTCGGCCTCGGCTCGCGCGTCGTTGTCGAAGACCAGCGCACCGGCGCCCGCGAGACGTATCACCTCGTCTTCGGGGACGCGGTCGATTTCGAGGAAGGCCACGTCACGATGGCCTCCCCGATCGGGCGCGCGCTCCTCGGCAAGGCGGTGGGCGAAGTCGCGCACCTCAAGCTCCCCGCCGGGGTTCGCCAACTCAAGCTCGTCGAGCTCCGCACGATCCACGACGTGGATAGCGAAGAGGAGCTGGCGCAGGAGCGGATCTAGGAGGCGTTCGGGAGGGGCGGCAATAGGAAGGGGGAGGGCGTTGCGGGTTGTTCGCTGGGCGCGCGGATGGCCGCGGATCGGCGAACGGCCGAGTGCGCGGATCGCTCCCCGTTCATCGGGCCTCCTCGCCGCCATGAGCCCGGACGGTGCTTTGCCTACAGCCGCGGGGGAGCTACTCGCGCCCCGCGTTGTCATCCCGCAGGAGCGAGCGAAGCGAGCGAGTGTCGGGGCACCCGCGCAGCGGGTCGTCTACGTGGCGTGCAGCGTGGGCCGGCACCGTCAGAGTGGAAGTAGATCCCGACAGGCCCTTCGGGCCTGCGGGATGACAGACGCGGCGCCGGGCCGGAGCGCGGAGCTCTAACCGCCCGCGGAGCTATCCGCGCGTGTTCGCCCTTCGCCGATCCGCGGCCATCCGCGTGCGCGCGCTTCCCCGCTCTTCCGCGCTGTTCCCCGAACCGCCTTCCCTCTGACGCTCTTCCTTCCTCACTCCCCCCGCTCGATCTCGAACACCCGCCCGATCTCCGCTCGGAACTCTTCGAGCTCCGGCTCCTTCCGCCGCGCATCCCAGCCAAGCACCGGAGCCGCGGCGTCGGCGACTGCCGGCGCGGTTGACCAGCCGTGGTCGGCGGTCTCGAACGCAATGCGCGTGCGTCTGATCAGCAGGTCGCCGAGCGTGCACGCGAGCTCGCGCTCGACCGCGTACACCATCTCACCCATCAAGTAGGGGAGACCGGGCACTATGCGCGATGCGCCGTTAGGTGAATCGGTCGCGCACTTCCAGACATCCTTCCACGCGTTGCCGTATGCATATACGAGGCGGTGGGCGATGTCGTCGGCACCAGTCGCGTCGCGCGCCGCGGCCAGCTCGGCGGGAAGGGAAGCGACGTCACCACCCGGGAGCGGCGCATCCGCCGTCGGCGCGCGCCTCGCCGAGCGGCCCAGGCGTCGTTCGACCGCGTCGACGACTTGAGCGGCCATCACGCGGTAGGTCGTGAGCTTTCCTCCGGTGATGGCGATCACGCCACCGGGGCCGTGGCTAATCGTGTGCTCGCGAGAGGCGCTTCCGAGCTCCCCCGGCGCGGCCGCGGCGGCGAGCGGGCGGATTCCGGCCCAGGCGCTGACGACATCCGCCTCCGTCAGGCGCGCCTCGGGGAAGAAGCGATTCGCCGACTCCAACAGGTACGCTACGTCCTGTTCCGTCGCGCGAACGTCGTCTGGGGAGACGGTCGTCGGGGTCTCGGTCGTGCCAACGACGGTGTGCACCGCGTCCGGCAACACGAACATGACGCGTCCGTCAACGGGTGAGAGCAGCGTGAGCGCGCCGCGGTTGCCCACGCGTTCGCGCGGTACCGCGATGTGCACACCAGTGCTCCCGCGAATCATCGGCGGTCCCATCGGACCCCGAGCGCCATCACCGGCCGCCGCAGACTCGAGCCGTCTGAGCGTGTCGCTCCATGGGCCGGACGCGTTGACGACGACGCGGGCCCACACCTCCAGCACGCGGCCGGTGCGTCGGTCGATGACGCTTGCGCCGTCCACGGGCACGCTTCGAAACCCGCGCACTTCGGCATAGTTCACGACCACCGCGCCAGCGGCCGCCGCCCCGAGCGCGTTCGCGAGCGTCAGCCGCGCGTCGTCGGTCGCGGCGTCGAAGTACGACGCGCCGCCGACGAGACCGTCCCGCCGCAGGCGCGGCTCGCGCGCGACCACCTCCGCCGCGCTCAGACGGCGGTGCCGGCCAACGTTTCGAAAGAGGGCGAGCGCGTCGTACAGCGCGAGGCCGGCGGTCAACTTCCACGCGCCGACCCGCGCCCCTTCGTAAACCGGCCATGTGAACGCCACCGGCCGTACGAGGTGCGGCGCGAGCTCGAGCAGCCGGCGCCGCTCGGCGCTCGATTCGAAGACGAGGCGCAGGTGGCCGTGCTCCAGGTAGCGGAGGCCGCCGTGCACGAGCCGCGACGATCGGCTCGACGTCCCGCTCGCGAAGTCGTTCTTCTCGACGAGCGCGACGCGGAGGCCGCGCAGGGCCGCGTCGCGCGCTACGCCGCACCCCGTCACGCCGCCGCCGATGACGAGGAGGTCGAACTCGTCGGCCTCGAGCGCCGCCACGCGCGTCTCGCGGACGTCCGGTGATGTGCCGGGACGTATCATGACCCAAGGTAAACGCGCGGTGGCACGTCATCAGAACGACGGCAGGGGAGCAGCCGCATGGCCACTCCCCTGCCGAAGAAAATCCTACGTTCGCTTGCGTGAATGTCGTCGTACTACGACTTGTTCCTCTGGTTACTGCCCGGGCGGCGGCTGCAGGGTCGAGCCCGCCGAGGCGGGCTTGCCCTGCACCTTCACCCGCACCTCGGCGGCGCCCAACACCTCGCCGCAATCGCCGACGTCGCCCTTCAGATAGAGCCGGGTCGTGGCGATCACGAGGTCGCCGTTCGCGAGCAACTCGTCACGGCGGAAGTGCGCGACCACGTCCAGGAACCCGTCGCCGTTCAAGTCGGTGTCGGCGTTCCACTGCCACAGCCCACCACCCGTCCGCGCGAGCGACGTACCGCGGCCCGAACCGTTGGTCAGCTTGACGGAGCTGGGGTTCACGCTCGTCGCGCTGAAGTCGGAGCGCGAGTAGATACGCACCGTGACCATCCCATTGCCGTTGTCGTTAAGGACGATCATCCTCGGGTCGACGTCGATCTGAACCGCGGTCGCGTCTACCTTGACGACAAGCTCGTCGCTGCCCGACCCGCCATCCTTATCGACGACCGTGAACTGGGCCGTGTACAAGCCCGCCTTGCAGAACCGGTGGCTGCCGAGGACTGGAGCCGCCTGGTCGTTGGTCGTGCCGTAGTAGTTACCCTGCGAGCCGAGGTTCCACGTCCAACCCCACGGCGCGTCGTTGACCCCCAGGTCGCTGAAGCGGCCCGTGAAGTTCACCGTCTCTCCCGCGATGATCTGCACATTCTCGCCGGCTTCGACCGACGGCTCTGCGTTCTTCACGACGACGTCGACGGACGCCTGGCCAATGCCGCCGTGGCCGTCGTTCACCGTCAGGGTCGCCGTATACGTGCCGTTGTCCGCATACGAGTAACTGGCCTCCGCCGTCTCGGCGTCGGCGACACCATCCCTGTTGAAATCCCAGCTGTACGTCAGCTGGTCGTTATCAGCGTCGGCGCCACTGCCCTTGAACTGAATGGCAGTACCCTCGACGCCCTCGTAGCGGTTGACCGGCATCCCGGCGTTGCCGCCCGGGATCGCGACCGGGACGGCGTTCACCGCCTGGCCGGTGAAGCGGACCGCGTCATTCGACGCGGCGTACGACGTGCTCGCGACGCGCCCCTGAACGAAGGCCGCGTCGGTGCCGTTCTGGTTCTCCGCGCCTTGAGTGACGCGGTGATTCTGCACGAAGGGCTGAGACGTCGTATGCAGCTCGACGTTGTTGGTGCGCTCGTACAGGATGAGCTGCGCGGTAACCCGCCGCCCGCCCTCGTTGAACATGAGGACGTTGGACAGGTCGAAGATCAGGCGCCGGTTGGGCGCCGTACCGCGCGTCTCGAACGACATCTGACCGCCCTGCGGGACGAGGTCGACCCACGCAAGCGCGATCATGTTGTTGATGTTGTCAAAGACGGGTATAGGCGCGCCGTGGCAGCAGCCGTTATGCGGCGGCCGCTGGAAGGAGAAGAACCCGTTAGTCGACACCCAGAACGTCTTGTACACGGTGCCGAAGTACTTGAAGTCGAACCCGATCGGGAACCCGGTCTGACCGCCGAAGACGCAGTCGTCGCAGGCCGGGAGCTGGTTCGCGAACGGTCCCGGCTCAGGCGCGAACGTGATACTCGACACGTTCATCGAAGCCGCCGAACCAGCCGACGCGCTCGACGCGCTCAGGGAGGCGAGCGGCTCGAGGCGGCTGGCCGAGGCCAGCGGCGCGAGCTTCTCCTCCATCGGCGCGACCGAGTCGTAGGCGGGCTTGAGACCCGCCACCGGGCTGGACGGCACGAGCGGTTGCGTTACGCCGCCATCCCCGCAGCTAATCGCGGCGACGAGAACGGTGGCGAAGAGCGGGATGGCATGCGCCAGCCGCGTGGCGCGGCGGCGAGCCGTCGAAGGCAGAATAGGTACTGCGTTTCTGATCGAATTCATAGGTTTTGCCCTCGCGCTGCCGCGTCTGCGGCGATGCGATCGTGAGCTGACTAGCACCTGCACAGGCCCGTGACGCGCCCGGCGCACCGTGGAAAGGGGCGGTGCGGGTCTGCGTCGGGGGTGGGAACCGAGCCCGTCAATAAGAACGCGTATACATCTCAACCGAACCCAGCCGGGAATCTGTGACCGAGGTCACTAGCGAGCTGTGCCGTAAGTGGGACGGCCGAGTCAGCTGGCACGCAACATGAGCGGGGGCGATCCAAGGCCTCGCGGCGGGTCTTTACCGGATGGGCGGTGTGAGCAGACGGTTCTCGACTCCGCTCCCGTCTCTCGCCTCCCACCTCTCGCTTCCCGCCTGAGGTTTACCTTTCCCCCATGCCATCTCTGGACAACGGCCGCCGGCGGGTTGCCGTCGTCACAGGCGTACGCACCCCCTTCGCGCGAGCCGGCACCGTCCTCAAGGGCTACACGGCGATCGAGCTCGGGAAGCTTTGCGTCGCCGAGCTGCTCCAGCGGGCCAACCTGACCGGCTCGGAGGTCGAGGGGATCGTCTACGGTACCGTCGTCCCCAACGTCATCGCCCCGAACATCGCGCGTGAGGTCTCCCTCATGCCGATGCTGCCGAAGGGCTGTCAGGCCTTCACGGTCAGCCGAGCGTGCGCCTCGGCGAACCAGGCCATCACCGACGCCGCCGACCAGATCGCCCTCGGCCACCTCGACGTCGTCGTCGCGGGTGGGGCCGAGTCGCTCTCCAACATCCCCATCCTGCACTCGCGCACCATGGCCGAGAAACTCGTCGCGATGTCACGCGCGAAGACGGCCGGGAAGCGTATCAAGCTCCTCGCTTCGATCCGGCCACGTGATCTCGTCCCCATCACGCCGGCCATCGCCGAGCCGTCGACCGGCGAGACAATGGGTGAGTCGGCGGAGAAGATGGCGAAGATCAACCACATTTCCCGAGAGGAGCAGGACGAGTTCGCCCTCCGCTCGCACCAACGCGCCGCTGCGGGGATCGAGGACGGGCGGATCACGAGCGAGATCGGCCCCGTCTACCCGCCGCCGACGTTCAACCCGCCAATCGCGAGCGACAACGGGATCCGCACCGACACGTCGCTCGAGCAGCTCCGGGCGCTCAAGCCCGTCTTCGACCGCACGCACGGGACTGTTACCGCCGGCAATTCGTCGCCGCTCACCGACGGCGCGAGCGCCGTGCTCCTCATGAGCCAGGAGCGCGCGAAGGCGCTCGGGTACGAACCGCTCGCCTACATTCGCTCATACTCGTACGCAGCGCTCGACCCGGGGGAGCAGCTACTCATGGGCCCCGTCCTCGCTGCTCCTGTGGCGCTGAAGCGCGCCGGCATTACGCTCCGCGACGTCGACGTCGTCGAAATGCACGAGGCGTTCGCCGCGCAGGTCCTGTGCAATCTTCGTGGCTTCACCTCGCGCGAGTGGGCGGAGCGCGCAGGGTTCTCCGACCCGGTCGGCGAGGTCGACCCGGATCGGCTCAACGTCCTCGGCGGCTCGATCGCGCTCGGCCATCCGTTCGGCGCCACCGGTGGCCGGATCCTGACGACGCTTTGCAATGAACTCGTACGCCGCGACGCGCAGTTCGGCTTGCTGACGGTCTGCGCGGCAGGCGGGATGGGGCATGCGATGGTGGTGGAGAGGGCGTGAAAGAGACTGCGGACTGCGGAATGCGGACACAAACCCCCCGGATGCCCCTGAGAGCCGCCCGGAGCTTCCCGAGGGTTCCTAGTCCGCAGTGCGCCCCACCCGCCTTCGGCGGGTACCCGCGCAGTCGGATGCAGTCCGCAGTCGTCACTCCCGAGCCATGATGACCACCGTCACCGCCCCGAAATCCATCCAGGCGGCCCTTCATGTCGCCGTTGTCGACGGCATCGGCGTGCTCACGTTCGACTTGCCGGGCGAGCCCGTGAACACGCTGAGCGTCGCGCTCGCGGAGGAGTTCTATCAGGCACTGGCGCAGCTCGAGCGGGACGAAGGGGCGCGCGGCGCGGTACTGATCAGCGGCAAGCCCGACTCGTTCATTGCTGGCGCCGACGTCGAACAACTCCTCGCCGCGCGCACGGCCGCCGACGCGGAGGCGATGAGCCGTGAGGGGCAGGAGTTCTTCAACCGGCTCGAGCGGCTCCGGATCCCGGTCGTCGCCGCGATTCACGGCGCGTGTTTGGGCGGCGGGCTGGAAGCGACGCTCGCCTGCGCATACCGCATCGCGACCGACCACCCGAAGACCATTCTCGCGCTGCCGGAGGTGCAGCTCGGATTGATCCCTGGCGCGGGCGGGACGCAACGGCTGCCGCGCCTCATCGGCTTGCAGAGCGCCCTCACGATGATCCTCGAGGGGCGCAACGTCCGGCCGAAGCGCGCGCACCAGATGGGGCTTATCGACGAGCTGGTCCACCCATCGATCCTTCGCGACGTCGCGCTGCGCCGCGCGCGTGAGCTCGCCGACGCGACGCGAAAGCGGCGCACCGGCCCGGGCAAGCGCGGGCCGCGCCGGGTCTTGTTCGAGACGAACCTTGTCGGCCGCTCGATCGTGTTCCGCCAGGCACGTCGTCTTGTCCTCAAGAAGACCCGAGGCCATTACCCGGCGCCGCTCGCGGCGCTCGACGTCGTGCAAGTGGGATTCGATCGCGGCTTCGAGGCCGGGCTTCGCGAGGAGGCGCATCGCTTCGGCGAGCTGGCGCAGTCGCCGGTCGCCAAGGAGCTCATGTTCCTCTTCTTCGCGACGACGGCGCTCAAGAAGGACCCCGGCGTCGACGAGCCCGCCCCCGAGCCGCGGCCCGTGACCAAGCTCGGAGTCCTCGGTGCCGGCTTCATGGGCGCGGGGATCACATCCGTCGCCGTCCAGCAGGGAACGCCCGTGCGCATGAAGGACACGGACCCCGCGCGCGTCGGGACCGGACTCGCGGCGGTCCGCGACGTGCTCAAGGAGCGGCTTGAGAAGCGGCAGATAACGCGCCTCGAATTCGAGGACATGATGGTCCTCGCCGGCGGCACGACCGACTACAGCGGGTTTGGCAACGTCGACATCGTCATCGAGGCCGTCTTCGAGGACGTCGCGCTCAAGCGTCGCGTGCTACGTGAAGTCGAGCCGCTGATCCCCGAACAGGCGGTGTACGCGTCGAACACGAGCACGATTCCGATCTCGCGGATCGCCGAGGCGGCGGCGCGTCCGGAGCGCGTGCTCGGAATGCACTTCTTCTCGCCGGTGCACAAGATGCCGCTGCTCGAGGTCGTCGTCACGCCGAAGACGGACCGCGAAGCGGCGGTCACCGCCGCCGCCTACGGCAAGCGTCTCGGCAAGACCGTCATCGTCGTCAACGACGGCCCGGGGTTCTACACGACCCGGACACTCTCCGCGTACATGAACGAGGCCGGCCGCCTGCTCGACGAAGGCGCGTCGATCGACGCAGTCGATGATGCGCTGGTGCGCTTTGGCTTCCCGGTCGGCCCGATCACGCTACTGGACGAGGTAGGTCTCGACGTCGGCGGCCGCGTCGCTCTCGTGCTCGCGGAGGCATTCGGCGCGCGTATGGCGCCGCCGGAGTCGATGCGGCGTGTCGTCGAGAGCGGTCGGACCGGCAGGAAAGGGCGCAAGGGCTTCTACCTATATGATGCGGAAGGAAGAAAGGGCGACGTCGACCCGTCGGTCTACGAGCTCGTCGGTCCGCCGGGCGCGCACCGGGCCGCGTCGCCGGGGAACGCGCGGCCGGACGAGCGACGCGACGTCCCGGAAGATGAGATCGTCCAGCGCTGCGTGCTCGCTATGGTGAACGAAGCCGCGCGCTGTCTCGAGGAAGGGATTCTGCGCGGGGCGCGCGACGGCGACGTCGGCGCGGTCTTCGGCATCGGCTTCCCGCCGTTCCGCGGCGGGCCGTTCCGGTACGTCGACGCGGTCGGAGCTGACACGGTCGTCCGCGAGCTCGACGCGCTGTACGGCCGGTTCGCGCCGCGCTTCGAGCCGGCCGAGCTCCTCGTCGCGATGGCGCGGGCCCGGCGCCGCTTTTACCCGACGGAAGGGAGACCGGTGCGTTGACGGGCGGCGCGTGCGGCCGGTCCCTAGCCCGGGCGCCACGGCGTAGGGTACAATTCGTACTCCCGTGACCCGAACCGAGGACCGACCGCACATGCGCCGCGCGACTGCACGAGCCATACGCACCCTCGCGCTCCCAGCGCTCCCGGCGACGGAGCCGCTGGCTCGGTCCACCCTCGACAAGCTGTAAGCTGTGAGGCGCCACATCCCGCCGGCCGCCGTCGCGCGCGCCGTGGCGGTCCTCGCCGCGGCCGGCGCGTGCGCCGGCGGCGGCGGCGGCTCCGGCGGGCCTAGTCCCGCGGGCGCCGGCCGACCGCAACCCGCGGCGGCAGGCCGGGCCGCGACGCAGACCGGCGTCTACCGCGTCGACGTCCAGCGGGTCCGCCCGCTCACGCGCGCCGAGCGCTCGCGCTTCGCCGAGACGTCGACGTATGACGATGTGCGCCGCTTCCTCGACTCGCTTCGCACGCTCGGCGCGAAGATGAGCGTCGGCTCGATCGGGCGAACAGGGGAAGGGAGGGAGATCCCGTACGTCGTCGCCTCGCGGCCGGTCGTTGCGACGCCGGCCGAGGCGCGGCGGCTGCACCGGCCGATCGTTTACGTGCAGGCGAACATTCACGCCGGGGAAGTCGAGGGGAAAGAGGCGCTCCAGGCGCTCCTGCGCGACCTCCTTTTTCAGGACCAGTACAACGTCCTCGATTCGATCGTGCTCGTCGCCGTGCCGATCTACAACGCGGACGGCAACGAACGGTTCGGCCCTCAGGAGCGGAACCGACCGTCGCAGAACGGGCCCCCGCTCGTCGGGCAGCGCGCCAACGCTGACTCGCTCGACCTCAACCGGGACTACGTGAAGGCGGAGGCGCCGGAGACGCGCGCGTCGCTGGCAATGTTCGCCGCCTGGGAACCCGACGTCTTCGTCGACTTGCACACGACGAATGGGAGTTATCACGGGTACGCGCTGACGTATTCGCCGTCGCTGAGTCCTGCGGCCCTCGTGACGGCGCCATTCACGCGCGACACGCTACTGCCCGAGCTCCGCCGGCGGATGCGGCTCGTCCATCGCACCGAGGTCTTCGACTACGGAAACTTCGTGTCGCAGGACTCGGTCGACCGCGGCTGGTTCACGTACGACCACCGGCCGCGGTTCGGGACGAACTACATGGGGCTTCGCGGCCGCATCGCGGTGCTCAGCGAAGCGTACTCGCATGACCGGTTTGCCCGCCGCGTGGGGGCGACCTACGCGTTCGTGTACGAGCTGCTGTCGCTGGTCGCCGAGAATGGCGACGATATCCTCGACCTTTCGAACGAGGCCGATCGGCGCGCGACGGGGTGGGGAACCCTGCCGGAGTCCTCGCCGTCCCTCCCCATCCGCGCTTCGCTGCCCGCGCGGCCAGCGCGCCGCGAGCCCGTGCTCGTGGAGCAGCTCGAGCGTCTCGCCGACACGTCGCTAGTCACAGAGGTCGGCGTTCCCCGTGGCGTGCGGCGCACGGGCCGTATCCGCGCCGTCACGATGCCGGTCCACGATCGTTTCACGCCGACCCTCGGCCGCCGGCTCCCGCACGCGTACGCACTTGGCCCCGAGCACGAGGCCGCGGCGCGCGCGCTCCGGCTCCACGGCGTCGTCGTCGAGCGGCTCGGCGCAGACCTCGCGGCCCGGGTCGAGCGGTTCACGCTGGACTCCGTGGTCCGCGCGCCGCGGGCGTTCCAGCGCCACCTCGAGGTCCGCGTCGAGGGCCGATGGTCGCCGGAGGCGCGCACGCTCCCGGCGGGAACGATCCTCGTCCGCACCGGTCAACCGCTCTCGATCCTTGCCGCGTACCTGCTGGAGCCGGGAAGCGACGACGGGCTCACGACGTGGAACTTCTTTGACTCCGCGTTGCGACCTGGCGGATCGCATCCCGTCGTCCGGGTCACGCAGCCGGTCGCGGGTGGGGTGGTGCCGTTCTAAATGAGCTATCAGCTATCGGGCGCTGCCTGGGGCGGCGACGCTGTCAGCTATCAGCTACCAGCTATCAGCACTTGGGACTGCCGCGCCCGCGCCGCGCGCGGGTTGGGCTTTGACTGCATATGCCACGACGCTCCTCCCGCAACTCGGGAACGCGTCGCCACCAGGTCAGCGCCGGCCCGCCCGCTTCGCGGGCACCCGCCGCCGTCCCTGCCACTGATAGCTGATAGCTGATAGCTGGTTAATGCTCCGCTCCGCGCTCCTCTTTCTCTCCAATCAACAACAAGTCTTCTCGTTCGTCCGCCACAACCGGCTCGCGAAGCAGCTCGCGATGCGGTTCGTGGCCGGTGAGACGGCTGACGAGGCGCTGGCCGCCGTGCGGCAGCTGAACGCGCGCGGGGCATCGGCGTCGCTCGACCTACTCGGCGAGAGTGTGACGAACGAGGCCGACGCGCGGGCGACGCGCGACGCGTACCTGGGGCTCCTCGACCGGCTCCGGGAGCAGCACCTCGACGCCAACGTGTCGGTGAAGCTCACCGCGCTCGGGCTCGACGTCTCGGAGGAGCTGTGCGCGGCGCTGATGCACGACGTCCTCGCGCGAGCTCGGCAGCACGGCAACTTCGTGCGCATCGACATGGAGTCGAGTGCCTACACGGAGCGCACGCTCCAGCTGTTCGAGGAGCGTCTGTACCCCGCGTACAAGGAGCACGTCGGGATTGTGCTCCAGAGCTATCTGTACCGCACATTCGCCGACGTCGAGCGAGCCAACCAGCTCCGCTGCCGCGTCCGCCTCTGCAAGGGCGCCTACCGCGAGCCGGCGTCGGTCGCCTACCCGGACAAGCGTGACGTCGACGCGAACTACGTGAAATCGATGCACGCGCTGATGCTGCACGGCAACTACCCCGGGTTGGCGACGCACGACCGGCGGATCATTAACGAGGCGAAGCGCTTCGCGCAGGAGCATCGCATCTCGCCCGATCGGTTCGAATTCCAGATGCTCTACGGCGTGAGGCGAGATCTGCAGGAGCAGTTGGTGCGCGAGGGCTACCGGATGCGCGTGTACGTGCCCTTCGGTACACAGTGGTATCCCTACCTGATGCGCCGCCTGGCCGAGCGTCCCGCGAACGTGGCGTTCATCACCGGCAACGTGGTCAGGGAGATGGTGGCAGGGCGGACGGGCGGCGGCCGGCGGCGTCGCCGGTAGCCGCTGCCACGGCGACCCTCTCGAGCGGCGGACTCTCGATGCCCGGCCGGCACCTCCCACCCGACCACTCGAAGGGCGACGCCAACACCCTCGGCGGGTACATGGCGGTGCACGATCGGCCGGCCGCTTTCGCCGGCGCCGACGGCTTCTCGTACAGCGTCGAGATTCTCGCCGACGCGACGGGGGAGACCGAGCGCCCGTTCGGGGCGTACCTGCTGTTCGTGCGCTGGGCGCGCATCGGAGCGACGTCGCCGGCGGGACACGTCGAGTCGGAGTTCGTGGCATACGGCGCGACGCCCGATGAGGCGCTCCGCGCCGCGGGCGCGCTCGCCCTTGGGGCGGTGAAGGAGGTGCTCGACAGGCTGATTGCCGCGTCGCCCACCGGCGCGCCCGGCCGCCGCTGGTGGGACGCGATGCGCGCTCCAGACGTCGACGAAGCCGACGCCAAGAACGTCAGCGAAGCTGATGCTCGCGACGTTGGCGAAGCTGACGCTCGAGATCGCGGCGACGGCGAATGACCACTCGCGGCACAGTGCTGACCGGGACGGGCGGGGTGTGGCGTGTGCGTACGGACAGTGGCGAGATCGTGGAGGCGTCGCTGCGCGGCCGCCTGAAGAAGGCCGACGTCGGTAGGCGCGCCGACGGGTCGATCCGCCGCGACACCGTCGACGCGGCGGAACAGGCGCTCAAGCTCGCCGTCGGCGACGTTGTCACGCTCGAGCGGGACGAGCGCGACGGCGCCTGGGCGATCGGCCAGATCCTGCCCCGCCGCTCCCGCCTTGCGCGGCGCGCGCCGGGCGGCGGCCGCGGCGAGCGTGTCGTAGCCGCGAACGTCGATCAGGTCGTCGTCGTCTTCGCGGCGGCCAAGCCGGAGCCGCACCCACGCATGCTGGACCGATTCCTCGTCATCGCCGAGGGCAACGACCTCGCCGCGCGAGTCGTGATCAACAAGGTCGACCTTGTCGGCGTGGACGCCGCGCGGGAACGCTTCGCGGATTACGAGCGCGCCGCTTACCCGATGCACTTCACGAGCGTGAAGGCGCGTATCGGACTAGACGACCTCCGCGGCACGTTGAGCGGCCGGATGTCGGTGCTCACCGGCCCGTCCGGAGCCGGCAAGTCCTCGCTCATGAACGTCCTCTACCCGGGCCTCGACCTGCGCGTCGGTGACATCAGCGAGTCGGTGAACAAGGGGCGCCACACGACCGTCGGCGGTTACGCGCATCCGCTCCCGGACTCCGACGGCGGCTTCGTCGTGGATACGCCGGGCCTTCGCGAGGTAGGACTCTGGAGCCTTCCGCCGGAGCATCTCGACCGCTGCTTCCCGGAGTTTCGGCCCCTCATCCCCGAGTGCCGGTTCGCCGACTGTCAGCATGGTGCGGAGCCTGACTGCGCCGTCCGCGCGGCGGTCGGGCGAGGCGACGTAAGCGCAGAACGCTACGACAGTTACAGGAAGCTCCGCGCGGAGCTCGAGGATGCCGCGCACCTTTGGTAGGGCACGGGTGTCTGGTACGAGTCACGGTCCCATTCGTGCTCTTCAGCATTCTACTTCCCACTATCTATGCGAACGCACCGAGCCATTCTGCTCGTCGGCGGAGCAGCTCGAGCGTGGCGAGCAGTCGCTCAAGCTGTGGATCACTCAGCCGCCGGAGGACGCGACCGTGACGACGAGATCCGGCCCGCACTTCGGGCTCGGCATGGTGTACGAGAAGCAGCTCGACCGTGACCAGACGCGCGCCGAGTACGAGCAGGCGCTGCGCATCAACCCACGCACGCGGACGCGCGCAAGTCGTTGGAGAAGCTGAAGGCTGGAGGGGCATGACGCCGGCGCATCAATGCGAGTGAGTCGTTTGGAAACGCGAGGGGCGCGCGCCCGCCGTGCCGGCGTCGCGACCGCGATCGCCGCGCTGATGGGAACGACGGGACCATTCGTTGCGGCCGGGCAGAGCCCGGCGAGCTCGAAGGTGCAATACGGCGTGTCGCTCTTCGAGAGCGGCGACTACGCCGCGGCGAAGGCGACGCTCTCAAGCAGCGCCCGCGAGGGCAACGGGGCTGAGGTGGCCTTCTACCTGGGCCGAATCGCCGTCATCGAGGACCGCCCCGAGGAGGCGGTCGCGTTCTTCGAGCGGGCGATCAAGGCGGACGGCGGGAGGACCGATTACCACTTGTGGCTCGGCATCGCGCTCGGTCTCCAGGCGCGGGAGGCTGGCCGGTTCCGCCAGGCGATGCTCGCCGGTCGCGCCCGCGGGGAGTTCGAGCGCGCCGTGGCGCTCGACCCCCGCAACGTCGGCGCGCGCGAGGGCCTCGTACAGTTCTACTCCATCGCACCCGGCATCGCCGGCGGGAGCATGCGCCGCGCGCGCGAGCACGCCACGGAGATCGCGCGCGTGAGCCCGATGCGTGGCCACATCGCCAGCGGGATGATCCTCGAGCGCGAGAAGAACGTCGCGGGCGCCGAGCGAGAGTATCTCGCCGCCGCGGCGGTCTCGCCCGACAGCGCGGCGCCCTACATGGCACTCGGCGCGCTCTACCAGCGCATCGCGCGCTGGGGCGCGGCGTTCGAAGCCTACCAGCGCGCGCTCGCGCTGCCCGGCGCCGCGTTTCCGGAGCAGTTGAGCGCGCACTACCAGTTCGGCCGCACCGGCGCGCTCTCCGGCGAGCGGCTCGACGACTCGGAGCGTTCCTTGAAACGGTGGATGGAGCGCGCGCCACCGGGCACGTCGCCCCGCCGCGTCGCACGCACGCGCGCGCGCCTCGGGATGGTCTACGTCCGCCAAGGTCGCAACGATCTCGCGCGGACGGAGTTCGAGGCCGCGTTGAAGTTGAATCCGAGGGATGTTGATGCGCGGGAGGGGCTGGCGAAGCTCCCGCGTTAGCGCGGCAGCTTCGCCGGCCCGCCGCTACCAACTCCCCCTCTCTCCAGCCACCTCGATCACCCGGCTCAGTCTCTCGGCGGCGTGGCGCCAGTTGGTCTCGACGCTGCGCTCGGCGTCGTCGGCGGCGCCGGCCTCGATCGAGGAGACGATGTCCTCATGCTCGTCGACGGAGGAGCGGATGTCGCCGACGAGGAGGCTGATGTACATGCGGATGTAGCGCTCGGCCTGGGGCTTGACGGCGTCGTGTAGCGCGAGCAGGCGCGGCCCGGCGCCCGACTCGACGATCAGGCGGTGGAAGCGCTCATCGGCGTCGTACAGGCGGCCGTGATCGATCGGGGTCACGCGAGCGGCGCGGTGGAAATCGCCGTTGGCGGCGTTCAGCTCGCGAGCCAGAGCGCGGCGCGCCGGGGCCGCGCGCTGCGCGGCGCCGCGCGCCGCCAGCCCCTCGATCGCGCCGACGATCGTGAGCAGCTCGTGCACGTCGGCGCGCGTGAGCGGCGCGATTGTGAGACGGCTCTGCTGCGTGTGCTCGGAGCCGAGGACGTACCCTTCCTGCTGCAGGCGCTGAAGCGCCTCGCGCACCGGCGTGCGGCTGACGCCGAGCCGGCCCGCGACGTCCGTTTCGATGATGCGGCTGCCCGGGGCGAGCTGGCCCTGCACGATGAGGTCGCGCAGGCGAGCGTAGACCTGCTCGGGACGCGACCGACTTGCGACCGCGGGGGTGTGGGTGGGCGCTGTGCCCGACGTCCCCGCAGCCGCGCGCCGGACGCCGCCGGGGCCAGAGCCGGCCCGCCCGGCGCCGGCTCGCGGCTTCGCCGGCGGCCGCGGCTCGGCGGTTTTGCGGGGGCGAGTCATAGGGCGCTTCGGGGCAATATACCGAGCGGGGTCCGCGCCGCGGGCGAGTGGGCGACAGCACGGCTTGCCGCGCGGGCGGGCGGCGTTCGATTGGCGCAGTATTGTATACAAATCTACATACAATACCGCACCCGCCCCGCCACCCCCGGAGCCGCCCCCATGTCACCCCTTACCTCCCGCAAGCCCATCGCTGCCCTCGTCGCCGACGCCGAACACGGCGGCCTCCGGCGCGCCCTCGGACCAGGCGCCCTCGTCCTCCTCGGCATCGGCGCCATCATCGGCGCCGGCATCTTCGTCCTCACTGGCAACGTCGCCGCCCAACACACCGGGCCCGCCCTCGTCCTCGCCATGATCCTCGCCGGCGTCGCCTGCGCCTTCGCCGGCCTCTGTTACGCCGAGCTCGCGAGCATGATCCCCGTCGCCGGCAGCGCCTATACCTACGCCTACGCCACCATGGGCCAGTTCATGGCCTGGGTCATCGGCTGGGACCTCGTCCTCGAATACTCGCTCGCCTCGGCCACCGTGGCACTCGGCTGGGGCGCCAACGCCGTCAGCCTCCTCGCCGACCTCGGCATTCACGTTCCGCCGCGCCTCGCCGCGCCGGCCGGCGCCGTCGTCTCGCTCGCCGACGGCACCACTGCCACCGCGCTCTTCAATCTCCCCGCCGCACTCGTCGTCCTCGCCATCACCGCGCTCCTCGTCGTCGGCGTCAAAGAGTCAGCGCGCACGAACACCGTCATCGTCTTCATCAAGCTCGCCGTGCTCGTCCTGTTCGTCGCCGTCGCCGCGCGCTACGTCCGCCCCGAGCTCTGGCAGCCCCTGATCCCGCCCAACACCGGGACGTTCGGGGAGTTCGGCTGGAGCGGCGTCGTCCGCGGCGCCGGCATCATCTTCTTCGCGTACATCGGTTTCGACGCCGTTTCAACCGCCGCGCAGGAGGCCCGCAATCCGCAGCGCGACCTCCCGATCGGCATTCTCGGCTCGCTCGCCGTCTGCACCGTCGCCTACATCTCCGTTGCGCTCGTCCTCCCCGGCGTCGTGCACTACTCCCGCCTCAACGTCGCCGACCCGATCAACGTCGGCCTCGCTGCCACCGGCGTGACCTGGCTCGGCCCCTTCATCAAAGTGGGCGCACTCGCCGGGTTGTTCAGCGTCATGCTCGTCAATCTGATGGCGCAGCCGCGCATCTTTTACGCGATGAGCCGCGACGGCTTCCTTCCCCCGGCGTTCGGCCGCATCCACCCCCGCTTCCGCACGCCACACGTCACGACGACGATCACCGGCGTGCTCGTCGCGACCACCGCGGCGCTCTTCCCGATCGGCGTCCTCGGTCAGCTCGTGAGCATGGGAACGCTGCTCGCGTTCGCGATCGTCTGTGCGGGCGTGCTCGTCCTGCGGCGAACCGACCCGCAACTGCCGCGGCCCTTCCGCGCGCCGGGAATGCCGTGGGTCGCGCTCGGCGGGCTCCTCGTCTGCGTGTACTTGATGCTCGTGTTGCCGCTCGCGACGTGGGCGCGGCTCGCCGTGTGGCTCGGGCTTGGCCTCGCGATCTACTTCACGTACGGGAGGCGGAACGTCGAGCGTGCGCGCGCCGCGGGCGCGGTCAGCCGCGACGACGCGGCGGTTCTGGCGGCCGGGGCGCGGTGAGGGTGCGCCCGGCTGCGGACGACCGACCACGGACTGCGGACTGCGGACTAGAGCCTCGGGAAGCTTCTACCGCCGACTCGAGGCCTCCCGAGGGTGTGAGTCCGCAGTCCGCAGTTCCTTTTACCAGCCGAACACCAGTGAGAACGCGAGATCGCCGCGGCGCGCCGTGACGTCGCCGCGGCCGCTCCGCTCGGCGTCGAACGTCAGCTTGTTGAAGAGCTCAGTGAATTCGACGCGCAGCCCGTATCCGAGCCGGTTGAACAGCCAGTAGCGTTGAGGGCTGAACACTTCGGCGCCCGCCCCACCGTACCAGGTGTTCGGCCACCACCGTCGCCTGGGGAGGATCGCCGGAGTCCAGCGGCGTGCCGCCGAGGACGATCGAATCCGACGCTACCCGCCGGTTACCGATCCAGCTGTCCACATGCAGCGTATGACGAGGCCCCAAGACCGCATCGAGGTCGCGCGGGACGCTGAAATTGTTGCGGCGGAGGAGTGGAGAGAACAGCTCGCCGAGCGCGAGGAGACGGCGGGCGCGCTCGTCGTCGACCCCGTCGACCGGGTCGGCGTCGCGGTACGCGGGATCCCGCTCGTCCCCGTACAGGCGCAAGGCGGCGGTCGCACGAGCCTGCGCGACGATCCTCGGCTGCGGCGGGAGGTAGTCCTTGTAGTTATCCCGCGTAATGCCCTGCGCGCCCGCCGCCGCTCGCGCGGCGAACGCGAGCGCAATTCCGACGACGAGGGTCTTGCCCGCGACCCAACGCATGGAGCTACAGTGGGACGGCCGGCGGCGAGCCGCAAGGTCGCGTGCGCCCTTGCGCCGAACTACGGCCCGCGCGGAACCGGTGTGCCCGTGCTGTCCCGCCGCGGCGATCCCGGCGGCGCCGGGAGTGCCATCCGCCACGCGATCGCCGACGCAACCTCCGTCGCGATCTCGTCCTGGGCGGCGAGGCCGCCGGCGACCGGCCGGTCGTAGGTCTGCGACCACTCCGTGAACCCATCGCGCACGTCGAGCAGGCGCACGGTCATGCGAGCGCTGTCACCCTGGCGCTGCACTGTGCCCTCGACCAGCTTGCCGACGCCGAGGGCACGCCCGATTTCTTGCACGCCTCCCGGTTGACGGTGCGCGGCCGCGGCCGCCGTCCGCGACGCGACGCGCAGTCCGGGCACCCGGCCCAGCGCGTTCGTCAACGCCTCCGTGAACCCGTCGGCGAGCTCGCGGCCCACGTTGCCCGGCGACGCGTCCGCGATCGGCAGCACGGCGATCGACGCCGGCGCGAGCGCGCCCGCTTCGGCGGTCGACGGTTCGCCGCCGGCGAACACGCCGGCGACGTAGGCCGCGGTCAACCCGAGGACGGTGACCGCCACGCCGGCCGAGAGCCACCGGCCGACCGAGCGGCGACGCCGCGTCGCCGCGGCTTGCGGCGGCACCGCCGGCGCGCCGCTCAACAGCTCCGGATCGTCCAGCGCCCGCACCATGTCGCCCGCATTGCGCGGCCGGTCCGCCGGGTTCTTCTCGAGGCACTGCATGATGAGCTGCTCGAGCGCCGCCGGCACTCCGTAGCGTCGCTGCGAGATCGGCCGCGGGAGCTCGGTAAGCTGCGCGGCGAGCAGCGCCTGCGGCGAGCGGCCGTGGAATGGCGGCGCCCCGACGAGCATTTCGTACGAGACGATCCCCAACGCGTAGAGGTCGGCGCGGTGATCGGTGTTCGGATCCGCCGCCGCCTGCTCGGGGGCCATGTACATTGGCGTCCCCAGCGAGACGCCGGCGTGCGTGATCGTTGAGCCGCCCGGCGTACGCACCTCGGTCGTCCCGCGCACCGGCCCCGCACGCGACGCCGCGACTGCCTTCGCGACGCCGAAGTCGGTCACCGTCGCCGTCGCGCCGCTGATGATGATGTTGTCCGGCTTGATGTCGCGGTGGATCACGCCGCGACCGTGCGCGTACGCCAGTGCGCGCGCGACGTCCTTCATCACGCTCACCGCCTCGCGCACCGAGAGAGGCCCGCGCCCGAGCCGCACCCGCAGCGACTCGCCCTCGACGAACGGCATCACGAAGTACGGCAACCGGTCCGTGGTGCCGGTACTCAACACGGGAACGATGTTCGGATGCTGGAGCGCCGCCGCCAGCATGACCTCGCGTCGGAACCGTTCGACGGACAGGGCCGCCGCGAGCTCGGGCGGCAGCACCTTCACGACCACCTTCCGGCCGAGCGCGTGGTCGCGGGCGACGAACACGCGCGACATGCCCCCGCCCCCGAGCTCCCGTTCGAGCGTGTACCCGGCGCCGAGCGACCGTTGGAGGTACGACCGCAGGTCGCCCGCGAGCGGGTCGGAGGCGCCGTGCTCCTCCGGCGCGCCGCCCGCGCCGCCCGGTTGCTGGCCCTCAGCCATTCCGCAGGACGCTCATCGGATCGACGCGGAGCGCCCGCCGCGCCGGGAGGTAGCTCGCCGCGAGCGCGACGCCGAGTAGTAGGGCGACAACAGATACGAACGAGATTGGGTCGGTCGGTGTCACGCCGTACAGCAGTCCTCTGAGGAGCCGCGTCAGCCACAGGGCGGCACCGACGCCGACCGCGACGCCGACGAGTGTCAGGACGGCGCCATGGCGGAGTACCAGCCCGAGGACGTCGCCGCGCTGCGCCCCCAGCGCGACGCGAATGCCGATCTCGTGCTCGCGCTGCGCCACGAGGTAGGCGACCACGCTGTACACGCCCATCGTCGCCAGCAGCAGCGCGGCCCCGCCGAACACGCCGAGGAGAACCAAACTGAAACGCCGCTGCGCGACCGAGGTCGAGACCACCTCCTCGACCATGCGGAAGCGCGGAGGCAGGCTCGGCGCGATCTCGCGGACGATGCGGCGGGCGGCGGGGATCACGCCGGCCGGACGCGCGGCCCCCTGGATGACGATGCTGAAGCTCGACACCTTGCGCTGCCGCGCGTTCGCGTAGAACACTGGCTGCGGCGCGGCGTCGAGACGCGCCTCGCGTATGTCCCCGACGACGCCGACTACCGTGAAAGGCGTCAGGTTGCCGTCCATGTTGCCGAACTGAATGATCTTCCCGATGGGATCCGAGCCCGGCCACTCCGCCCTCGCCAGCGCGGCGCTCACGACCGCCGCGTGCACAGGGGCCTCAGGCTCGTCACGATCGTCGAACACCCGGCCGCGCACGAGCGGGATCCCCATGGCTCCAAAGTACCCCGCACTGGCGACGCGGAACTCGGCGCGACCGGACCGCGCGGGATCCTTGGCCAGCGTCGGCAACCGGGAGAAGTCCAGCTTCTCGTCCGGCGCTTTGAGCTCGAGGAAGGTGCCGTTGGAATAACCGCCGCCGCGGAGCGGGAACGCATTGACCCCGCCGACGTTGCGCACGCCCGGGATCGTGCGCAGGCGCGACATCAGGTCGTCGTAAAAGCGCCGTTGCCGCGCGACGTCCGCGTCGGTCTGCGGCCAGGGTGTCGACAGGTCGAGCACGACGGCTCCCTCGGTGCGGTAGCCGGGATCGACGGAGAGCAGTTGCGCGAAGCTGCGCCCGAGCAACCCGGCGCCCACGAGGAGCACCAAGGTGAGCGCGACCTGCGCGACGACGAGCCCGCCGCGCACGTAGCTCCCCGCGGCCGCCACGCCACGCTGACTCTGAGCAAGCGCCTCCCGGAGCGCGCCCTCGCCGGCACCGCGCAGAGCGGTGACGAATCCCAACGCGAGTGCGGTCGCTAGCGCGACGCCGAAAGCGAAAAGCAGCGCGGTCCAGTTCACGCCGACCTCTCCCAAGCGCGGCAGGCTGCCCGGCTCCAGCGAGAGCAGCGCGCGCACGCCGGCAACGGCGATCAACACGCCGAAGCCGCCGCCGACGAGAGACAGCACGAGCGACTCGGCGACACGCTGCCGCACGATGCGGCCGCGTCCCGCGCCCATCGCGACTCGCACCGCGAGCTCGCGCTGCCGCGCCGCGGCGCGCGCGAGGAGCAGGTTGCTGACGTTCGCGCAGGCGATTAGCAGGAGGGCAGCGGACGCGCCCAGGAGCACGAGCAGCGCCGGCCGCACGTGCCCGACGAGCTGCTCGTGCAACGGCACGAGTCTCACGTCGGTCATGTCTGTCTGGTCGCCCAGCTCCGCTCGGAGTCGACGCGCGATGCCACTCATCTCGGCCTGCGCCTGTTCGAGCCGCACCCCCGGGCGCAGCCGCCCGATGACCATCCAGTTGTGCGCCGTCCGACTCGGTAGTCGCCCCTCGAGCTCGCGCGGCGTGAAGACGTCCACACCGGCCGGAAAATCGAGACTCGGTGGAAGCACACCGACAACTCGGTGTACGCGGCCGCCGAAGATCAGCTGCTTGCCGCCAAATTCGGGCGTGCCGCCGAGGTGCTGCTGCCAGAAGCGGTGACTCACCATAGCCGCCGGTGGAGATCCCTCCCGCTGCTCTTCCGGGGCGAATGAACGTCCGGCGAGCGGCTGGATGCCAAGCACGCGAAAGAAGTCTCGGGAAACGGCGGCCCAGGGCGCGCGCACCGGCTCGATGTCGCCCGCGACAGACGTCGGCCCGCCAGCCTGTAGTTGGGCGAGCGCGACGAAGCTCCGACCTTGGGACTGGAAATCCTCGAAGTCCGGGTCAGAGAGGTTGGTCCGGAGCCCTTCCTTGTCTCCTTCGTGAATGCGGACGATCCGGTCGGACTCCGGATAAGGCAGCGGCCGCAGGAGCACGCCGTGAACGACGCTGAAAATCGCGGTCGTCGCGCCGATCCCGAGCGCGAGCGTCAGTACGGTGATCGCCGAGAACCCCGGGCTGCGCAGGAAGCTGCGGACTGCGAAGCGGAGGTCGTGGCGGAGGGCGTCCATGGCGTGTGGCCTCCAACCGACACGGATTGGCTGGCGAACCCCTGTGTCAGGGCCCGCGCGTATCGGAGAAACCTGGTTAGGATATGCCCGCGTCACGACGGGCGATAGGCGGGCAATGGGCGGCTGAAGCGCCGGCCGACACTGCCTGACCTTTCTGCGCCCAAGAGGAAACGGGCGCGCCTGCTTTTCGCAGCAGGGTGATGAACTGCGGCAGCAGGAAGAATTCGATCCTGCTTTCGATCGTCTCGAGCGACGTACCAGCGAGGAACGGCCGCAGCCGCCGCGGCGACAATCGGTGCAGGTGAAGGTCGCGCGCGCGGAGCGGGTTCCGGAACAGCATCCACGCCGTCGGAATGACGTAAAGTCCGCGGATCGGCTCGGCCGGGTAAACCAACAGAAGCGAGCCGCCGGGCTTGAGGACGCGGTCCATCTCGCGAAGCGCCGCACCCAGGTCGGCAACGTGCTCGATGCAGTGGAACGAGAATGCCTTGTCGAAGCTCTCGTCGTCGAACGCCAAGCGCTGCGCGTCCATCGCCGCCAGACCGTACGTAACGCCGCGGGCGATCGCTTCGGTGTTGAGGTCGATGCCGCGCGTGTCGGGCGCGAGCTGTTGGACGAGCCGCGTCAGGAAGCCACGGCTGCACCCTACCTCGAGGAGCCGCTCGTGCGGTTGCGGATCGAGGAAGCGCCGCACGCGGTGCAGGTGGCGCCGGTGCTCGATCGCCAGGGAGTTAACGAGGGCGTACCTCTCCGACTGGTAGCTGATCACGGCCCGCCTCCCCGACCCCCGGGTCCACTTCGGAACGCGAAGACCGGCGGCAGATCGGCTCAGCGAAGTCCTCCCAGTGCATCCCATCTCCTCGTTGGCCGAGCAATTGCAGTGTCCGGCTCGCGCCATGGCGACCTGATGAAGCCGGATGGGGATGCGACGGATGATCCGGGGCGCGCTCGCGCTGGTCGTAGCAGCGTGCGCGGGCGGGGAGGACGAGGTCGCGCGGCGTCTCGCGTCGCTCCCGCCGACGCCGGCGGAGCACCGTACGGGAGAGCAGTTGTTCGAGCGCAACTGCGCCGGGTGTCATGGATCGCAGGCGCGCGGGACTGACAAGGGTCCGCCGCTCGCGCATCGGGTCTACGAGCCCGGTCACCACTCCGATCAGGCCTTTTACCTCGCGGTCCGAAACGGCGTCGCGGCGCACCACTGGGGCTTCGGCAACATGCCCGCGCAGCCGCAGGTGACCGGGGCCGATCTCGCGGCCATCGTCGCGTACGTACGCTGGGTCCAGCGCGAGGCGGGCGTCTACTGAGAGTCGAGCAAGAGGTCGAGAAGATGGCTCACGAGAAGCGCTTCAAGGATCTCCTCGCCGAGTTCGAGCGCGTCGGCGTCGACCCCAACACATTCAGCGCCGTGCTCGCGATAAACCCCGAGGACGCGCTGCGTGCGTTGCGCGCGCTCCCCGACGGCGCAGGGCCGACAGCGTTCCTGGCAGAGGTCCGCCGCGTCACCCGCGCCGAGGGTCGAGCCAGTCCCCCAGGCGGCGTCGCGACGTCCGCGGGCGGAACCGCCGGCAGCGACTCGACACCGACCGACGACCGGCCTTAGCACCCGCCGGTGCGACCGTTCCGCTTCTTCCTCGCCTCGGAGATCGGAGCCGAGTGCGAGGCATGCGGTGCGCGCGTCGACCTGATCACCGGCGGAGTGTGTACCACCTGCGGCCGCGTCCTCTGCGCCAGGCATCTTCACGGGTCCCGAGTTCGACGGCTTCTCGTCGACCTCGGCGCGTCGGCGCGTTGCGGGCGATGTCGGGCGGCGGGGGCGGACGACTACGACAGGCCCGGCGGGTCCAGGTTCTGAGTCATCAGTTGGTCAGTCCACGTCGTCAGCAACTGATGACTGAGGACTCACGACTGAACACTCACGACTTGGATCCCGCCGGCTCGACCTCGTGGTCCTACCGCCTGCTACGGGCTGCGGCCCTCAATGACGAACCGGTAGGGAAGGACCATCACCTGCCGGACACGCCGGCCCGCCAGCGTCGCCGGTCGGAACTTCGAGCGCCGCAGTGAGCGGCGGACCGCGTCGGCGAACGCGGGGTGAGTCGATGACACTATCGCAACGGTCTCGGGAATCACCAGGCCAGTAGTGTCGACGACGAACTGCGCGAGGACCTCGCCGCCGACGCGAAAGGCGTAGAGCGAGTCGGGGTAGAACGGCTCCGCCATTCCCGTCGAGTCGATGCTCGCCGCGGTGTCGACCTCCTCGGCGTTGTACGCGCGCGCGCTCACGGCGCTGTCCAGAGCAGCTGTCTGCTTCGGTCGGCTGCGTCGTCCCCTCTCGCGAGGCTCCGGCGGCTCCACGCGTGACCACACGACGATGACGCCGCACGATTCGAGGCCTCGCGTCGAGCGGAACTCGGCGGGAACGGTCGCCGGGCCGGAGTAGATCTCGATCCCGGATATTGTCTCGGGGCTCAGCACGTCGAGGTCGAACTCGCCCGCCATCGCCGGAGCGCCGTCCAACCAGACGAGCGGCGCGCACCGATTGCCGCGAAGCCGCACAGCGCTGCGCGCCATTCGCGACGACGTGATCCGGACCCCGGGGACGAGGCTGCGTAGTACGTCCGTCGTCGACGACCAGTGGTGCGCCGCGAGCTGGTCGCGGGTCACGAAGTACCCGTGCCCTTTCGATCGCCGCTCGTAGAATCCTTGGAGGTACCGCGCGCCGGGCTGGCGGTTTGCCTGGACAAGGACAGGATCGAGCTCCTGCGGCAACCGGACGAGAGTGACCATCACGGACGCTGTGGCGGCGCTCTCGATCGTGATCGGCACCGACAGCGCTCGGTAGCCGAGGCGGCGGATCTGGAGGATGCCGGCTCCGGGCGGGACGCCGACGAGACGAAACCGGCCGCCCGTGTCGCTGATCGCACGGAGCGCGGTCCCGACGACGAGGAGGTCGGCTCCGATGAGCCTCGCGCCGCTGGCGTCACGCACCGTACCGGCGATCGAACCCGTGGACGCGACCGCGTCCCGCGCCTGCGCTGCTTCGAGGTCGCGCGGTTCAACGACGACCGCGAACGCCGCGGTGGCGCCGATCGCCGCGAGGCGAAGTCGCGACAGAGTCCGGTGGTGGTACACGCGATCCTCCAGGCGTGGGGTGACGCGCTCGATCCTCGGGCGTCGGTCTCTCGACCCCTCCGTAAGTTTACACCGTGCCCGAGCAGCGATCCACAGCCGCGAGCCAGCGCCGCATACGCCTCCTCCTGACCGGCGCGCTCGCTCTCTACGGAATCCCGTGCCTGCTTCGACCGGAGTCTGGTCGGATTCTCGACGCCGTCGATCTCGCGATCCACGAGACTGGACATCTCGTCTTCGCTCCCCTCGGGGAGTTTATGGGCTTCCTCGGTGGGACGCTCTTCCAGCTCGCATTGCCGGCCGCCTTCGTCGTCTACTTCTGGAGGCGCGCCGATCGGCACGCCGCCACTGTCGCGCTGTGGTGGGTCGCGCAGAATTGCTGGAATGTCTCCGTCTACGTTCGCGACGCGCGGGCTCAGGCGCTCCCACTCGTTGGGGGTGGCGAGCACGATTGGGCGTACTTGCTCGGCCGGCTCGGCTGGCTTCATCACGACCAGGCCATGGGCCTCGACATCCACCTCATCGGGGCGGCGATTTACGCGTACGCGATCGTCGCGGGGTGGCGGTATGCCTGAGCAGAGCCGCGTCCGAGGAACAGCCCGCCTCGGCGAGCGAAGCCGCTTAGCGTTCGGGCTGAAGCTCTGAGTTCTGAGTGAGTTACGATCGGTTGTCGGCCGTCGGTCGCCGGCTCCGCCCTATCGCACGATAGATGCACTTCCTTCCTCCGCCTGCGAGATCATGACGATCTCGACAGTTCACACGGAGGCAGCCTCATGCAGAGAATACGAACATTGATCCTTGCTGGCGCGCTGACCGCGGTCGGGTCGGGGCTCGCCGGGGCACAACAGGTTTCCAGCGGGGCCGTCGCCAAGGTCGCGGTGGACGAGCCAGCCCGCATCGAGATCAAGGCGGGCACTGAGGGTCGCGCGCGGATCAGCCCTAATCGGGCCAAAGCAATCGCGCTGGCGCGCGTGCCTGGTCAGGTCGCCGGCGGTGAGCTGCACGACGAGGACGGCCGGCTCGTGTACGACATCAAGGTGCTCCCGGAGAAGAAGAAGACCTACAGCAAGGTCGTCATCGACGCCCGGACGGGCAGAGTCCTCTCGGTCAAGCAGTACGGCGGCGTTCGCGGAGCGGTCGGCTACGTTCGCGAGAGCGCCAGCCGCAAACGGAACAAGGCTGACGCGGCGCGCCAGCCCTGACCGTCTGCTGAAATAGTTCGAGGGTGCCTAGCGCCGCGCCCGGAGGCGCCGCTATGCAGTGTGGCGCTTCCGGGACCGCGTGCCCTTCGGGGGACGCTCGCCCTCCGCGCTGCGCGTCGCGCGCGCTCGACCACCGGTGCCCTTGGCGCGACCCTGCTCGAGACTCGCGCGGAGCCGCGACATCAAGTCGATCACCTTCGGGTCCGCCGGCCCCTCGTCCGGCTCCTCGAGCGCCACCTTCTTCCCCTTCATCTTTGCCTTGATGATCCGCATCAGGTTGGAGCGGTACTCGTCGGTGTACTTCTTGGGATCGAAGGGCTCCTGAAGGTTGCTGACGAGTTGCTCGGCCATCGCCAGCTCCTGAGGGCGCACGATGTCCGAGCCGGGGAAGGTCAGCTCCTCGACTTCCACCAGCTCATCGACGAAGCGCATCGTTTCGAGAACGAGCGCGTCGCCGACGACCTTGACGCCCGCGAGGTGTTGGGTCTCCCGGATGATGATCTTCCCAATGCCCACGGTATCACAGCGGCGGATCGCCTCGCGCAGCAGCGCGTAGGCCTTCTCGCCGCCCTTCGTCGGCACCAGGTAGTACGGGGTGTCGAAGAAACGCGGATCGATCTCGTCGTCCTTCGCGAAGTCGATGATGTCGATCGTCTTCGACTTCTCGAGCTTCGCCTGCTCGAACTCCTCGGGTGTCACGACGACGAACTTACCCTTCGCGTACTCATAGCCCTTCACGATCTCGCTCCACGGCACGGGCTGACCGTCGGCTGAGCAGACACGCTCGTACTTCACCGGGGCCATGTCCTCGGCGTGTAGCATTCGGAACGACAGGCGATCCGTGCGGACGGCGGGGCGAAGCTCGACCGGGATGTTCACCAGTCCGAACGTGATCGCGCCTTTCCAGATCGTCGCCATAGGGCCGCGGGTTTGAGTGGACTCGCTGGGGCGGACGTGAAAGGAAGCAAGCCGCATACCCAACAGGATGGGGTCGCCATGCAGTCCGAGGCCGGCCGGTAGCTCGTTGCGTCGCCTTGAGTTTCCGCGCCCGTAGAACCACCGAACCACCACGGAGGACGCTTCCAATCCGGCCACTCGCGCCGTCGTAGGTGCGTGGCGCGCGGTGGGCAGGTGTCAGCGCGACGCGATCTTACGCTTGCGCGTGTGCGTCGCGTCTGGCAGCTCCGACTCCTCGTCCCATTCCCGCGCACCGCGGACGGCGGACCGCGCACCGCTCTGAGCGCCCTCTGCTCCGCCGGCGAGCGTGATGATCGCCACCCCAGCCAGGATAACCGCCGCCGCGACCAGCGTCCGAGCGGTGATTTCTTCGCCCGCAAACGCCCAGCCGAGCAACACCGCGACGATGGGGTTGACGTACGCGTAGGTCGAGACCTTCGCCGGCGTGCTCACCTGAAGGAGATACGTGTACGCCGTGAAGCCGATGAGGGATCCGGCGACGATCAGGTACAGGAGGCTGAGGAGCGAGCGGGTCGACGCGGCGCTGAGGTCGAGTCGCGCGAGCTCACCCGCGAGCGTGCCCGCGAGGAGAAGCGCTGCGCCGCCGGCGAGCATCTGAACGGCGTTGGTGACGAGCGCCGAGGATGGCCGCGGGTTGTGGCGCACGTATAGTGAGCCGGTCGCCCAGAGGATCGAGCCGACGACGAGAACGGCGGCGCCGAGCGGCTCGGCACCTCCGCCACCCAGCGCGCCGCGACCGACGAGTAACGCGAGCCCCACGAGGCCGAGCGCGAGGCCCGCGAAGACGCCCGCTCGGGGGCGCACGCCGCCGGGTCGAAGCCAATCGAGCAGCACCATCCACACGGGGACAGTTGCGACCAAGAGCGCGGTGACACCCGACGCGACGCGCTGCTCGGCCCAGACGACGGCGCCGTTGCCGCCGAGGAGCAGGAAGAGGCCCGTAATCGCCGCCCCCCGCCACTCCGCAGGACTGGGCCGTGGTGCGCCGCGGAGACGCGCCCAGACGTAGAGGATCGCACCCGCGACGGCGAAGCGTGTACCGGCCATCACGAATGGCGGCAGGGTCTCGACCGCGAACCGAATGAACAGGTACGTCGAGCCCCAGATGACGTAGACCGCGGCGAACGCGGCGAGGACGCGCCCGCGCGAGGGCCCTCGCGATGCCAGGCCGGCGGATGGCGCGTCGCTCATCCATTGAGCCTAGACACCCCGAAACGATCGCGCTACCGAGCCCGTCGTGCCGTGTCGAGCCCTCCGCAATCTTTCAAGCGCCTCGCACCTGGCCGGCATCATATCTCCGGATCGCTCATGGACCCAACGCCGACAGACGCCGGACCGTCGAAGGAGTCAGCCGTCAGTCGTGCGCAGCACGGCGATGTCGACGCCTTCGGGGAACTGTACCGGCAGCACGCGGGACGGGTCTTCGCGCTCTGTCTCCGCATGAGCGGGGACCGCACACAAGCTCAGGAGCTCATGCAGGACGTATTCGTGCGGGCGTGGGAGCGACTCGGGTCGTTCCGCGGCGAGGCGAGTTTCGGGAGCTGGCTGCATCGCCTGGCGGTGAATGTCGTGTTGGCCGGCGCGCGAACGGACCGCAGGCGCGAGGCGCGCGTCGCGCTCGCGGAGGACTTGGCGGCCGCGGAAGCTGGCGGACACCGAACGCGCGGTGGAGTCGGCACAGCCGATCCGGGCATCGCGATCGACCTCGAGCGCGCGATCGCCGCTCTGCCGCCGGGCGCGCGAAGCGCGTTCGTGCTGCACGACGTCGAGGGGTTCAGTCACGCCGAGATCGCTGAGCTCTGCGGGCTCGCGGAGGGGACCATTCGCGCGCAGCTCCATCGCGCGCGGAAGCTCTTGATGGAGGCATTGGCATGACGACGGGCCACCCGTCTCTCGAACAGTTGAACGAGCTCGCCGACCGCGAGTTGGCACGCGACAGCGCGACCGCCGTCGAGCGCCACGTCGCGGCCTGCGACGTGTGTCGCGCGACCCTCGCGCGCTTGCGCGCGCTCCTCGAGCGCACGGCGACCCTTCCGCGGAGCGTCGACCCGCCGCCGGAAGTCTGGCCCGCTCTCCGCGCCCGGATCACGCGGCACGCGCCAGCAATCCACAGGAGCCGCCCGCGCTGGGCGCGCGAGTGGGGGCTCCGGGCCGCGGCCGCGGTCTTGCTCGTCGTCGGCTCATCCGCCGTGACGGTGCTCGCGCTGCGGTCGCGCGACGCGGTGCGCGACGCGGCGTCGCCGCCGCGGGCAGGGGCGACGCCGGCTACCTCCGCCGCGGTCATCGCGGTGGAGCGAAGCTACGCCGAGGTCGTCGACGAGCTGACGGCGACGTTCGAGACGCAGCGGGGCGCGCTCGCGCCGGAAACGATCGCCACGCTCGAGCGTTCACTCCGCGTGATCGACGAGGCGATCGCCGAGGCACGCGCCGCACTCGCCGCCGACCCGGCGAACGACGCGATCGTCGACGTCCTCTCGGCCAACTACGAGCAGAAAGTGCAGCTCCTCCGCAGGGCGAGCGAGCTGCGCGCGCGCACGTGAGTCGAGCGCGATTCAGGCAGGAGGTCTCATGAGATCGACAACCAGCGTGTCGAGTTCGGACGGGCATCGTTGCCGCGTCGTGTCGCGTCGCGTCGCGGTTGCGTTGCTGCCCCTGCTCGCCGCCGCCACGCCGGTCGCCGCGCAGCAGAAGGTCATGCAGCGATACGCCGTCACGCCGACCGCGTCCGTTCGCATATTCGGCGATGTCGGGAGCCTGCGGATCGTCGGTTGGGACCGCGACTCCGTCGTCATCGCGGGGACTCTACCGACCGGCGCGCGCATGGACGCGTCGCGCGGCGGGGCACCGGGCCGACCGGCATCCGGAATGAAGATTTACGTCGAGGTGCCGCGCGCGCCGGCGCCGGACGCGAGGATCGAGCTGCGCGTGCCCGCCCGGGCGCGCGTTTGGGCGAAGAGCGGAAGCGCCGACGTCGAGGTCACGGGCCTCACCGGCGGACTCGATCTCAACATCGTGGGCGGCTCCGTGCGCGTCGTCTGCAGCCCGGCCGAGCTCCAGATCGAGTCGATGGATGGCTCGGTGGCGATCGAGGGGAGCCCGGCCTGGCTGCGCGCGAAGACGGCGACCGGCGACATCGTCATGCGCGGCGGGAGCGACGACGCCGGCCTGTCGACCGTGAGCGGCGCCGTGCGCGTGGGCGAAGGGCGCTTCGAGCGCGCGAAGTTCACGTCGGTGACTGGTGCGATTGTCTTTGCCGGTGACATCGCGCGCGGCGGGACGCTCGACTTCGACACGCACGGCGGGCCGATCGAGCTGAGGCTCGCGCCGAACCCGGACGCCGAAATCGACGCGGCGACGGTCACCGGCACGATCGAGAACACGCTCACGTCGCGGCGCCCCATCGCCGGCCGCGAAGGGCGCGGCATGGAGCTCGGCTTTACCAGCGGAACCGGGCGAGCTCGCGTCCTCATTAGGAGCTTCAAAGGCAACATCTCCCTGCGCGCCCGTTGAGCGGCGCGTCGGACCTTCGCGACCACCTTCCAGCCATCACCCACAGGAGCGTATCCTATGTCGCGTACCCAGAGGTCGCCCGCGCTCGTGCTTTCCGTCTCCACCGCCTGCCTCGCCGCGGTCGTCGCCGTCACCACCGGCTTCCGTCCTGCGGCGGTGCCCGCCGGACACGCCGCCATTGCCGGCCCGCCGTGGATCTCGATCGAGTATCCGGTGAACCCGTTCGATCGCACGACGCGCGGCGCCCACCTGCTCGTGCACGCGTACTACCACGGCACCCCCGTCGCGTACCCGGTGAGCGGCACGGCGGAAGGCGTCGTCAACGGCGAGCGGCGCACGATCACGCTGCGCTTCGAGACGACGTCGCGAACCGGCGTGTACGCGCTCCGCAAGCAGTGGCCGTCAGACGGCGCGTGGACGCTGGTGATCGCAGTCAACCAGGGTGACCATGACCGCGGCGGTGTCGCGCAAGCGCTGATCGAGCTCGCGCCCAGCGGCGCGGTCGCCTCCGTGCAGGTACCGACGCAGCAGCACCCCGAGGGAACGTTCCCACGTCGGTTGACGGCGCAGGAGATCGAGACCGCGGTTCGCGCGCACGCGCAGCGAATCGCGCTGGCGGGGCGCCCCCGTGGCTGACGTCGCGTGAGCGCCTTCGGCCGCCGTCGCCGCGAGCGGCCGTCGCCCGGAACGGCCGCGATCGTGAGGCTCGCGGCCGCCGCCGCGGCGGCCCTCAGCGCGGCCGGCTGCCGCGCGGCGTCGTCGGGGGCGCCGGTGCCGTCCGACGCGCTTCAGTTGGTGGAGGTCGCCGGCGGTCTGTCGAACCCGCTCCACCTGACGGCGCCCGCGGGGGACGAGCGACTCTTCATCGTCGAGCAAGCGGGCCGGGTGCAGGTCGTGAAGGGGAGCCTGCTCCTCGCGCGGCCGTTCCTCGATATCACGAGCCAGGTTCTCAGCGGCGGCGAGCACGGGTTGCTGAGCGTCGCGTTCCACCCGCGCTATGCCGAGAACGGCTACATGTACGTCAACTACACCGACCGCGCGGGCGACACGCGCGTCGAGCGCTACACGGTGAGCGCGGCCGACCCCGACGCCGCCGACCCGGCGTCGGCGCACCTGGTGCTGACGGTCGCGCAGCCGTACGCGAACCACAACGGTGGACTCGTGCTGTTCGGCCCAGACGGGATGCTCTACGTCGGCATGGGCGACGGCGGCAGCGGCGGCGACCCGCACGGCTATGGCCAGAGCAAAGCGACGCTTCTCGGCAAGCTGCTCCGCCTCGACGTCGACGGCGCGCAGGCGGGCGCGCCGTACGCGATCCCGCCCGACAACCCGTTCGCCGGCGAGGCCGGGTCGCGCGGGGAGATCTGGGCGCTGGGGCTTCGGAACCCGTGGCGCTTCGCCTTCGACCGCGCCGCGAACTTGATTTACGTCGCCGACGTCGGCCAGAACCGGTGGGAGGAAGTACACGTCGCACCGGCCAACCGATCGGGCGTCAACTACGGGTGGAGCGTCCTCGAGGGGAGCGAGTGCTTCGGCGGCTCGCCGTTGTGCAACGCGCCGGGCCTCGAGCGACCCGTCGTCGAGTACTCCCACGCCGAAGGCTGTTCGATCATCGGAGGGTTCGCGTATCGCGGTCGCCGGATTCCCGCTATCGCGGGCCACTACTTCTACAGCGACCTTTGCGCGGGCTTCCTCCGAAGCTTCAGGTACGCTGGTGGGAGTATTGTCCGAAACCTCCGCAATGTCCGCGGCAACATTGTCGAGCAACGGACTTGGGACGTCGGCAACGTCGGCCAAGTGCTGTCGTTTGGCGAGGACGCGAACGGCGAGCTGTACGTGCTTTCGGCGAACGGGCGCGTGTATCGACTCGAGGCGCGGTAAAACAGCGAGCTCCGAGCTAGGACAAAGACCCAGGACCTAAGACCCAGGACCTAAGACGTCGGCGCTAGGAGCGTCCCGAGAGTTCTCGTTCGCAGTCCGTAGCTCGCAGTTCGTAGCCGCGTCGCCGCTCAGCCAACTATCTGTGGCACTGCCTCGACGGCTGTCGCGCGGATCGAGGCGTCAGCGAGAGGCGTGAGCGGCGTCTCCTCTGGATTCACCTCGATCACGCGTCCACCTGCTCGCTTCGTCAATAGCGCGAGGCTCGCCGCGGGCTGCACCACCGCGCTCGTGCCGACGACGATGCACAGGTCCGCCGCGCTTGCGCGCTCGCGCGCCTCGCCGAGCACGACGTCGTCGAGTGCCTCCCCGAACCACACGATGTCGGGCCGGGACAGGCCACCGCAGGCGTCGCAGTGCGGCAAAGTCTCGCATGACGAGCTGTCGATGGGATCGACGTGCGCACGCCGCGCACCGCATGCCGTGCAGCGCACGCGGAACAGCGAGCCATGAAGCTCGAGTGGCAGCGCCGCGTCCGCATCGCCCGGGGGGGTCGAGAAAACGGCGGTGTCGCGCGCGGCGACCGCGTGTAAGCCGTCGACGTTGTGGGTAATGATCCGCACGCGCGACCCGCCGCCGAGCGCAAGCTTGGCGAGAGCGATGTGCGCCGCATTAGGCCGGCAGCCGAGGACGTGGCGACGTCGCCAATCGTACCACTCCCACACGAGACGCGGATCGCGGGCGAAGGCCGTTGGTGTCGCAAGCTCCTCCGGCCGGAATGATCTCCACAGTCCTTCGGCGCCGCGGAACGTCGGGACGCCGGATTCTGCGCTCACCCCCGCCCCTGTGAGGACGACGATCGCCTCGGCGCGCGCCACCAAGTCCCGCGCGCAGGCCTGGAGGTCACTCGAATCGCGCCCGTTCATCCCAACCCCATGGCGGTAATCATCTGCTTACGTTACGGTTGGCGAAACCGCCCCGTCGCGGGCCGCGTAAGGCTCGAACCAACCATTTGCTGGCACGGGGTGTCCAAATTCCGTGTCATGAAGGTTTCGCTCGTTGCGGCGAACGCCGACGGCGGTGACGACGCAAATCGGCCAGACGTTCTATCGGTTGAGGGAGCATGTTGAAGTCGCTCATCGGGAAGGCGATCAGAGTCGTCGACGACGCGGGAGTCGAAACGGTGCTCATCCTGGCCTTCGTTGCCCAATTTGCCGCGTACGCGCTACCGTTGCACTCGATCGACGGCGTTCGCGTATACACGCTCTCGGATGCCGGGGGCGTGGTCGAGACGGGCACTGTCGTGCAGATGCCGGCGAGGCCGAGCGGTGCCCCGACGCAGCGAGCGGTCGTCGTGCGCGAGACGAAGGGCGTCGCGAAGAATCCTACGCCGTCGGCACCGAATGCGCGCGCGCGGCGCCCGGATCCGGTCGACGAGCTCGAGGGTGACGAGCTCGACCAACTCCGCGCGGCCGAAAGCTCAGTACGCATTACGATCATCGGTCCGGACGGCCAGCCGCGAACGAAGATCGTACGTCTGTCCGGATCGCGTGACAGGATGGCGGCGCCCGCGCGTCGGCCGCACGACTAACTCTCGATAGTCACTGAGCAAACCGGTCGCGCGACGCGACGCGACCGCTGACCGGCGCCTCACGCTCACGTGAGGCGCCGTTGCGCATCGAGCGACGCGCGGAGGAACTGCCGCGACCGGCGGCCGCTATGCTCAAGCTCCCATGTGACATCGCGGGTCGAGCGATCAACCTCGCTTCGCGTTTCCGGCAGCGGACCGGACCGTTGTCCTGGGACCTCGGTGACCCGCGCCTATGCTTCACGGGTTTATTGCGGGGTCAACCACTCGCGGATGACGTGACGTCTCAGCCAGCCCATCAGCGCAAGCAGGACGAGCGATTCCAGCGCGAGGCGCTGCCATGGCTCGACGACGTGTACCGCTTTGCCTTGTCGCTGACGCGCGACGAGACGGATGCCGAGGACGTCGTCCAGGACACTTTCCTTCGCGCGTACAAGTCGTGGCACACCTACGTCGAAGGAAGCGACTGCCGACGCTGGTTGTTCACGATATGCCGCAACGCCTTCCTGCGGGCCCGCGAGCGCGATCGCTCCACGGTCGAGCTGCTGGACTCGGAGGTCGACGTGATGGCGGCGAGCACGCTCTTCTTGGAAGCGCTCCGTAGCGGGTACGACGACCTGCACGCCCGCGTCGATCTCGCTCCGGCCCTCGCCGATGCGCTCGGCAAGCTGCCCGAGCCGTTCCGGTCCGCCGTTGTTATCGTTGATGTCGAGGATCAGCCCTACGAGGCGGCCGCAGAGATCCTCGGCGTGCCGATCGGGACGGTCCGCTCGCGCCTCTTCCGCGGGCGCCGCATCCTTCAGGAGCACTTGCTCGCGTACGCCCGCGATGCGGGGCTGTCGGGCCAGCCGGCGCCGATCGAGGGCCAGCCGCATGACTGACGAGCTGTCCGCGAGCGAACCGGCGTCAGCGATCCCGGAGGAGTGCCTGGCCGTCGTCCGGCACCTGTGGGATCTGCTGGACGATGAACTCACCGACGCACAGGCGACCCGCCTGCGCCGCCACATCGGCGAGTGCGACATCTGCCGCCGGTACCATTTGTACCAGGAGAACTTCCTCGACGAACTAGCGGCGTACCGTGCGCGGTATGGCGCCCCCTCTCGCGTGAAGGCGCGTGTGCTCGAGTCGCTGCGCGAAGCGGGGTTTGTGGAAGTGCGGTGAGGCGAGCTTGTGAGCTTGTGAGCTTATGAGCTTGTGAGCTTATGGCCTTGTGAGCTTATGAGCTTGTGAGGCGCGGTCGGAGATCTTGGTGCGGGCGTTCGGGTCGCGGCGCGGCGACGGTCGCCGGCGTCGCCCTCCTCACGACCGCCTGTGTACCGGAGCGCGGCGCCGTGAGCGCGGCGGCCGTCGGCGTTACGCTGCCGTGGACGGCAGACGCCTGTCGCGCCAAGGCGCGCGATCGCGATGCCGACGGGGTTGATGACGACTGCGAGCTCGCGCTCGCGCAGGCGTTCGCGCCGGAGCTGATCGTCGATCCTAGCGATTGCCTCTGGGACAACGGCGTTCGTCCCTCGCGGCTCGGCGGCGGGTACCTGTTTGCGGCAGAGAGCACGCCCGATGATCGCGGAATCCGCATCGCGTACCTGCCGGCCTACTACCGGGACTGCGGGTGGCAGGGTGTAGCGTGCGCTACGCGGGGACGCCGGTGCTCCGCGCACGACGGTGACTCGGAGGTCGTGGTCGTAGAGGCGCGCTACGATCACGCGATCGCGCGGTGGATAACCGAGGCCGTATTCCTTTCCGCGCATTGCTTCGGGCGTTCCAACGGCCGATGCCGGTGGTACGAAGGCGACATGCTCCCCCGGCTCGCGTGGGCCGGGGGGATACTGCGCGCCGCTCCTCGGGTCTGGGTCGCCAAGGGCAAACACGGTAACTACCCGTCACGCGCGGCGTGCGATACGGGGCATTGGTATTACGACTCGTGTGACGCCAACTCTGTGGCGTACCGGTTTCCGATCAGCTCGAACGCTCAGAACATCGGCAGTCGCAGGCGGCCGCTTCCGGAGTCTGACGGCCGGATCCCGGCCGGCTGCATCGCCGCGGACAGACTGCTTTGGCGAGCATCGGCAGTCGACGGCCGCGCTCACGAGTGCTTCTGGAACCCTGGAGCGCCGTTTCGCGGCTGGCAAAGCACGGCACTAGGCCCAGCACCGACTCCGTACGCCCGCGTGCTTGAATACGCCGCGCAGTTCTAACCGGTGGTCGACCCAGCAGCGTTCCTCACAAGCTCGCGAGCTGACAAGCTCACAAGCCCCCTTACCCCGGTACCGGCTGCCGCTCCGTCGCCCCCGCCTCGCCGTTCAGCGTCAGTCTCGTCTCGATGACCACGTCGGGGTTCAGCGTCGCTGCAACGGTGCAGTACTTCTCGATCGCGAGCCGGATTGCTCGCTCCGCGTGCTGGCGCTCGATCCCCGATCCGTCGATCTGGTAGTCGATCTCGAACTGCAGCACACGCCGAGGCGTCGTCGCCCGTCGCGTCGCGGTCACGTCGATCGCGCAACGCGCGGCGGGCGTGCGCCGCTTCGCGAGGATCTCGAGAACGTCGACCGCCGAACAGGTCGCGAGGGCACTGAGCAGGGCGTCCACGGGACTTTGGCCCGTCTCGTTCGTGGCGTCGAGGCGCGCGGCCGGTCCGCCGACGCGACCGGTGTCGAACCGCTGACCGCCTTGCCAGACGGCGCGAATGCGATTCACCGGTCCGGCGGCAGATGGCGAGCCGTCGCCCTGCGGCGCGGTCGTCGGCACGCTCGACCCATCCGGCCGGGCGATACCCGACGGAATCGTCACAGCGAGCGGCTCGGTCGTTCCCTGACCGTCGCCTTGGCTCGTCGGCTCGGGTGGCCGCGGCGCTTTCGCCCCGCGACGCGCGCCGCGGGTCACTTC
>JBHELH010000100.1:0-3292 GCA_046263215.1 Gemmatimonadaceae bacterium | reverse complement strand
TGTGCAAGTGGCCGCTCACACCCAGGATACGGGCGGCCACTGTGGGCCGCCCCTCCCATGAGCGCTCGGAGCGCCCTGGCGGCAGGTCAAAGGAGTGCAGTCCCGCGGGTGGCATCACGTCGACGTAGAACGGCTGGATCGAGACGCGCGGGATGCGCGCGGTCGCCGGGGTGAACGGGAAGCGGACGCGGAGCCTGGCTCCTGGGTATGTCGTGCCGGTCCGGTTCTGAAGCATCGCCGTCACGATGAGCGTATCGCCCCGGCGCACGGGGTAGCCGACGAGCCGCGGCAGCCGCACGGGCGCCGTCTCCGCGCCCGCGGCCGCGACCCGCTGCATGATCGCGCTGAACAGCTCGCGCCGACCGGGCGCGATCACGTTGACGTGATGCAGCACCCCCTGCGGCAGGCGCGTGCCACGCGCGTCGACGATCTCCACCGCGTATCCCTGGATCCACCCGGCCACGGGCAGCGCGACCGCGCGCGGCGGCGGCTGCGGCGACCCGCCGTGGGCCGCCCGAGCAGGCAGGTCAAACGAGCCGAGCTCGAGGATCAGCTCTCGGCGGCCGCTTCGCAGCTCCGTCGGACCGACGACTCGGAGCGCGGCCGGTCGGGGTGACTGCGCCGGCGCGCGCGGCGCCGCCGCAGTCGCGACCCCGCTCACGAGAACCGCCAGCAGCACGGCCGAGCCGAGTTCACCGTTCATGCGGTCCTTCCTCGCACGCTCCCGACCTCACAGGCTGCAATCACCCGAGCTCGATGCGCACCTGCAACGGTCTGCGCCCGGATTCCACGGCGAGCACGTTGACGAGCGTTCGACTCGCGTGGCGCGTGAAGTGGAGGGTCACGCGCGCGTCGCCGATCGCGAGGTTCGTGATCGTGAGCTGGTGCAGGTAGTCGGGGAGCACGGGGTTGCGGATGTGCAGCGCATCCGCCGGCGCGTCGGGGAGCAGGCCGAGGGCGCCCTGGAGCATCAGGAACAGGGCGCCGCTCGCCCACGCCTGCGGCGAGCAGCTCACCGGATACAGCACGGGGCGCGTCGCGCCGTCGCGCCTCATGCCACAGTAGAGCTCCGGAAGGCGGTTGAAGTCCTCCGCGGCCGCGGCGTGGTGCGCCGCCGCGATGACCGGCAGCGCGTTCGCGGCGAGGCCGTAGTGCGAAAGCCCCATCACGATGAGCGCGTTGTCGTGGGGCCAGACGGAGCCGTTGTGGTAGCTCATCGGGTTGAAGACGGGATGCCGCGCGCTCAGGGTGCGTATCCCCCAGCCGCAGAACATGTCGTCGCCGAGCAGCGTCTTCGCCACGCGCCGGGCGTGCGACGCGTCGGGGAGTCTGCTCCACAGCAAGTGTCCTGCGTTCGAGGCCGCGGTCGGCACCGGACGCTTGTCGCCGTCGAGCGCCAGCGCGAACGTGTCGAGATCGTCGAGCCAGAACCGCTCGGTGACACGATCCCGAAGTCGCTGCGCGTCCGCGCGCAGCCGCTCGGCGCTGTCGCGCTCGCCCACGCAGTCGAAGAGGGCCGCCGCGCGAACCTTCGCGTCGTACACGTATCCCTGTACCTCGACGAGCGCGACCGGAGGCGCGGGCAAACGACCGTCAGGGTACGGGACGCCGTCACCGGAGTCCTTCCATCCCTGGTTCACCAGGCCGCGATCGGACGTGCGCGCGTATTCGACGAAGCCGTCGCCATCGAGATCGCCGTAGCGATCGATCCACTCGAGCGCGCGGCGAACGTTGGGAAGGAGCTCGCGAACAAGCGCCGTGTCGCCCGTCCACCTCCAAGTCTCGTGCAGCAGCACCACCCAGAGGGGCGTGGCGTCGATCGTCCCGTAATACGGCACGTGCGGGATCTCGCCGCTGCGAGCCATCTCGCCGCGCCGGAGCTCATGCATGATCCTGCCCGGCTGTTCCTCCGTATACGGGTCTTCGCGGCGTCCCTGGTGGCGCGCGAGATAGCGCAGCGTGTCGACGGCGATCCGGGGATTGACGGGGAGCGTCTCGACGGACGTGATGATCGAGTCGCGCCCAAAAACCGTGGAGTACCACGGGATGCCGGCCGAGATGACGTCCTCTCCCTCGACGTCGACGTAGAGCGAGCGCAGATCGTCGACCGCGCGCGTCATGGTGGCGTCGAACGCTTCGACGTCGCTGGACCACCGCGAGCACTCGGCCCGCCATCGATCGTACGCCTCGTGAAGGCGCCGGTGCCGGTCGACCAGGCTGACTGCCGGCGCGGCCGAGCGGCGGGCGGTGGCGGCGACGGATGCGACGCGCCACTCGAGCTCGATCGTGGCGCCGGGAGCGAGTGCGAAGGACCAGCGCGCGGTGCGGGATCGAATCGCCTCCGGCGTGTCGCGGAACTGCACTTCGCTCTCAAGGACGGCGCCGTCGCGGCCTCGGTAGGCAAAGCGAATGAGGCTGTCCTCGATACGCGGCGCGAAGAATTCACCGCGCCCGTCGCGCTTCCACCCACGCACCTCGAAGATGTCGGCGAAGTCGCACCCCACGGCGAGCTCCACCCAGTATTCGATGGGCCGCACGAGGAAGTTCGTCAGGGTGACATGCTCCACCAGGCAATCTTCCAGCACGAGCTCGCGCCGCACGTGGATGGCGTGCTTGGGATCCCACGGGTTCCCGCCGAACGCATGATCGGTGACGGCGAGATCGATCACCGCGTAGTACGGCTGAATGACCTGCGCGCAAAGCGTCGACGGCGCGCCACCCGCCAGCCGGAGCTCGTACTGGCTGAGGATGCGAGTGTCGTCCTCGAAGAGGCCCAAGCCGCAGCTCCCCGGGGGCGTGATGTTGCCATACCGGTCGGTGAGTAGGAAGAGGCGGTCGTGCTTGAGGGTCAGCGCCTCCGAGACGGACGTCTCACGGTCGCAGGGAAGCCCGTCGTAGCCCACCGCGTCGGCCATCGAGACAACCGGACCCTCGGGCTGCTGCCGCTCGGCCGGGCGTTCGGAGACGCTTACCGCGCCCTGCGAAGCACTGCGCGCCATCGCTATGCGGTCACCAGGGACGGCTGCTCGGCGCGAAGGTGGCGCAGCGGCGGGCGCGACACCCGCGCATACAGCGCCAGGTGGTCGTCGACCATGCGGCCGCGGCTGAACCGCTCGACGGCCCGCTGGCGGCACTGCTCTCGATCGAAGGTGTCAACGGCTCCGCCGGGTCGGATGAGATTCACCATGTCGTCGAGTGACCGGGCTACGAAGCCCGTGACCCCCTCTTCGACGACCTCCGGGATGCTCCCTCGACCGAACGCGACCACGGGGCACCCAGACAGCATGGCCTC
>JBHELH010000099.1:0-2730 GCA_046263215.1 Gemmatimonadaceae bacterium | reverse complement strand
CGTGGAAGTGCGAGACGGACGGCCCGTCGCCGCGCGGGCTATCGAGACCACAGAGCCCCTGCCGCTCGCGCTGTTCTTCCCCATCGACAGCCTCTTCTCTTGGGCCATTCGCGAGGCGGAGCGCGGCGGGTTCGTCTCGGTGGCCTACGACCAGAGGCTCTCCTACCCCGCGGAATTGGTCGTCGGCACGCTCGCCAACGACGCCGGCGTGGCGTACTCGGTGTCAGCGGTCGTCCCGGCTCCTGACTAGGGGTCAGTACCAATCGCGCCGGGTAGAGCGCTTCAGCGAGCGACCCGGCGCGATTCGCACGATTGGCGGTCGAGTTGGCGACAACGAATCACTCGATCCGGAGGTACGGTTGCGCGGCGCGCCCGTGCCGACCCCGCGAGGCGCGTGCGGCGCCAGCGCCTGCCGCAAACGTTGTGATTCATTATCCTCCCTCCGTCGTGGAGTGATGCGAACGGTGATCGGAGATCAGCGGCTCGCGGGCCGGGCGACATAACGTTCCTCACGTGTGCTAAGCCGGGCGGCGAATCGGGCTACAACAATGGGCGCACTCACTAGGCGCTCTTCCGGTGAACTCCCGGAAATTCCCCCAGATTGATTCCTGCGTCCTGCAATCTGGCACCGGAAGTGACCTGCCGCTCGCGATCGCCACCCTCGCACTCGGCATCGGGGCCACGCTCGCCGTGTTCAACGTCGTGAACGGCGTGCTGCTTCGCCCACTTCCTTACAAGAATCCGGATCGCATTAGCATGATCTGGATCGCGCAGCGAGGCGACGACGGCAACGTCAGCGAGCTGCCGCTCACCAGTGGCTTCTTCGCCGACGTCGAGCGTGAAGCGCGCAGCTTCGCGTCCATGGCCGCGTTCCGCGCCTGGCCGTACGCGCTCGCGCACGCACCCACGGCCGATCCCGAACCCGTCGCCGGCGCACGCGTTTCTCCCGCGCTCTTCGACGTGCTCGGCGTTCATGCTGCCGCAGGACGCACCTTCACGCGCGCCGAAGCGGTACCGGGGGACCGAACGTCGCGCTCATCAGCCACGACCTCTGGCAGCGCAAGTTCGGCGGCGACGGCGGCATCGTGGGAAAGCAGGTGTACCTCAGCGGCGCGCCTTTCACCGTCACCGGCGTGATGCCGCGCGGCTTCACCTTCCCGCGCGGCGCCGCGCTCCCCGCTCCGTTCCAGTTCGGGCTGCGTACGGACGTCTGGACGCCGCTCGTCTTCGATTCCACTGATCTGCGCAACTACGGCACGATGAATCTCTCGGCCGTGGGAAGACTCGGTTCCGGCTGCGGTCCGAGCGGATGCACGCCAGCCGCCGCGCAGGCGGAGCTCACAGGCATCATGAAGCGCTTCGTCGCCGCAAACGCGCCGCGCCTGAAGCTCGAATACAAGCTCGTGTCGATGGCGGACCAGGCGGCGAACAGAGTCCGCCGTCCGCTCCTCATCCTCCTCGGCGCGGTCGCGTTCGTCCTGTTGATCGCGGCAGCCAACGTTACGAGCCTCCTCGTCGCGCGCGTCCACGTCCGCGAGCGTGAGCTCGCCGTCCGCTCCGCGTTAGGCGCCGCGCGCAGTCGCATCGCGCGACAGCTCGTCACGGAGAACCTCGTGCTTTGCGCACTTGGCACCGCGGTCGGTCTCGTCATCGCGCACTGGGGGACGAAGATCATGCTCGCCCTGGTCCCGGGCTCACTCCCGCGAGCGGACGACGTCGGTCTCGATTGGCGCGTCGTGTCCCTCGCCGCCGGGCTGGCGGTCGTTACCGCCGTCGGATTCGGCGTCGCGGCCGCATATGCCGTTCGCTGGCGAGGCAATGGCGGCGCTCCAATTTCCGTCGCGCTGCACACGGGGGACACGCGCGCCGCGGGGAGCGTACGGCGCCGGAACGCGCGCCGTCTCCTCGTCATCGCCGAGGTCGCTTTCTCGCTCATACTGTTGATCGGGGCCGCGTTGCTGACGCGCAGCTTCATCCGGCTGCAGCAGGTGCGTCCCGGCTTCGATCCCACGAACGTGCTCACCGCGCACGTGCTGATTCCGGTCGCGGGTCGCTTTCAGCCCGCGGTGGACGGTGCGCGGTGGGCGACGACGTTCACGCAGATCACCGACCGACTGGCGTCGGCTCCCGGCGTCGTAGCAGCCGGCGCGGTGAGCTCTCTTCCGGTCAGCGGCGCGGTGGAGGGCGGCGGCGTCCGTCCGGTGGGGCGCGTCTACGAGCCGGGGCAGGCACCGAGGGCGCTGTATAACGTCGTCGCGGGCGACTACTTCCACGCAGCGGGCATCCGACTCGCCGCCGGGCGAACCTTGGACGCCAGCGATCGTGACGCGTCGCGAGGGACGATCATCGTCAGCCGAAAGTTCGCGCGCGAGCAATATGGGACGGAGGCGGATGCGATCGGGCGCGAGGTGAACGCGACGTTTGAGATGATTCGCGACCGCCCGCCGCGCACGATCGTCGGCGTTGTGGACGACGTGAAGCAGCTCTCCCTTGACGCGGAATCCGGGCCGCAGGTGTACGTCCCGGTGACGCAGTTTCCGTATCCCGGCCTCACGCTTGTGGTCCGCGTGTCCGGATCCGAGCCCGCCGCTGCCCTTCCGCTTATCAGAAAGACGGTGCGGGAAGTGAATCCGGCCGCCACGATCAACGACGTGCAAACGATGGAGAGCGTCGTCTCCGAATCGCTCGCACGCCAGCGCTTCCAGATGACGCTGATCGGAACGTTCGCGG
>JBHELH010000098.1:0-4895 GCA_046263215.1 Gemmatimonadaceae bacterium | reverse complement strand
AAGGCGCGCCAGGTGCAGCGGAAGAGCGCGAAGTCCAGCAGAATAATGGTATCTGCAGCACGCAGCCGCACCTCGACGGCATCATGCGGGCCAAGATCCCCGTCCAGGATCCAGCTGTCTTTCTGAACGAGCTGTTCCTGTAACTCGGTCCACTCAGCGCGCGGAGTAGGAACCAGGCCGGATCGCCAGAAGAGCTTGTCGAGTTCGATCACCGGCAAGCCCGTGATTTCACCGAGGTGCCGCGCGAGCGTCGATTTTCCGGCCGCTCCGCGACCGAGGATGACCACGCGCTTCATAGCTGACGGATACCATCGTGCAATGGAGTCGCCTCCACGCCTCTCGTGAGATTGCGCGCGTGTTTCGTCGCGCGAAAAGGAAGGGGATAGTGCAGGCGGCAGCGGGCGTGAAGTTTTGGCCTCCGCCAGGCCATGCTCGTAGTTCCTCAAGTCGCATCCACGGCGTCGTGACTTCGACGGACCCGTTGGTGGCGACTGAACGTACCGGCTTGTCGGCCTCGCAGGACAGAGCCATGAGCTCAGGGTCTGCATAGCTCTTTAGTGGACATGATGCTGTAACCGTCCACCCGGAACTCGGTATAGCTCCCCATACTTCATAGCTCCCCATACTTCTTGTTAGCTCCTAGGCTGTCGCAGAAGAGGACCCCGCGTGTCGTAGCAGATAAAGCGAAGAGCCCCCCAGCGCGGTGGGGGCTCTCGTGCCCAATTCCGTGCCCAAGATGAGATCCTACGGGCTGGGGGCACGCGCTAAGTCGTCACGCTGTAAAGAGGCGCGGGCCGGAATCGAACCGGCGAATAGCGGTTTTGCAGGGACACACGCCGTGCTAGTATCGCGACACCGCATGGGACGCTATGGCACGGAATGGCTGCGAGTAATTGACTGCGATTCCGTGCCTTAGTCGCAGCCGAGAGGGGCTCGCTCGCCGTAGCCGGCGCCAGTAGCACGCCATTCTGACTCATTCCCGCCGGTGTTCTCCCCACTTTCTCCCCACTTGCTGCCGGTACGTGGCGCACGCATGTGAACGACACCCGCAGGGTAGGCGTTCTCCGACGGCGCAGCGCTTACCTGAGGTTGAACATGAACAGGACGAGGAGCGTAACGAGCACCCCCACCACGAACCCGAGGGCCACGAGACCGAGCCGCGTCGTGCGAGCGCCGCTCGCGGGAGTAGACCGATTGTCGGCCATCTGTTCCTACCGCGTGATAGTGAAGCTTCCCGACCGCCGCGCCGTCCGCTTACGGTCGCTGGCGGTCCGACCGGAACTCGGCGCGGACGTTGTCGACCCTTGCCACCCGGGCCCTGGCCATCTCGAGGAGCCCGCAGGCCGCGCCTGCGCCCAGCCATGCCGCGGCCGTCGGACGCCCGCCGAACGCCGCGACCGCGAGCCCGGCGGCGCAGACCAGCGCCGTCAGGCCGGGCCAGCCGGTGACGCCGTCCGAGAGGCTCCCGCTGTTACGCGCGCGCGTCCGAAGCCCCGGGGCCAGCCAGAGTGCAGTCGGCACAAGAACGAAGAGACCCGTAAATCCGAACGCGAGGAACGGCAGCCCCGCCGCAAGGACGGCCGCGACCACGTAGGCGACACCAAGCAACGCACGCACCCGCTTACGCTCGTACCGAACGGCGCGCCCGCACGGGGATCACGCGAGCGCCGGGGCGCTCAGCGCGAACGCGCTATTCACTGTGCGCGGCGCGAGAGGCGCCAGGTCCGCTGGCGTCATGCCCCACTGGCCCCTTTGACTCCCACCGGCGGCGGCACGTGCATCGACGCGACGACGTCGAACAGACCGCTCAGATGGGTGGGGTCGGCGAGGAAGCGATCGGCGCCCGACGAGAGCGCCCGAGCCTCATCGACGGCCCGCGGGGGTGCCGAATAGGCGAGCACTGGGATGTGCCGGAGCTCGGGCGTGCGCTTGAGCGCCTCGATCGCGCACGGACCGTGGGCGCATGCCAGGCCGACCTCTGCGATGACGAGGCTGACGTCGTCGGCCCGCGCCTCGCGGAGCAGCTCGTCGCCGGTGCCGGCCAGACGGACTCGGTAGCCCGCGTACGTGAGACCCGAGGCAAGAATCAACCGCGCGTCTTCGTCCGGGTCGCCGGCGACGACGATGGTACTGAGCGGGGCGGGCCCGCGCGTGAGGCGGGACTCGAATGGGTGACGCATCTTGGTGGCGCTCCGGCAGGAGACTCTTGCGGGGCGCTGTCCAGAGGACGGTCTGGCGGGATTCCGGTCAGACCTGCGAAGCGTCGGAGGGGAACCGAGCGAGAAAGGCCGGTGGCCAGCTCGGACATCTTCAATATACACTCCGGAATACACTCCGGAACGACGTTTTTGTACCGAGCGACGTGACGCCTTGGTGGGCGTGAGGACATGCCGGAGCGAGCCCCTCCTCTGCCCGGCACGAAAAACGCGCTGAACCACCGAGCTACGCGCGACCACATCTACTCGATACCCATGTCGAGACTCTCGCACTTCATCCGCGAACACACCGAGGAGATCCTCGTCGAATGGGAGGCGTTTGCGCGCGCCCTTCCCATGGGCGGCGCCATGGACATCGCGGCGCTACGCGACCACGCCAAGGACATGCTCGGGGTCATCGCGGACGACCTCGACACGCCGCAAACGTCGGCGCAGCAGGCGGACAAGGCAACAGGGAAATCGGACGCGGCGGGGCTCGATGTCACCACCGCGGCGCAGTGGCACGGGGCGGGACGCGCGGAGAGCGGCTTCACCGTGGGGCAGATGGTGGCCGAGTTCCGCGCGCTGCGGGCGAGCGTCATCCGCCTCTGGTCCAGGCACCAGCACGAGGTCGGCCCGGCGGACCTCGACGACGTGACCCGTTTCAACGAGGCCATCGACCAGGCGATCGCCGAGTCCATCACTCGCTACACCGACGACATCGATCGCTCGAAGGAACGGTTTCTCGCGATCCTCGGCCACGACCTGCGCTCGCCGCTGAGCGCCATCATCGCGTCCGGCGCCTTCATGCTCGAGGTGGGAGAGCTTCAGGAGCCGAATCTGACGCTCGTCACCCGGATCGCGACGAGCGCGAGGCGCATGAATCAGATGGTGGCGGACCTCCTCGACTTCACGCGCACGCGCTTCGGCGACAGCATCCCGATCGTGCGCGCGGAGACGGACGTGAGGAGGATCATCCACGACGTCGTCTCGGAAGTAGCCGCGTCGTACCCGCGCAGCACGCTCCAGGTCGAGACCGGCGGAGACCTCCGCGGACAGTGGGACTCCGCGCGGCTCACGCAGGCGCTCACCAACCTCGTCGCCAACGCGGTGCACCACGGGTCCGACAAGTCGCCGGTGAAGGTCGCCGCGCGCGGGGAGCGGAACGAGGTCGTGATCTCGGTCGCGAACGAGGGGCCGGTGATACCCGAGAAGGATCTGGCCCAGCTGTTCGAGGCGATGAAGCACGCGAGGGGCGACGGTGCGCGCGATAGGCGCCACCTCGGTCTGGGGCTCTACATCGTCGACAAGATCGTGGCCGCGCACGGCGGGTCCATCGACGTTCAATCGTCGAGGCAGGAGGGTACGAGCTTCACGGTCCACCTCCCGCGGTTGGCCTAGGTGTGCTAGGCATCTCCGGACGGCAATCCCCCGCGCGCTGCTTGCGCGTGGGTGAGATCGCCGGCGTTGATGGCCGGTGGCGTTACCGTCCTATACCCTCGCAGCGTCCAGTACCTCTTCGCAGCGCGGCTCGCCGAGCGGGCGCGGGAGAGCGCGAGGGACGTGCGCGGCGAGTAACTCGAGGCAGAGCCAGCGCCGGAGCAGCCGTCAGAGCGCTCTGCCAGTCCTTCTCCCCACTTTCTCCCCACTGTCGCGAGCAGCGACCCATCAGCGCCACGGCGATAGGACGCGATTCAGCGCGAAAGCGATCGATCAGCGCCTGCGAATAGCGGTCTTGCTAACCCCAACACTCGCAGGCTGCCGTCGATCGCTTCGTAAGTCGTTGCGCCGCAAAGAGGCGCGGGCGGGAATCGAACCCGCGAATAGCGGTTTTGCAGACCGCTGCCTTACCACTTGGCTACCGCGCCGTAGAGTACCGTAAGTTATTCAATCACTTCAGCTTCCTCAAGAGCTATCGCGCCTGTCCAGAGAGCGGGTGCCGCGACACGCCGCGGAACTTTCTACGGGCATTTGTACGTGAGTCTTACTCGTACCTGAGCACGACCACCGGGTCGACCTCCAAACCTCGCCTCGCCGCGGTGTAGCCCGCGGCGAGCGTCACCAACGCCAACAACGCGCCAATCCCGCCGAACGTCACGGGGTCGATCGGCCTGAGCCCGTAGAGAAAGGCGGCGAGCAGATTCATCACACCAGCCGCGAAACCGACACCGAGGACCAGTCCGACGGCGGTGAGCCGAAACGCACCACCGACGATGACGCGAAACACGCTTCGGCGGTTCGCTCCCATCGCAACCCGGATCCCGATCTCCTTCAAGCGCTGCTCGAGCATGTAGCTGACGAGGCCGTACAAGCCCCCCGCGGCAAGAAGCAGCGCAATCACGCCCGCGACGCCGAAGACGACTCGCGCGATTCGCACCGGCACCAGCGACATCGACGAGGCGATGCTTTCCCGCATCGTTCGGGCACGGAGATGGGGCACCGCATTCCCGTCCAGTTCCTGCACGACGCGGCGAACGCCCGATAACGCTTCCGCTGGTGGCGCCATAGTCCGTAGATAGAGCTTGCCCGCGTCGAACGTCGGCACGAACACGAACGGTTCGATGTCGCCGCCGAACGACGCGTAGCGCGCATCCCGCGCGATGCCAACGATCTCGTACTCCGCGAGAGCCTCGCCGAGCCCGATGCGTTTGCCGAGCGGGTCGCCGCCGGGCCAGTAGCGCCGCGCCATCGCCTCGTTGA
>JBHELH010000097.1:0-9364 GCA_046263215.1 Gemmatimonadaceae bacterium | reverse complement strand
CCCTTGGATCGCCGGCGCCCTGCTCGGGCGCCATGTACGCGACCGTGCCGAATATCGCGCCGAGCGAGCTTCGCGTCTCGGGATCGCGCGTCGCTTCGGCAAGGGCTTTCGCAACACCGAAATCGGTGACGAGAGCGTGCTGCCGCGTGAGCAGGACGTTCGCTGGTTTGATGTCGCGATGAACGATCCCTTCGTCATGGGCGTACGCGAGCGCGTCGAGGACGTCACGCAGGATTTGAATCACCTCGGCCATCGGGAGCGCGCCGCTGCGCGCAAGGCGCGCACGCAGCGTGTCTCCGGAGACGAAGGGCATGACGTAGAACGGCAACCCGTCCACATCCCCGGCGGTGAGCACGGGCACGATGTTCGGATGTTGGAGGTGCGCCGCGAGCCGGATCTCCCTGCGAAAACGGTCCATGCTGACGGTTTCCATCAGCTCCGGCGGTAGCACCTTCACTACGACCTTCCGCTCGAGTGATGGCTCCTCGGCCAAGAAGACTCGAGACATTCCCGCACCGCTCAGCTCTGTCTCGAGCGTGTACTTCCCGGCTAGTGCTTCTTGCAGCCTTTCTCCGAGCTGCATGGCCGTCCCCTGCGATACGCGGCGCTAATGTACGCCAGGCGGCAGAGTGAAGCCATCACTGGGCAGGGTACGAGGACCATCCGGACCGCGGGTCCACCGCTGCGCGAGCTAGTTCGCGGCCTGTAGCGCCGTGCCGCTCCTCGAGCCGATGGTCGAGCTCGGCAGCCGAGGATGTACTCGGGCGCGTGCCTCACAGAATCAGGTGCACGTCCCCGAACTCGTGCCACAGGTAGTGGTGGCGGAGCGCGGCGTCGTACGCCACGGCCAGGTGGCGCCGGCCGGCCACCGCCGCGAGCATCGCCAGGTGCGACGACTTGGGCTCGTGGAAGCCGGTCAGCAGTGCGTCGACCACGTAGACGCCGCGCTCGGGGGTGACGACGAGATCCGTCCACCCTGCGCCCGGTCGCGCGCGCCCGCCCGCGGCCGCGACGGTCTCGAGGGCGCGGACCACGGTCGTCCCGACGGCGATAACGCGGCCGCCCGCTGCGCGCGCTCGGTTCACCGCGTCGGCCGTCTCTGGCGGGACGTGGTACCGCTCCGGGTACGGCGGCTCGCCGGACTCGAGACTCGCGACGCCGGTATGTAGCGTGACCGGCACGACCAGGACGCCCTTCCGCTCCAGCCGCGCGACAATCTCTCGCGTGAACGCGCGCCCTGCCGACGGCATCTCGGCGCTTCCCGGCTCGGTCGCGAATATCGTCTGGTAGTACGAGAGCGGCCACCGCTCGCGGACGTACGAGTAGCGGATCGGCGATCCATACTCGGCGGCGAAGGCCATTACGTCGCCCGGGACCGCGAGCTCCGCGACCCATAGGCGCCCGCCCGCTTCGCGGGCACCCGGCGCGGCGAACGGCTCGACGAGCGTTGCGCTCGCGCCGGCGGCGAGCGCGAGCTGATCGCCGGCGTGAGCGTCGAGGAGCGGCGTCGTGCCGCCGCGTGGGGCGAGCCGTCGGAGCTCGACCACCCATCTGGTGTCATCCTCCGGGACCGGCGACGACAGGTGGAGCTCGATCCGGTCGGCGAGCTCGCCGTCTGGGCCCGGTGCCCGCGAGGAGGGCGCTCGCCATGCGTCGAGCGCAGCGTTGATCGTCGCGCTCGTGTTGACTACGAGCACGTCGCCGGGCTCCACGAAGTTGGGGAAGTCGCGGAAGCGTGCGTGCGTTATCGCGTCGTCCGCGATCCAGCTCACCATGAGACGCACCCCGTCGCGCGCGAGCCCGCGCGCCTCGGGCGGCTCGCGGGCCGCGAGGGCGCTAGGTAGTTCGAACGCGAGTGGCCGGAGGTCTTCCCGCCAGGACTCCTTCGATGGAAACGCGTCTGACGGCAGAGCGAGTGCGGTCATGCCGCTGGTGCCGCCGCTACCGGCGCTCGTGCGACCTCGGTCGCTCGGTACCGACCGCTGGGGAAATTACCCTCGAGCAGCGCGACGAAGCCGGGCACGCTCGCTTCGGGCAGCGGCCGGTCGCTGATGTCCTCGCCCGGGAATGCTGCCTGGTGCATGTCGGTCCGCATGTCACCCGGATCCACCCAGTACACCTTGAGCCCCGGGTTCTCGGCGGCGAGTACGGCCGAGAGCTGCTCGAGCGCCGCCTTGCTCGAGCCGTAGCCCCCCCAGCCCGGATACGGCATCACACCGGCGTCGCTCGTCACGTTGATCACGCGCGCGCCGGCCTTGAGCTCCGAGCGAACTGCCTGGAGAACGCCGAGCGGCGCGAGCACGTTCGCGCGGTAGACGTCGGCGAGCACCTCGAGCGGGTAGTCGAGGAGCGCGGGCTGCGGACTCGGGCCTAGGATGCCTGCGTTGTTGACCACGGCGTCCAGTCCGGCATGCCCACGGCCGAGCACGGCGAGCGCCTGCCGGTGCGCCGGGTCGGTGACGTCGCCTGCGAGAGCGGCGACGTGCGTGATCCGCGCGAGCTCGTCGCGCACCGCACGGAGTCGCTCCGGGTCGCGCGCAGTGAAGATCAGATTCCAGCCGCGCGCCGCAAGTCCGCGCGCGAGCGCGAGCCCCAGCCCGCGCGAGGCGCCGGTGATGAGGGCAGTCCGCTCTTTCGCGTTGTCGCTCATGCGATCCTCCATTCGCCGCTGCACAGTGCTCGGGAAAGGAAGGATCACCGCCTCGCGGGCACTGCTGTATTGAGCGATGGAGCAGGTCCCGATATGGAAAACGGACAGGCGCGAGGCCTGTCCGTTCGTACAGGAGTGAGCCCGTGGCGACGACTCAGGCGAGTGAGTTCTGTCCGGCCGGCGTGCGGTCTCCCATCTCTCCCGTCGGCTTCACGGCACCTTCCGCCCTCCTGCCGGCTCGACCTTCGGCACGAGGTTCGCCGATTTGACCCGCGGCCGCGGGCCGAGCGGCATTCCTTCCGCCATTCGCTCGACGCCCGCCACGACCACCAGCTCCCCCGCCCGGACGCCGTTCGTGACCTCGACGACACCCTGCCTGCGCGCGCCGAGCTGTACCACGCGCCGGCTCGCCTTGCCATCCGCGACGGCCCAGACGACGTTGGCCGTGCGCAACGGCTGGATCGCATCCTCCGGGATCACGACCGCGTTCGCGCGGGTCGCGGTGGCCAGCCGCGCCTCGATGAACATGCCGGGCCTGAGCAGCCGATCGGGGTTGGGCGCTCGCGCCTTCACGACGATCGTGCGGCCGGTGGCCTGCACCACCGGGTCGACGAACTCGACCTGCGCGCGGAAGATGCGCTTCGGCTGCGCCGCCACGGTGAATTCCACGGTCTGCCCGGCTCGAAGCTGCACCGCGTGTCGCTCCGGCACCTCGATCACGGCGTGCTGTGGGTCCACCGTCTGGAGCGTGAGCAGCCGCGTGGCGGGTGTGACGTAGTCGCCTGGACTCACGAAGCGCTGACCGACGACGCCGGCGAACGGCGCGCGGACGGTCGTCCGCTCGATCTGGAGCTGGAGCACCGCCAGCGACGCCGCGGCGCTCCGCGCGGCCGCCTCGGCCCGCTCGAGATCAGCGGCCGACGAGGCGTTCTGCGCACGCAGCCGGCGCACGCGCTCGAGCTGCTGATTGGCCAGATCGCGGTCCGCCGCCGCGCGCTCGGCCTGCGCGCGCAGCATCGCGTCATCGATCTTGATCAGCGGCGTTCCCCGGGCGACGCTCTGTCCCTCGCGAAACAGGATCGCCGTGACGCGCCCCTGTTCGTCTGGCCGGAGCTCGACCGCCTCGACGGCCTCGATCCGACCGGTGGCGCGGACGGCGTCGACGACAGTGTCGTACCGCGCGGTATCGACTTCCACCGGCATGGGAGGCATCGATGCCGGGGACCGCGCGGGCGTGCTCGCCTGCGCGTCGTTGCCCTTGCCGAGTCCACCCCGGGTCAGCGCGGCGAGGAGCGCCAGGGCGAGGGCCAGAACCCCTGCCACGATGAGGCCACGCCGCCGCCGCTGCCGCTGCTCTCCCTGTACCGTCATTGCACTCTTCATTGTCGTCGCCTCAGCGGTCTCTCGGGTCCGTGCGTCGTGCCTCCAGGATGCGGCGGCCCAGAAGCGCCTCGATCCGGGCCAGCGCGAGGTGCGTCGCGTAGCGCGCCTGTACCAGCGTCGCTTCGGCCTCGCTCAGCGCGACCTGAGCCTCCAGCAGCTCGAGAATAGTCGTGGCGCCTTCCGCGTAGCGTGCGCTGTGCACGCGGTAGTTCTCGCCCGCCGCGGCGACGCCGACCACGGCCAGCTCGATTCCCGCCCGCGACGTCTGGTAGCCGTGATACGCTTCAGCCATCATTTCCGCGGCCGCGCGCTCCCGGTCCTGGCGCTCGGCCCTCGCGACGTTGCGCGCCGCGCGCGCGCGCGCGACCGCCAGCTCGCGTTGGCCGCTGTTCCAGATGGGGACCGAGACCGTCACGGCGAACTGCGTGCGCTTGAGCGCCGACGGAAACAGCTCGGCGTCGTACGCGCCGGTCGTCGCGCCCAGCGTGATCTCCGGCAGATAGCCTTCGCGCTCGGCCCCGAGGGCGGCGTCCGCGCTCCGTTCGGCGGCCCGGGCGGCCTCGATGTCGGGGCCCCGCGCGCGCATCTCGGCAATCGCCTCCGCCTGGCTCAGCGGCAAAACCGCCGGCACGGCCGTATCGACCGCCGCCGCCTCGGCCGGGCCGGACAGACCGATCCGCCGTCCGAGCCGGAGGCGCGACGCGACGAGCGCCGAGTCACTGCGCAGCACGGCAAGCCGCGCGCGGTTCACCTCGAGCAGGAGCTGCAGCGAGTCCGTCGCGATCGCTTCGCCCGCGAGCACCCGCACCCGCGCGATGCCGAGTTGCTCCGTGGCGCGGCGCAGTCGAGCCGCGGCCACGCGAGACAGCTCGCGATCGGCAAGGACCGCGAAGTACGCCGCGTCCGTCGCGAGGGCGACGCGGAAACGGGTGGCCGTCTCGCTCGCCTCGGCGCTGTGAACCGACGCGCGCGCACGCTTGAGCTCTCCGGTCTTGCCCGCCCCGAGCAGGGTGTAGCTCGCCTGGAGCGTCGCACTCGTGGCGCTCGAGCTGACCCCGCCCGTGCCGAAGTTGAAGAACGGGTCGGAGAAGCGAGTGTAATTCGTCCCGGCCGTCAGCGCGGGCGCGACCAAGTCGGCGAAGGCGGCGCGGCGCTCCCAGACCGTGGTCTCGACCTGTCCGCGCGCGGCGACCGCGTTCGGGTCGGCCAAGGCCGCCCGGCGTCGCGCCTCCGGGAGCGTCACCGTCGGCATGGTGTCGCGCGTCGCTTGACCTGCCGCGACCGAGGGGATCGCCAGGTCGCCCGCCGACAGCAGCGCGGCGAGTAGAGCGACCGGCCGCGCAATTCTGTTCACGTTCACGGTGCCTCCAGCGATACGGTTGCCGGCGCCGCAGCCACCGACGCCGCCCTGCGCTCGCGCAGGCGCTCGAAGACCACGAACACGGCGGGTACGAGGTACAAGGTGATCAGCGTCGATAGCACCAGCCCGCCGATGATCGAGTATCCGAGCGGCCGACGGCTGCTCGCGCCCGCGCCGAGGCCGAGTGCGATCGGCAGGGCGCCGAAGATCGACGCGACCGACGTCATGAGGATCGGCCGGAGGCGAATGCGCCCCGCCTCGCGCATGGCCGACAACGCGTCGCGGCCTCGCGCTCGCAGGCCGTTCGCGTACGTGACCAGCAGGATCGAGTTCTTCGACACGAGACCGATCAACAGGATCATCCCGACCTGGCTGTAGACGTTCAGCGTCGACCCCGCCAGCCACAGCGCCGCCAGCGCGCCGGTCACCGCCAGCGGCACCGCCAGCAGCACCGTGAACGGGTGCAGGAGGGACTCGTACTGGGCCGCCAGCACCATGAACACGAAGATCAACGCGATCGCGAACGCGAAGTACAGCGCGCCGCCGCTCTCGCGGAACTCGCGCGACTCGCCGGCCAGCTCCACGGTGCTTCCCGCCGGCAGCACCTCGGCCGCCACCGCGTTCAGCGAATCGAGCGCCTGGCCCAGCGTGAAGCCGGGCGCCATGCTCGCGGAGAGCGTGAACGACCGGACCCGGTTGTAGTGGTTGAGCTGGCGCGGCCCGATGCGCTCCTCGACCCGCGTCACCGCGTCGAGCGGCACGAGCGCTCCACCCCGGCCGCGGACCTGAAGGCCGGTGATGTCGGACGGCGTCGCGCGCTCCGACGGGTCGAGCCGCAGGATGACGTCGTAAAGCTTGTTGTCCGACGTAAAGCGGGCGACGTCGCGGCCGCCCAGGAGCGTCTGCAGCGTCGTCGCGATGTCGCGCGCCGGCACGCCGAGGTCCTCCGCGCGATCGCGGTCGAGCGAGACCACGAGCTCCGGCTTGGTCACGCGCAGGTCCGTGTCGACGTTCAGCAGCCCCGGAATCCTGCTCGCGCGGGCGACTAGCGCATCCATGCCCTGCACCAGCGCCTCGAAGTCGCGGTTCTGCACGACGAACTGCACGGGAGGGCTGAAGCCCCCGAAGGCTGGCGGGTTGATGGCGAAGGCGAACACGCCCGGGACGCCGAAGAATTGGGGCTGCACCTCACCGATGATGTCCGGCGCCGACCGGTCGCGCCGATCCCAGTCCTCGAGAATCGTCCCGAGGAAACCGGAGCTCGGTGGACCGCCGAAGCCGATCACGGCAAACGTCGAGCGCACGTCCTTCGTGCGCTCGACGATCGCCTCGAGCTCACGCAGGTAGCCGTCCGTGTACTCCACCGTCGCGCCCTCCGGCGCGACGACGAACGTGAAGAAGAATCCCCGATCCTCCGGCGGCACGAACTCGCGCTCCAGCGCCATGAAGAGGAGCACCGCGCTGGCCGTGACGACTGCGCCGCCGCCGACCACGAGGAGCGGACGTGACAGTGCGCGCTCCAGCGTGCGTCCGTAGCGAGCCGTGACGCCGTTCAGTACCGCGCCGACCGCGTGATGAAAGCGCGATTCCCGCGCCGAGACGCGAAGAATCTTGCCCGACAGCATCGGCGTCAGGGTGAGTGCCACGACGCCGGAGACGAGTACTGCACCGCCGACCGCGACGCCGAACTCGTTGAACAGCCGCCCCGTCGCGCCGGTCAGGAAGAGTAGCGGGGAGAACACGGCGATCAGCGCGATGGTGGTCGCGATCACGGCCGTCGTGATCTCGCGGGTGCCGTCGATCGCCGCCGTCTGGGGATCCTTGTGCAGCTCCTCCTGGTGCCGATACGCGTTCTCCAGCACGATGATCGCGTCGTCGACCACGATCCCGATCGCCAGGATCAAGCCGAGCAGGGTGAACGTATTTACGGAATAGCCGAGCGCGCCCAGGATCGCGAACGTAGCGATGATCGACACCGGGATGGCCAGCGCCGGGATCACCGTCGCGCGCAGCGAAGCCAGGAACAGGAAGATGATGAGAATCACCAGCCCGGCGGTGATCAGCAGCGTCTCCTCGGCTTCGCGGATCGAGCGCTGGATGAACACCGACCCGTCGAACGCCATCTCGAGCTGAACACCTGCCGGGAGTGCCGCGCGCACGGCCGGCAGCTCGGCGTGCACGGCCTCGGCGACTTCGATCACGTTGGCCTTCGACTGCCGGACGACGCCGATGAACACGGCGGGCTTGCGCGAGTAGCGGGTGACCGACCGCTCGTCCTCGGGACCCGGTTCCACACGCGCCACGTCGCGCAGCTTGACGAGCTGGTGCTCCCCGCCGGCGACCGTAAGCTCGGCGAACTCGCCCGGCGTCCTCATCTCGCCGAGGTAACGAACCGCGAACTCGCGCCGGTCGGATTCGATTCGTCCCGCCGGAATCTCCACGCTCCGGGTGCGGATCGCGGTCTCGACGTCCTGCGCCGTGAGCCCGCGTGCCGCCAGCTCACTTGGCGAGAGCCACACGCGCATCGCGAAGCGTCGCTCGCCGTAAATGGGCGCACCCGACACGCCGCGAATGGTCTGCAGTCGCGGCTTGATCTGGCGGTCCGCGATGTCCGACAGCTCCATCAGCCCGTACGTATCCGACGTCAGAGCCAGGAACATGATGGGGAACGCGTCCGCATCCTGCTTCGCGACCACCGGCTCCTCGATGTCCTCAGGCAGGCGACCACGCACGCGCGACACCTTGTCCCGAACGTCCTGCGCGGCGTCCTCGATTCGCCGGTCGAGCGTGAACTCGAGCGTGATCGTGCTGATCTGCTCCTGGCTCTCGCTCGTCATCGTGCGGAGTCCCTCGAGGCTTGACAGCTCCTCCTCCAGCACGTCGGTCACCGCGGACTCGACGACTTGTGGGCTGCCCCCCGGAAGCAACACGGTGACCGATACGATCGGCGGGTCGGCGTCGGGGAACTCGCGCACCGGCAGCCTCGTGTAGCCGATCGCGCCGACCAGGACGAGACCCAGGCTGACCATGCTGCCCAGCACCGGCCGGCGGATGAATCTCTCGGCGAACTGCATCAGGCTCTCCTCATCGAGTCCAGGTTCAGACTGCGTGCGGGCCGTTGGCCCGAAGAGACGCCGAATTCACGATAGCCGAACAAAAGCCGAATCACAAGACTCTCCGCGTCGGCAATCAATGGACGTGGCCCGCCAAATGTTTGGCCGGCCCATCCTGTCCCGCCGCGCCGCAGCTGATCGCGTACGAGGAATAAAGAATCGGGGCGCCGCCGCCGCGCTTGCATTTGACCAACCGGCCAGGCCCGGCATGGAATGCGGACAGGTTCGAGCCCTGTTCGCGTGTACAGGTGCGTGACCGCTCTACGGCGGCGCAGCGCGGGTCAGCGCGACACACGGTACCATCGAGACTTGAAGTGTGGCAAGTATCTCCGGCGCTCGATCTATGTAGACATTTTGTAACGGACCACTGCGACCTTCACGATCGGGCCGCCTCAGGCCGCGCTCGGGGCCCCGCGATCGCCGCGCCGCTGGACGTGCGTTGACGGCTCAGACGGGCGTCCACGCTGACCGGGCCCGCTCCGAAGTGCGCGACGAGCAGCGCTCCGCCCAGCATCGAAAGGTTCTTCATGAACATGGCCTGTTGCATCTGCGCCATCATCGGGTCGGTGACCGCCCAGAAGTTGTGCATCGTCACCGTGACGGGCACGAGAAAGATCGCGACGAGCCACGCACCGATCTTGGCGCGGTAGCCGAGCAGGACGCTCAGTCCTCCGACGCCCGCGAGTACGCCCGACAGCGGCACCAACAGCCCCGGCAGCGGCACACCGGCCTGCGCCGCGTAGCCGATCGCCTGCGGAGAGAAGTGACTCAGGAAGGACATGATGAAGATCGCCGAGTAGAGGACTCGCCCGACTGGCACGATGTACTGCATGACACACCTTCCTTGTGGATGCGTGG
>JBHELH010000096.1:0-3811 GCA_046263215.1 Gemmatimonadaceae bacterium | reverse complement strand
CCGTGGGACGTGCTCGTGCTCTTCGGCGGCGGCCTCTCGCTGGCGAACGGGATCCAGCAGACCGGGCTCGCCGTCACGATCGGCAAGTCCACCGCCGCGGCCGGCGCGATGCCGATCGCGCTCGTTGTCCTCGTCGTGACGGCGCTCGTCGTCTTCCTGACCGAGCTGACGAGCAACACCGCGGTCGCGGCAGCGCTGCTGCCGGTGGTCACCTCGCTCGCGGTCGCGATCGGCGGGGATCCGATGCTCCTCGCGGTCCCGATGGTCCTCGCCGCGAGCTGCGGCTTCATGATGCCCGTGGGGACGCCGCCCAACGCCATGGTCTACGGCACGGGACGGATCAGGATGCCGGAGATGCTGCGCGCGGGGCTGGCGACGAACCTGCTCTTCATCGCGCTGATCACGGTCGTGACGCTGGTGCTGGTGCCGACGGTGCTGGGGCGGTAAGAAGCGACGGCGGACGGCGGCCTTCGATCTCGGGCGGGTGGGATCCAGGCCCGACCTCGTGGCCCGAACTCCGCAGATCGCCGCCCTTAGATTCCCCCGCATGCGCCTCGTCTCCCTCTGCCCCAGCCTCACGGAGCTCGTCTTCGACCTCGGCCGGGGCGACGACCTCGTCGGTCGCACGAGGTTCTGCGTGCATCCGGCCGGCCGCGTCGAGCGCGTCGAGTCCGTGGGCGGGACGAAGAATCCCAAGATCGCGCGGATCGTCGAGCTCGCGCCCGACCTCGTGCTGCTCAACGAGGAGGAGAACCGCCGCGAGGACGCCGAGGCGCTCGCGGCCGCGGGCGTGCGCTGCCACCTGAGCTTTCCTCGGGACGTGGGCGAGACCGCGCAGATGGTCCGTGACGTCGGCGCGGTGCTCGAGCGGCCGGCGGCGGCGGAGCGCATCGCGGCCGACATCGAGCGTCGCGCCGCTCGCGTACGCGAGGGCGCGCGGCGGGCGCCCGCGGTGCGCTACGCATACTTGATCTGGCGCAATCCGTGGATGGTCGCGGGGGGCGACACCTTCGTGGCCGCGATGCTGGCTCTTCCCGGCGGCGTGAACGTCTTCGGCGATCGTCCGGAGCGCTATCCGACGGTGACGCCCGAGGAACTCGCGGCTGCAGATCCGGACGTGGTGCTGCTCTCGAGCGAGCCGTTCCCGTTCAAGGAGAAGCACGCCGCCGAACTGGCGGCGGCGACGGGGCTGCCGCGCGAGCGGATGCAGTTCGTCGACGGCGAGTATCTCAGTTGGCACGGCTCGCGGACGCCGGACGGCATCGACTACGCGGAGCGAGTGATTGTCGCCGCGCGTGGACGGACTCCGGCCGAGGCGCCCCCGGGGCTTCAAGCTCGTAATTCGCAGCCCGCAGCTGGCAGTTGATCTGCTCAGCGGGGACACCCTCGCGCCGCGCCGTCTTCCGCCTCGTAATCGAACCGCGCCGCATCGATGACCGCCGGCGGATGCTCGCGCTTCCACGCGACCGTCCGCCTGGTCGCCTCCTCGCGCGCGATCAGCTCGCGGTAGCCGGGCTCCCACCGAAGGCGCGTCGTGTCGACCACCCAATGCTGCGCCAGATTTCCCGGCATACGCAGCGACGCCGGCGCTTCCTCGTCTTCGACGACGACGAACTCGCCGTCCCAACCGGTTGCGCTCGCGAGCGTGCGCGCCCACTCGAGCTCCGAGAAGCTCTCCGCCTCGCCGACGTTGTAGACGCGGCCCCGCGCACGCTCGGACGTGGCAGCGGGCGCGAGGGCCGCCGCGACGTTCTCGACGTAACCGCGCGGCGATCTCCTCGGCCACGCTCCGCGGGAGCACGATGACAGGCCGCCGATCGTCGGGAACACGGCGACGTCGTGGCCGGTGCCGCCGTTGACGACGACGCGCATGGGACCCCGGACCATACAGCGAACGCCGAGGACCTGGGAAGCAGCGCCGCCGGGTCGCCGGAACCGAACCACCGGCACGCGGATTCTCTGATCTCCACCCCGCATCACACTCCAGCAGTGGGAGTAGCTATGAGGAGCCTCGCGTTCACCCTCGTCATTTCGCTGTGTGTCGCCGCGTGCGGCAGCGACTCGCCGATGAGCGCGCCACCCGACCCCGCGCCGTCGTTCGAGAGCGGGAGCGGGAGCGACGGGGATGGGGGCGGAGGCGGCGGCGGGGGCGGAGGGGGCGGCGACGCTCCGGCCGGGCCGCTTCAGAACGTGTTCCCGAACCAGTCGCCCATGGTCAGTGGGGATACGTCGTCCGTGCTGGTCAGCTTCACGGATACGGTCCCGGCGGGCGGGTATACGCTCGCGCTCAAGAGCAACGACCCGGCGGTGCAGGTGCCGGCCACCTACCAGGCGCCGCCGGGCGTGCGCGCGGTCCACGTGCCGTACTCCACCACTCCTATCGCCGACGCGCGGAACTTCACCATCACCGTCACCCTGCAAGCCCAGACGAAGTCGACCGGCACGAAGCTCTTCCCCCGCACCGCGACGCTCGCCGCGCCGACGCTGTTCAAACCCGGCGACCGGTCCGGCTTCAAGATGCGTGAGATCGTCGACTTCGACTGGAACGACCAGAACAACGCCTGGTGTTACCACCTTCAGATGGACGACGACCCCGCCTTCACGGGCTATCCGGCCTACGGGGAGCTCTGCACCCCGAATTCGTTCTGGCGGCAGTCGGCGTTCGGGCCGGTGGGGTCTACAACCTACTGGCGGGTCCGGGCGCGGGACGCGAGCGGCAATCCCAGTCCCTGGTCCGCCGTGCGGAGCTTCGTGATCAAGGACTAGCGCAGTTCCCCGCCGCTGGCACTCGCCCCGCGACCGACGGCGAACGAATCTTCGCCCGCTATGGGGTGCTCGATCCGGACAAGCTGCGGCGGATAGGAGGGCGTCGTCGTCACCGAGCCCGGTGGCCGACCGCGCCTCTTAACCGGCTTGCGTTGCGGCGGCTATTTCCGACGGCCGGGCCCGAGGTGCCGCGCGAGGAACGCCACCGTCTCCCGCCAGCTCTCGCGCCCCTCCGGCGTGTCCAGCGCGCCGAACGAATGTCCCCCCGGCGGGTTGTGCCACTCGCGGTACGTGTAGAGGCCCGCGGTGTCCTTGCCGGCGGCGACCATCGAGTCGCGCAGGATGCGGTTCTCGACGATGAAGACGTCCTGGTCGTTGTCGGCCGCGTGCACGAGCACGGGCCTGCGGAGCGCGCGCGCGTGCGACGACGGCGACCGCTCGATGTACGGGCGCGGGTGGGTCTCCAGCGTGCCGCCGTACGCCGGCTGCGCGGCGAAGAGCGCCTGGTACCACGCGGGGTGGGTGCGCATGCGCGCCGGGAGGTCCGCCACCGGCACGTGCGCCACCGCGGCGCGGAAGAGCTCGGGCCGGCGGATCACCGCGAACAGGGCGATGTAGCCGCCGTGGCTGTAGCCCATGACCGCGGTGCGATCCAGGTCGGCCCACGGCACCTCGCGCGCGAGGAAGTCGCGCGCCGCGATGACGTCGTCCACCTCCCGCCCGCCGTAGTCGATGGCGTCGTAGAAGCGCCGGCCGTACCCCGTCGACCCGCGGTACTCGGGCGCCACGATCACGTAACCGCGCTGTACGAGGTCGCGCACCTTCTCGAGGTGTCCGAGCCCGAAGTCGCCGTGCACGCCGCCGTGCACGAACAGGAGCACCGGGCGGCGCCACGTCGTGTCGCGCGGCGAGAAGAAGTAGGCGGGGATCGTCAGCCCATCAGGCGCCGGGTAGCCGACCTTGCGCACGAGCATCTCGCCCTCGAGCACGACGACGAACATCGCGTCGACGTAGCGCTTCAGCATGACCTGCCGCGCGAACAGCG
>JBHELH010000095.1:0-3420 GCA_046263215.1 Gemmatimonadaceae bacterium | reverse complement strand
GTCAGGTTCCAGCGCGCGCACCGCGGGCAGACCACCCACAGCCGCCCCTTCGCCGCGTCGAACGCCAGCCGCCGCCCGACCGGAAAGCGCTCGACGACGTCGTTCGACGCGAGATCGCCGTGGCAGAAGAGGCAGGTGTGGTACATGGACGGCGGCTATCAGCTATCAGCTATCAGTAATTTGGAGGGCGGGCCTGCGGCCCGCTCGTGAGATGATGCAAGTGTGTGCTCTATATCACAAGCCGGCGCGAAGCGCCGGCCGACCTTGCTACTGATAGCTGATAGCTGATAGCTGATAGCTTGCGCGCGAAGCGCGCACCGATAGCTGATAGCTTCCTACGATATGATGCAATTCCTCCTCCTCGCCGCGGCCCTCCAGCAGGCGACTCAGACCAGCCCGCCGTCGGGGGACACGGTCGGGTATTGGCAGCAGCGCGTCGCGTATCGGATCGTCGCGACGCTCGACGAGGCCGGGCAGAGGCTGCGGGCGAGGGGGGAGTTGACGTACGTCAACAACTCGCCCGACACGCTGCGCGAGATGTACGTGCACCAGCACCTGAACGCGTTCCGCCCCGGGTCGAAGTGGAGCGAGGCAGACCGGCGGGAGGGGCGCGTGCGGTTTCAGAATCTGCGCGACCCGGATTACGCGTACGAGCGGTTCACGCGGCCGCCGACGGTCGACGGCGTCGGGGTGCGAGTCGAGTACCCCGGGGCGCCGGACAGCACGGTCGCGCGGTTGACGCTCCCTCGGCCGCTTCGGCCGCGCGACTCGGTGCGCGTCTCGTTCGACTGGGACGCGCGGCCGTCGACGCTGCCGCGGCGCCAAGGACGCCGCGGCCGGCAGTGGGATTTCGCGCAATGGTATCCGCGCGTTGCCGTGTACGATCGCGGCGGCTGGCAGCACAATCCGCTGCGCCCGGCCGGTGAGTTCTACGGCGAGTTCGGCACGTACGACGTGACGCTCGTCGTGCGCGACGATCAGGTGATTGGCTCGACGGGCGTGCCGGTATCGGGAGACCCGGGCTGGCATCACGCGCTGCGCGCGGGTGAGGCCCACACGATGCGCGATGCGTACGCCGACCTTCCGCCCGCGCCCGCCGCGGAGGTACCCGAGGGGTTCAAGGCGGTGCGCTTCGTCGCGCGCGACGTGCACCACTTTGCCTGGTCGGCGTCGCCGGAGTACCGGTACGAGGGCGGCGCGTACGTGCGCGACGCCGCGGCCGACGGCGGCGCGCGCGTCCGATTCCCGACGTGGGACACGGTCGCCGTCCACGTGCTGTACCGTCCGGGCGACGACACGACGTGGGGCGGGAGACGTGCCCTCCGGTCGACGATCGCGGCGCTGCGGTGGCTCGAGTCGGTCTACGGACCGTACGCGTACCCGCAGATGACCAACTTGCACCGGATCGAGGGTGGCGGCACCGAGTTCCCGATGCTGATGATGAACGGCTCCCCATCGCCGGGGCTCATCCTCCATGAGGGCGGGCACATCTTCACCCACGGCATTCTCGCCAACAACGAGTGGCGTTCTGGATGGATGGACGAGGGGCTGACCTCCTACCAGACGTCGTGGGCGCTTGGCCAGACGCCGCAGGAGCGCGCGCGATCCGGTCGCGTCGAGCCGCCGGGCCGCCTGCCGGAGGGCTACCGCATCAACGCCGTCACGATCCCGCGGCGTGACAGCGCCGGCCTCGGCATGCTGCGACTGGAGTTGCTCGGGCGCACCGAGCCGATCGGCACGGTCGCGCACGAGTTCCGTGAGTTCGCCGTCTACAACGTGATGATCTACGACCGCGCGGAGATGATGTACGGACAGCTGCGTGACGTCATCGGCGACGACGCGTTCCGTCGCTTTCTTCGCGACTACTATCATCGCTGGGCGTTGAAGCACGTCGACGAGCGGGCCATGCGCGCCGCGGCCGAGCGCGCGGGCGGGCGGGACCTCGGGTGGTTCTTCGCGGAGTGGGTTCACCACGTCGGCCTTCTGGACTACGCACTTCGGGACGTCAACGTGGAGCGCGCCACGGACGGGCGTTGGCTCACGCGCGCGCTCGTCGTCCGCCGTGGCGACTATCAGCACCCGATGCCGGTCGGCGTGCGAACGAGCACCGGGTGGACGATCGCGCGCGGGAATGCCCTCGCCGACCGTCAGGTGGTCGACGTCATCACGGCGGAGCGGCCGCAGGAGATTCGACTCGACCCCTTCCACACGACGGTGGACTGGGACCGGCGGAACGACAAGGTCGCGGACGCGGTGGTCGGTCGCGCGAAGTACATGTTCGACTGGCCGTTTCTCGACCAGGCGGACCGCGAGCGGAGCATCGTCGCGTTCCTGCCGATGGCCTGGTACTCGGAGCCGGGCGGGTATACCGTTGGCGCCCGCGCGCGGAGCAGCTACCTCACGTGGCTCGACCGCCGAGAGCTCGGCGTCGCTGTTGCGGCGCGCCGGTCGGGGCCGGACGCGTCGATGGCGAGCCAGCTGCAGGTCTGGGCGCGCGCGGAGAACCCGTATCTGCCGTTCTTCACGCGTCCGCTAGTCGGGCAGCGCGGGGGCATCGCGTTTCTCGACGGGATTGCGAAGCTCGACTGGACGCGGAGCTGGGATCTCAGCCCGTTCTTCTTCGCGCGCGGCCCGCGCATCTCGGCCTCGGCCACAGTGACCGGGGCGTACCCGTCAGATCGTGCGTTCCTTCCCGAGTCGTGGAACGAGGAAGGGACAACTGACCTCAGCGGCGTCGCCGCCGTTCGACTGCCGCTCGCGGCCCGGACCGTCGATTCAATCTACGCGCGTCTCGGCGGCGTAGTCGGCTACGCGGACGGTACGAGCGCCGGCGTCGTCTCGCGCGGATACGGCCGGCTCGAGGCGGAGGTGCAGGGGCTGGCGTACGCGGACAGTGCAACGCGCGTGTCGGCGCGGATCTTCGCCGGGGCGAGTGCGAACGCGCCGGCGCAGCGCGCGCTGTACGCGGCGGCCCGTGACCCGATCTCCACGTTCGAGAATCACTTCTACCGGCCGCGCGGCGCCGCGCTGAAGAAGCTCACGTCGGACGTCTCGCGCGAGCTGGCATACCTGCCGCTCGGAGGCGCGGCCCTCCGCGGCTACGGCCCGACCCTGGCGTTGGACCGCGTGCTCGCGACCAACGTCGAAGCGCGCCGGCAACTCGTCGGCCCGTTCGGCGGCGCGCGCGGCCTCTCGCTCTGGGCCGCCGCATTCGCCGACGTCGCAATCGGCCGCGTCGACGGAGCAGCTAACCAGACTTTCTTCGCTGACCTGGGCCCCGGCGTGTCGCTACGGGGCCGGCTCTACGATCGCGACGTTCAGATCCGCGTCGACCTGCCGCTCTACACCTACCAGCGCGGGCGCGAGGCGGCGTCGGTGTTCTTGACGTTCAACGATCTTTGGTAGGGAAGGAAGGGGCGG